>CAZUGZ010000004.1:0-60840 GCA_964620555.1 uncultured Alteromonadaceae bacterium
CAGTGCCGGTCGCTACATCTGTGGTGAAGAAACCGCCCTGATCTCCGCCCTGGAGGGTAAACGCGCCAATCCCCGCGCCAAACCTCCGTTTCCGCAGGTCAGTGGCCTGTGGGGCCGGCCCACCATCGTCAACAACGTCGAGACCCTGTGCAACATCCCGCATATCATCGAACACGGCGCCCAGTGGTTCATCGATCTGAGCGCCACCGAGGATGCCGGCACCAAGTTGTACGGGGTCAGCGGCCGGGTCAAAAATCCGGGTTGCTGGGAACTGCCCATGGGCACCCCGATCCGGGAAATTCTGGAACACTGGGCCGGCGGCATGGAAGATGGCTACACCCTGCGCGGCCTGCTGCCGGGAGGTGGCTCCACCGATTTCCTGGTACCGGAACACCTGGACCTGCCCATGGACTACTCCTCCATCGGCAAGGCCGGGTCGCGCATGGGCACGGGGACCATGATCATTCTCGACGATCGCAGTTGCCCGGTGGCCTTCGTCAAGAACCTGATTGACTTTTTTGCCCAGGAATCCTGCGGTTTCTGTACCCCCTGCCGCGATGGCCTGCCCTGGTCCGGGCAGGTGCTGGACGACATCGAGAACGGACGCGGGTGCGGGGAGGACCTGGAAACCCTGGAGCGGCAGGTGAGTTACATAGGCGCCATCGGCAACACCCATTGCGCCCTGGCGCCCGGCGCCATGGAACCCCTGCAGAGTGCTCTGCACTACTTCCGGGAAGATTTCGAGAACCACATTCGCCTCGGCGGCTGCCCCTACGGAGAAGCGGACTGAGATGGCCAGCGTCAAGATAGACGGTATCGAATACCAGGTGGAGGACGGGGCAAATATGCTGGAGACCTGCCTCAATCTCGGTCTGGACCTGCCCTATTTCTGCTGGCACCCGGCGCTGGGCTCGGTGGGTGCCTGCCGGCAGTGCGCCCTGGTGCAGTATCAGCGCGAGGAAGATGCGCACGGACGGGTGGTCATGGGCTGCATGACGCCGGCCACCGACGGGGCGGTTTTTTCCCTGAATGGCGATCAGGCGTGCAATTTCCGCCAGGCCATCGTCGAGTCGCTGATGCTGAACCATCCCCACGATTGCCCGGTCTGTGCCGAGGGCGGCGAGTGCCACCTGCAGGACATGACGGTGATGGTGGGGCACCGCGACCGCCACTACCGGGGCCGCAAGAATACCCACCGCAATCAATACCTGGGGCCGCTGATTCACCACGAAATGAACCGCTGCATCAGTTGTTATCGCTGCACTCGCTACTACCAGGACTACGCCGGCGGGACCGACCTGGCGGCGCTGGCCGCCCGCGACCACATCTACTTCGGCCGCCATCAGGAGGGGCTGCTGGAAAGTGAATTTGCCGGCAACCTGGTAGAGGTCTGTCCCACCGGCGTGTTCACCGACAAGGCCCTGGTACACGAGTACACCCGCAAGTGGGACCTGCAATCGGCGCCTTCGGTGTGCGTCGGTTGCGGGGTCGGCTGCAATACCCTGCCCGGTGAGCGCTACGGCAGGCTGAAGCGCATTCACAACCGCTTCAACCGCGAGGTAAACGGTTATTTCCTCTGCGACCGGGGTCGCTTCGGCGGCGGATTTGTCAACGCCGAGCAGCGCCTGGACTACCCCGCCCGCCGGCTGGCGGACGGCAGCTTTCGCGCCGAGGACAGCGACGTGGCGTTGCAGGCGATCAGCAGCCGTTTGGGCAACGGCAAAGTGGCGGCCATCGGCTCGCCGCGGGCCGGCCTGGAAGCCAACTTCCTGTTGCGGGAACTGGTGGGGGCGGACAATTTCTGTACCGGCATGGCCGACGCGGAACACGCAAAGGCACAGCGCATACTCGCCCACTTGCTGGCCAGCCCCGCCCACAATCCCTCACTCGCCGAAATCGAGAGCGCCGATGCGATACTGATACTGGGAGAGGATGTCACCCACAGCGCCCCACGGCTGGCTTTGGCCCTGCGCCAGTCGGTGCGCAATGAAGCCCACCGGCTGGCGGCGAAGATGGGCCTGCAACCCTGGCATGATGCCGCCATTCGCAACCTGGCGCAGGACCGGCTCAGCCCCCTGCACATCGTCGCCGGGTATCGAACCGGGCTGGCGGACGTGGCTCGCAGCAACAGTGAACTGACCCCGGAGGGCCAGGGGCAACTGGCCGAAGATTGCCTGGCGGCACTGCAAAACCCCGGCGGCGACTCACTGGCGGCGCAAATCGCTGCCGATCTCGCAGTGGCGCAACGGCCCCTGATCATTTGCGGAACCAGCGCCAGCGAAGTCCTGATCGACCGGGCCGCCGCCCTGGCCCAGGCCCTGTGTCGGCAGGAGAGGGCCGCCATGCTCAGTTACTGCCTGCCCGAATGCAACAGCATGGGAGTGACCCTGCTGGGCCAGGCCGATGGGCCGACCCTGAACTCGCTGGCGGAGCGCGCCCGCCGCGGAGAGATCGAAACGCTGCTGGTTCTGGAAAACGATTTGTTCCGGCGCGCCGGCGACACCCGGGTGCGCGAATTGATGGATCACATCGATTGCTGTATCGGCCTGGACTGCCTGGAAAACCGGACGCTGGAATTGTGTGACTGGGTACTGCCGAGTGCGGCGTTCACCGAAACCGAGTGTACCCTGGTCAGCAGCGAGGGCCGCGCCCAGCGCAGCTTTCCGGTCTACCTGCCCACCGCCCAGCGGCGCCCCGCCTGGCGCTGGCTGGCGGCTCTCGGCGGCGCATCGCCGTCCTTCGATGAAGTCTGTCAACGTTGCGCCGACAGCCAGCCGCTGCTGGCCGGCGTCGGCACCTGTGCGCCGGACCACAGTTTCCGCAACAGGGGCCTGAAGATACCCCGGCAACCCCCTCGCTACAGTGGCCGCACCGCCATGCTGGCCGATGTATCGGTGCACGAACCCAAGCAGAGCGAAGACCCGGAATCCCCCCTGGCCTACAGCATGGAAGGCAGCAGCGGCGAAGGCTCCGCGGCGGTGTTGCCCTGGGTCTGGTCACCGGGCTGGAACTCCAATCAATCCCTTCACAAATTCCAGGAAGAGGTGGGCGGCGAGCTGCGCGCCGGCAGCGATGGGGTGAGATTGCTGGACGCGGCAACGCCGCCGCCTTCCCCTATCCCGTCCGTGGCGACCGGCGAGGTGCAACTGCCCGCCGGCCACAGCTTGCTCATTCCCCGCTACCGGGCCTTTGGCAGCGACGAATTGAGCATGCGGGTGGAGCGAATACGGGAGGTCGCGGGCCCGGCCTGTATCTACCTCAATGGCGAAGATGCGGCGGCTCTGGGTGTCGAGGAAGGCGATGGCGTCAGTTTGGCCGGCATCAGCCTGGAACTGGTGCTGGACCAGAGTCTGCCCCCGGGATGCGCCGCCTACAGCGCCGGTCATCCCGACAGCCTGGGCCTGTTGGATCAGGTCAGCGCCAGCTTGCGGCGGGATGGCGAATGGCAGCGCCGCCAACCCCGCCTGATCGGTACCGACGCCGCGGGGGCCGGGGATGTCTGAAACCCTTACCATCCTGTTTTCGCTGCTGGTGCTGGTGGGTGTTATCGGCTGGGCGGCAGTGCTGACCTGGTTCGAGCGGCGCTTGCTGGGAGTCTGGCAGGACCGTTACGGCCCCAATCGGCTGGGGCCGTTCGGGACCTTTCAGGTAGTGGCGGACATGCTCAAACTGATGGGGAAACACGACTGGGTGCCGCCCTTTGCGGATCGGGTAGTGTTCATCGTCGCCCCCACCGCCATCGTGGTGGCGATGCTGATGGGTTTTGCGGTGGTGCCCTTTTCCGAAAACCTCTACATCATCGATCTCAACATCGGCCTGCTGTTTTTCCTGGGCGTGTCCTCACTGGCGGTGTACAGCGTGTTGCTAGGCGGGCTCGCCTCGAACAACAAGTACGCACTGCTGGGCGGCCTGCGCAGCGCCGCACAGATGGTCAGCTACGAGGTGTTCATGGGCCTGTCGCTGATGGGTGTGGTCATGCTCAGCGGCAGTTTCAGCCTGCGCGACATCGTGCTGGCCCAGCGGGATGGCTGGTTCTGCTTCTCGCAGATCCTGGGTCTGTACGTGTTCCTGATTGCCGGTATCGCCGAGAGCCACCGCCTGCCCTTCGATCTGCCCGAGGCCGAGCACGAACTGACTGCGGGCTTTCACACCGAGTATGGCGGCATGAAATTCACCATGTTCATGCTCGGTGAGTACCTCGGCGTGACGCTGGTTTCCGCCATGATCACCACCCTGTTCTTTGGTGGCTGGCTGGGTCCGGAGTGGGCTCCCGGCTGGGTCTGGTTCATTCTCAAGACCAGTGTCTTCATCTGTTTTTTCATTTTGTTGCGGGCCGCGATTCCGCGCCCGCGCTACGACCAATTGATGTCGCTGGGCTGGAAATTCATGCTGCCGATCACCCTGATCAACCTGTTGTTGACCGGGGCGGTGGCGCTGCACCTGCACGGAGGAGCCAATGTTTGATTCCCTGTTCAGTCAGTTCCGCACCATCTGGCGCATTCTGCTGCACACCTTCACGCGGGCGGAAACGGTGCAGTACCCGGAACAGAAGCCCTATCTGGCGCCTCGCTACCGCGGCCGCATCGTGCTGACCAATGACCCGGACGGGGAGGAACGCTGCGTCGCCTGCAACCTCTGCGCCGTGGCCTGCCCGGTGGACTGCATCGCCCTGCAACAGGGAGTTCGGGAGGACGGGCGCTGGTACCCCGAATTTTTCCGCATCAATTTCTCGCGCTGCATCATGTGCGGCATGTGCGAGGAGGCCTGCCCTACCAACGCCATTCAACTGACCCCGGATTTCGAGATGTGCGAGTACCAGCGCCAGGACATGGTGTACGAAAAGGAACACCTGCAGATCGCCGGTACCGGCAAGTACCACGACTACAACTTCTATCGCATCTGCGGCATGCAGATTGCCGGCAAGGACAAGGGCGACGCCCGCAAAGAGGCCCCACCCATCGACGTCAGGAGCCTGCTGCCATGAGCCGCCGCCATCGTCTGCAGCGGCGTCGCACACCATTGGCCACGGTGCTGGTCCCATGCTGACGGCACTGTTCTACGGCACCGGCGCCATCGCCCTGGCCGCCACCCTGCTGGCGCTGACCAGGACCAATGCAGCACACGCGCTGATCTACCTGATCGTCTCACTGCTGGCGGTGGCGGTACTGTTTTTCCTGCTGGGCGCACCCTTTGCGGCGGCCCTGGAGGTCATCATTTATGCCGGGGCCATCATGGTGTTGTTCGTCTTCGTCATCATGATGCTGAACCTCGGCCGGGCCGGTGATGCCCGCGAACGGGAGTGGCTGACTCCGGGCAGCTGGGTGGTACCGGGCCTGTTGGCGGGCCTGCTGCTGTTGCAGCTGGTGCTGGCACTGTGGCAGGGTGCGGACACCACCTCGGGCCAGGTGGTGGCGCCCAAGCAGGTGGCACTGAGCCTGTTCGGCGCCTACCTGCTGGCAGTGGAAATCGCCGCCATGCTGTTGCTGGCGGGCCTGGTCGGAGCCTACCACCTGGGGCGCCGCTATCTCGACCGCGAATCGGGGGGGCAACGCTGATGCCCGGCCTGCAGGTTCCACTGGAACACGTGCTGCTACTGGCAGCGGCCCTGTTCGTGGCGGGTTTGCTGGGTCTGATGGTACGCCGCAATATCATCTTCGTACTGCTGTCGCTGGAGGTGATGCTCAACGCCGCTGCCCTTGCATTCGTCGCCGCCGGGGCCCGCTGGGGTCAGCCGGACGGGCAAGTCATCTTCCTGTTGATACTGACCGTGGCCGCCGCCGAAGTGTCGGTGGGCCTGGGCCTGGTGTTGCAGGTGCAACGCCGCTTCAAGAACCTGGACATGGACCAGGCCATTCGCCTGCAAGGCTGAACCGAGATGCAGAACCTGCTGTACCTGATCCCCCTGTTGCCCCTGGCCAGTGCCACGCTGTTGATGGCGAGCACCGGCAAACTGCCGAAGCGGCTGGTGGCGTTCTGCGGAGTGGGTTCGGTGGGGCTGAGTGCGCTGCTGGTGCTGGCCGTTGCCCGGCAGTGGGACGGGCTTGCCATCAGCCAGACCCTGTGGACCTGGTTCCAGGTGGGAAGCTTCGCGCCGAGTATCGGCCTCCATGTGGACGGGCTCACCCTGGTAATGATGTCGGTGATCACCGGGGTCGGTTTCCTGATTCACCTGTACTCTGTCGAATTCATGGCGGAGGACGACAGCTTCTGCCGCTACTTCGCCTACATGAACCTGTTTGTCGGCGCCATGTTGATCCTGGTCATGGCCGACAACCTGCTGTTGCTGTACCTGGGATGGGAGGGAGTCGGCGCCTGCAGCTACCTGCTGGTGGGCTTCTGGTACCGCGACCCGGCCAACGGCAGCGCGGCGCGCAAGGCCTTCATCGTCACCCGGGTCGGGGATACCGCCATGGCCCTGGGCCTGTTGCTGCTGTTTACCCAACTGGGCAGCCTGGACCTGCAGGCCATGGGCGGGCTGGCCCAGGCCCGGTGGCAGGGCGGCGAAACAGTCGTCGTACTGGCCACATTGCTGCTGCTGGGCGGGGCAGTGGGCAAGTCGGCACAACTGCCGCTGCACACCTGGCTGCCGGACGCCATGGCGGGCCCCACTCCGGTCAGCGCCCTGATCCACGCGGCCACCATGGTGACCGCCGGGGTCTACCTGATCGCACGCACCCGCGAATTGTTCGCGCTGGCCCCGGCCACCATGGCAGTGGTGGCGGTGCTGGGCGTGCTGACGCTGTTGCTGGCGGCCTTCACTGCCCTCAACCAGCGCGATATCAAGCGCATCCTGGCCTGGTCCACCATCAGCCAGATTGGCTACATGTTCCTGGCCCTGGGGGTCGGGGCCTGGAGTTTCGGAATTTTTCACCTGATGACCCACGCCTTTTTCAAAGCCCTGCTGTTTCTCGCCGCCGGTGCCGTCATACACTGTCTGCACCACGAACACGATATCTTCCGCATGGGTGGGCTGCGCCGGCGCCTGCCCCTGGTGTTCTGGAGTTTCGTGCTGGGTTCGGCGGCCCTGGCGGCCCTGCCCTTCACTTCCGGCTTTTTCAGCAAGGACCCGATTCTGCTCAGCGCCTGGGAGTTCCCGCAACTCGGCCCCTGGCTGTGGCTGGGGGCCCTGCTGGGTGCCGCCCTGACCGCTCTCTACAGTTTCCGCCTGGTGTTCATCGTGTTCTTTGGCGAGCTCCGGACCGAGCCCGACCGGCAACCCGGCTGGCGCATGTCGATACCGCTGGGGATACTCTGTGTGCTGTCGCTGTTCGGCGGCTGGATCGGCCTCGAGGGGCTGTTGGGAGCGAGCCATCACCCCCATGTCGGGGCCGCGGTCGAATGGATTTCCATCGGCGTACCGGTGCTGGGCGTGCTGCTGGCCTACCTGCTCTTCCTGGGCCGACAGCTTTCTGTGCAGACCCTGCTCGATTCGGCCAGTGGAAAAAGGCTGGCTGCCTTCTGGCACAGTGGCTGGCGGATGGATGCGTTGTATGACTCACTGTGGCTGCGGCCCTTTCTGCAGCTCACCCGGGTACTGAGAAACGAACCGGCGGACAGGTTCTACGACGCCCTGGTGCAACTCAGCAGCGGCGGCCATCAACTCCTGGCGCGGCTGCAAAATGGCCGCCTGCGCCACTACGTCGCGGCCATGGTAATCGGGTTGATGGTGCTGCTCAGCCTGTTGGCGGGGATCGTCTGATGCTGATGGTCCACCTGCTGCTGTTGCTGTTATTGGGCGGCGCCATCGCCGGCCTGAGCGGGCGCATCGACGGCAATCTCCCGCGCTGGGTCAGCCTGGCCAGCCTGCTGTTGTGTACTGCCTACCTGTTGATCGGGGTCGCCCGGCTGCCGGCCGAACAGTGGTCCCTGGTCACCACTCCCGGGGGTCCCGAGAGTTGGCTGTTGCACTTTCGGGCGGAATGGATTCCCCGCTTCGGCATACACCTGGAACTGGCCATGGATGGGGTCAGCCTGATTCTGCTGTTGCTGACCCTGTTGCTGGGTGTGGTGGCGGTGCTCTCTTCCTGGGATGAGATCGACTACCGGCGCGGCTTTTTCCAAGCCAACCTGATGTGGACCCTGGCCGGGGTGGCCGGCGTATTCCTGGCCCTGGACCTGTTGCTGTTCTTCCTGTTCTGGGAAGTGATGCTGGTACCCATGTATTTTCTCATCGCCATCTGGGGCCACGAGGAAAAATCCGCTGCCTCCATGAAATTCTTCATTTTTACCCAGGCCAGCGGACTGCTGATGCTGCTGTCGATTCTGGCCCTGGTCAGTCTGCACAAGGTCGGCACCGGGAGTTACAGTTTCAGCTATTTTGACCTGTTGCATACCCAGTTGAGTTCCCATGCCAGCTTCTGGCTGATGCTGGGATTCTTTATCGCCTTCACGGTAAAGCTGCCGGCCTTCCCGGTGCATACCTGGCTGCCCGACGCACACACCCAGGCGCCCACCGCCGGCAGTGTCATCCTGGCCGGCATCCTGTTGAAGACCGGGGCCTACGGCCTGCTGCGCTTTGCCATACCCCTGTTTCCCGAGGCCTCGCTGGCGTTTGCGCCGGTGGCGCTGGGACTGGGGGCGATCGGGGTGATATACGGGGCGCTGCTGGCCTTTGCCCAAAAGGACTTCAAGCGTCTGGTAGCCTACAGCAGCGTCAGCCACATGGGCTTTGTGCTGCTCGGTCTCTACGCCTGGAACGCGCTGGCGGTACAGGGTGCGATCATGCAGATGGTGGCCCACGGTGTCAGTACCGCGGCCCTGTTCATGATGGCGGGTGCGCTGCAGCAGCGCCTGCACAGCCGCGACATGAATACCATGGGCGGACTCTGGCAGCAGGCTCCGCGCATGGGGGGCTGCGCCATGTTTTTTGCCCTGGCCTCACTGGGATTACCCGGCCTGGGCAACTTTGTGGCCGAATTCCTGGTATTGCTGGGGTTGTTTCAGGTCAACCCGTGGCTGACCGCCATTGCCGCGCTGGGCCTGATCACCGCCGCCGCGTACTCACTCATCATGATGCAGAGAACCTTCCAGGGCAGCCCGGATGAGCAGCGGCAAATGGCCGATTTCGGCCCGCGGGAAATGGGTTGCATGGCGGCGATGATGCTGGCGTTGCTGTGGCTGGGCCTGTACCCGCAACCCCTGCTGGCGCTGGCCCAGCCGGTGCTGGACGGATTGCTGGGAGGAGTGGCGTCGTGAGCATCGCCGAGTTGCAGGCCATTCTGCCACTGCTGGTGCTGACCGCGGGCGCGCTGGTCATCATGCTGCTGCTGTCGATCAAACGTCGGCAAACCTGGAGTTGCTGGCTGACAGTGGGGGTGTTGGGCGCTGCCGCACTGGCCAGCCTGGTGGCCCAGGACTCGACGGCTGTGCAGGTCACTCCACTGCTGCGCAACGACCACTACAGCGCCTTTTTCAGCGCCCTGTTCTGTATCAGTGGCGCGCTCACGGCGGTGATCTCGCGGGATTACCTGCGCACCCGGCCGGGCCAGAACGAAGAGTATTACCTGCTGTTGCTGCTCTCTACCATGGGTGCGGTCACCCTGGCCTACGCCACCCACCTGGCCTCCCTGCTGCTGGGACTGGAACTGCTGGGTGTGGCCCTGTATGCACTGATCGCCTACCCCGACCGGGGCGAGCTGCCACTGGAAGCAGCGGTCAAGTACCTGGTGCTTTCCGGCGCC
The DNA here is from genome assembly GCA_964620555.1 of uncultured Alteromonadaceae bacterium. Lineage (GTDB taxonomy): Bacteria > Pseudomonadota > Gammaproteobacteria > Pseudomonadales > Halieaceae > JAPOQD01. The sequence goes on from CAZUGZ010000004.1 coordinate 9,681, forward strand.
GCCTCCGCCACCCTGCTGTTCGGCTTTGCGCTGCTGTACGCGGCCCTGGGCACCCTGGACTACGATGGCATCGGCAGTGCGCTGGCGCGCACCGGCGACAGTGGCCACCAGGGCACGCTGCTGCTGGCCGGTGCCGCCATGATCTTTGCCGGTGCGGGTTTCAAGCTCAGCGCCGTACCCTTTCACATGTGGACCCCCGATGTCTACGAGGGCGCTCCGGCACCGATCGGCGGCTTTTTGGCAGCGGTGTCCAAGGCTGCGGTATTCGTGGCGGTAATGCGCTGGTTTCTGGACTCCGAACTGTATCGCTTCGAATGGGTGCACAACGGCATCGCTGCACTGGCCGGCGCCTCCATCCTGGTAGGCAACCTGTTGGCATTGTTGCAGAACAATGTAAAGCGGGTGCTGGCCTACTCTTCCATCGGCCACATGGGCTACCTGCTGGTAATCCTGCTGGCCTGTGGCCTGTCACCGGACCCCGGTTTCGCGGTGGAAGCCGGCAGTTTCTACGTGGTCACCTACGTGGTCACCACCCTGGCGGTCTTCACCCTGCTGGGCCTGATGTCCCGCGGGGAAGAGGAATTGACCCAGCGCAGTGAGCTGGCCGGCCTGTTCTGGCGTGACCCGCTGCTGGCCGGCCTGTTTTCGGTGGGTTTACTGTCGCTGGCCGGCATCCCGTTGACAGTCGGCTTCATCGGCAAGTTCTACCTTATCAGTGTCGGTGTCGAGGCCGAACTCTGGATTCTGCTGGCGCTGGTGGTGGTGGGCAGCACCATTGGCATATTCTACTACCTGCGCATAATCTACAGCATGGCGCAAGCCGATACCGCCGACCGTCCCCAACCGCTCGCCGCGAGCCAGCTGGTTAGCTGCGGGCTCATTTTCGCCATGCTCTACCTGGGGATATTGCCCCAGACACTGATGAACTTCTTGCGGTATATTCTGTGAGAAAGAAGGCTATTTCGGAGATTCGAGGAGAATGCAGATGCTGCGATCAGAAGAAGTAAAAGACTACATGCTGGTGCATCCGGTGACGATCAATGTCAACACCACCATGACTGAGGCCATCCAGGTAATTACCGATAACAAGATTTCGGGGGTCTGTGTCATCGACGACGAGGGGCACCTCGTGGGCATTCTGTCGGAATTGGACTGTCTGCGCGCCATTCTCGGCGCCACCGACCAGGAGGAAGGCATCGGCATGGTGCGTGAGCACATGGCCAGTGAAAACCTGGTGGTATCCACCCCCTACGAAGATGTCACCGATGTGGCCCAGGACATGCTGCGCGCGCAGAAGCGGCGGCGCCCCGTGGTGGAGGAAGGCAAGCTGGTAGGGCAAATCACCTGCCGCCAGTTATTGACCGCGGTGACGGCAATCAATTCGTAGCCAACCTCCCGAAATCGGCGTCTACCGGTGAGCGTGCACGATATAGCGGAATAATTGATTTCCTTCGAGGCTGGTGTGTTTGCCTGGTACTGCATCGTAGTTCGGGGTGAACTCACACCGTCGAAAGCCCAGGTCCGTCACCATGCTGCGCAGGCACGCCAGATTGGGCGCCCAGAAATTGGTATCGTCTTCGTTCATCTCCGTTCCACTGAAATACCGCATTACGGGATCGTCCATGTAGTTGAACACCGTTTCGGTTTCGACAATCAACATCTCCCGCGTCATGGCCGCAGCCTTTTCCAAACCACCGCAGGGGTCTTTCAGGTGGTACAGCACTCCGAGAAACAGCACCACATCGTGCCGCCCATGAACGTGGGGGTCGAGGTCGAATACATCCACATCCACTGAAGCCGCCCTGGAATTCAATGCCTCGTGTAATGCATCGAAGCCTTGTTTGGTGCCCCATCCGGGACCACTCCATGAAAAATGGTCGGTGGCGAGCACGCTGGCCGCACCACGCCTTTCCGCCTCGAAGGAAAAAAAGCCGTCCCAGGCCCCGATATCCAAAACGCTCTTCTGCCGAAGATCAAAATTGAAAATCCTGGCAGCCTCCTTTTGCAGTATTTCGTGCGACTTGTACCCCTGGGTACAGCTTCCATCCGGTAATTCGACGGAATGGAACCAGGCGATGTCCTGTGCGAGCAGCGATTGCATTCCGAATTCCTGCCTGAAATGCTCACGAGCCCGTTGTTTCCTTTCCTCGGACAGTCTCTGCCACTCCTCACTGAGTGTAAATCTGCAAAACAGACCGTAACGGGTGATGCCGTTGCTCACCAGCATCCGATGGTATTTCAACCCCCCGGGGTCGGGGTCGCGTTCAAAGAAAATCTGATAGAACTCCCGAACGTCACTTTCCCGGGCCCGAGTCTGCAAATCCGGACTCATGGATACCCCGCGCCGGCCATACCGTGTACCCGCTTCTGGTGAGACATCTCATGGTAGTGCAAACCCGGGTAATCACCAAACCGTCAGGGCCGGATCCGTGCACTGTTCCCAACCTGACAGCAGCGGGTCATTTGCGATAGCATGACCAGTACCTTGACGTACTGGTTCAGCCATGCTCAATCAGGATTCCATGGCCCGACTGGAAGGGCTGAAAGCCAAGATGGATGCAGAAAAGGTGCGGGCCGAAGCCGTGGTCAAGGGCACCCACGGGCGCTATGGTTTCGCCGGCCTGGACGACGGCCAGGAGGTCTTCATCCCTCCCGATGAAATGCGCAAGGTCTTTCCCGGGGACCGGGTCAAGGTCTGCATTCGCCCCGGCGCGGGCAAGCGCCTGGTGGCGGAAATCGAACAGTTGGCGCATTGTCCGCTGGGCAACTTCAACGGGCGCTGCGTGCGCAAGGGCAAGGCTTTGTTCGTGGTCCCGGACCTGGAGCATATTCATCGCTGGTTCTACCTGCCGGCACACGCCCGCAACGGGGCTCGGGACGGCGACTACGTTCACGCGTCCCTGCTGCGTCACCCCGTTACCGATGGCCGTCCCCAGGCCCGGGTGCTGGAGGTGTTGGGCAATGACGACACGCCGGGAATTGCCAACCTCTACGCCACCGTCAAGTACCAGTTGCCGCGGCAATGGAGCGAGCAGTCCGAGGCGCAGAAACTGGACCCTGCACCGCAGCAGGAACAACTGCGCCGCGACCTGACGGACCTGGTATTCGTCAGCATCGACGCTGCCCGCACCCAGGATATTGACGACGCCCTGTACGCCGAGACCAGCACAGATGGATGGCACCTGTACGTGGCGATCGCCGACCCCACTTCCCACGTGGAACTGGATTCGCCACTGGACCAGGAAATTGCCGAGCGCGGCTGCTCCGTCTACTTTCACGGCGATGCCATCCCCATGTTGCCGGAGCGGCTGTCCCATCAGCTCTGTGCCCTGACCGAGGGGGAAATCCGCCCGGCCCTGGTGTGCAGGATCGAGATCAGCGACGGTGGCGTGATCGGTGACTTCGAATTTATCGAGGCTCTCGTCCGCTCCCGCGCCAAGCTCAGCTACCTCGCGGTAGACCGCTACCTGGCCGGGGAAAACGACGAGTTGATGAGCCATGCCTCACCGCTGGAACCCCTCTATCAGATTTACCAGGCGCTGCGCCGGCATCGCGAAACCCACGAACTGGTCATGGAGGAGCGCACCGAATATCGCTGGATCCTCGATGATCAAAAACGCATCGATCACATCGAAGCGTACCGGAAACTGCTTTCCCAAAGGCTGGTGGAGGAGTGCATGATCGCCGCCAATCGCTGTTGCGCACGGTTTCTGGCTGAACACCAATGCAGCGGTCCGTTCATCGGGCACCGCGGTTTCGACAGCGGGCGCAAGATCGAAATCAACAAGTTCCTGACCCGCTTTGCGCCGGAACATGCCGACCGGCCGCTCGACGACCTCGACAACTACCGGGACATCATCAATTCGCTGGCAGCCGACACCAGCGAATTGCCGCTGCGCTCCATGGTCAACCGCCTGTTGACCCGTACGGAAATCACCACCAGTCCCGAGCCCCACATGGGCATGTGCCTGCCCTGCTATGGCCAGTGTACTTCGCCGCTGCGCAAATACACCGACTACCTGTCCCATCGCCAGATCAGGAGAGTCCTGCACGGCGAACCGGTGGACCAGGTCGACAAAGCGCTGCTGGAGAAAATTTCCGCGCGTCTGCAACGGGTCAGGGACGCCACCGAGGAGGCGGCCCGATGGTTGAAATGCGTCTATCTTCAGGAGCAGCCCGACCGGGAATACGAAGTGGAAATTACCCAGATTCGCAGCGGCGGATTTTCCGTGCGGATTCTGGAAAATGGCATCGACGGACTCGTGGACCTGAGTGAGGATTCGGAAAAATTCAGCTTTGACCGCTGGACCGCCACCCTGTCCAGCAGCAGCCGCAGCTTCCGCCTGGGTTCGAGGATCCGGGTCAAACTGGCCCGGTTCGATCCGCAGCAACGGAACATCCAGTTCCTGCCGCTCACGGCGACCACGACGGAACCGGAACCGGAGGAGGCACAGCGGCAGGCCGTGTAGTGCCGGCCCCAACACGCTGCCGGCTGGCGGCCGGTTCAGGACCTCCAGGAGTCTGCGCCGTAGAAAATAATCCTGTTGCGAACGCGGCACATCCTCACGACGGATTTTTCTACGGCGCAGACTCCCAGTCAACCGGCGAAGTCGAAGTTCTCGCCGATCAACCGGTTGGACAATTCCCACAATTTTTCCGCGGCAGACTGGTCCACGGCGTAGGCGGCCACGCCGTCGGACAGGCCGTCGCCGGCGGTAGGTTCACCGATACGGCAATTCTCCAGATAGAGGCCGCCCCGGCCTTCCAATTCCCGAGCCGTGGCCGCCCACACCGTGGTAGCCGCCCCCTGGGGCACAGTCTTGTACTTCATGCCTCCGCTACTTTTTCTTCTGGACTGGATTTCCTCCATATCACTGGGTTCCAGGTAACGGCCCAGTTCGGTGACGATCGCCCCCGGATGCACCGCGTTGGCGGTTACCCCGCGCCCGGCAAGTCGCCGGTTCAGGGCTACCGAAAATAGAATGTTAGCGGTTTTGGACTGCCCGTACGCGACCCACTTGTCGTAGTCGCGACGGGCAAAGTTCGGGTCCTCGAAATCCACGTCACTCAATTGGTGACCCAGGGAACTGAGGTTGACCACCCGGGCGGGCACGGCCCGCAACAGGGCCGGAACCAGCATACAGGTAAACAGGAAATGGCCGAGATGATTGGTGCCGAACTGCAACTCGAAGCCATCGGCGGTGAGTCCCTGGGGACAGGCCATGACGCCGGCGTTGTTGATGAGTAGATCAATCCGGGGAAACTCTTCCAACAGGTCGCTGGCTGCGGCGCGGACACTGGCCAGGTCGGCCAGGTCCAGAAGCCGATGCTCGACACTGGCCGACGGCAGTTCCCGCCGCAAGCTCTCCACCACCGCCGATACCTTGGCTTCATCCCGCGCCATCAGTATCACCTCGGCACCCGCACCCGCCAGCGTCCGGGCCGTTTCCACCCCCAGACCAGCGGAGGCGCCGGTAACTACTGCGATTTTCCCGCTCAGATCAATACCGGCGATCACTTCGTCGGTAGTGGAAGTTTCAGAGAATGTCAGGCCCATGATCGGCATCCGTCCCGGTGGTAAAAGGGGCGCCCATTCTCACAGAAAAGCGCGGAGGTTTGAAGTGGCGGGGAGCACCGCCGCCCGCATCAGGCCGGCCAGGCAATCCGCTTCAACAGGGCCAGGTATTTGTCCCGCTGCTGTGCCAGTTGGGCGCCGTCTACCGCCAGTTGCAGGTATTTCACCGCCTGTTTCGGCCGCTGCAACTCCCCGTAGATTCGACCGAGCTGATAATACAGTTCCGCATCGTTCCGCTTGCGGCGAATGGCCGCCTCGAAATGGCGAACCGCCTGTTGCAGATTGCCCGCCGCCGCTGCCCTCTCACCCAGGCTGGCATGGTAGTAGGGATTGCGGGCCCGGTAGTGCCTGATTCGAGCGGCCCAGTGTTGCGCCAACTCCGCTTCGCCACGGCGCTGGTGAAAGATCATCAGGTTGTTCATCGCAGAGGGTGAGGCGGGATCGATCTGCAAGGCGGTTCGATAGGCATCGGCACTGGCGAAATGATTGTCGGCGCGCGCGTACACGGCGCCGAGATTGACCCAGAGAAAGTCGATTTCCGGACCGAAGGTCAGGGCCCGTACGGCGTGCAGATACGCCGTTTCCAGTTGCTCTTCGAACAGGTGGGCCATGGCCAGATTATTGTGGTGCAGCGCGGTGGCCACCACGTCTGGAATGGGATTGGACTCCGCAATGTGGTGGCGGTCCACCGGTTCGATATCGATCATGAAGTGCCGGTCATGGTCCAGTCTGACCAGCACATTGATGTGCTGGCTACGGACCACCTGGGCACCGAGGCGGCTCCATTGCGGACGCAGGTCCAGCAGGTGATAACTCGCGTCCAACCCGGCATGGCGGGCCATGGCGACAAACAGGTGGGCGAAGCTGAGGCAATTGGCGGTGCCGCGGGTAAATACTTCCGCCGCGGTGCCGTCGGCGCGATAGTCGTAATCGATACCAAGCAGGGCGTCGCTGCGCAGGCTCTGGTGCAATACCTGCAGGCGCTGCCAGGGGTTTTTCAGGGTGTTGACGTAGCGGTCGACAAAATCGCGCATGGCGTCCGTCATGAACAGCAAATCGGGGGTCGGCGCCCGTTGAGCAGCCATCTGTGCGGTCACCCCGCCGCCGTGGTCGTGCAGCGGCACGATCCCGTTTGCATCGGGTCTGGTGGAGGTGGTGGAAGTGCAGGCTGCGAGGATTGGCAACGATGCCAGCACCAGCACCGTCCACCGCAGAATCGTTCCGGCTGTTCCGGCTGGATGCCCCATACCCGGATCCCGGCGTTAGCTGACCAGACCGGGGAATGGTATCACGATTTGCCGTCGGACTCGGTGGGCGCCCTTTCGGCGCCGGGGCAGATGATGGCAGGATTCAGGCAGAGGTGTGCAGCCCGCACTCCCGGCCATCCATCACCTTGGTCGGGTCAAAGTAGTGGCGGCAGGTCGGTAACTGGTGGAGCTGCATATAGGCTTCCAGGTCCTGCTCGGTCCAGTAGAACAGCGGCGCCACCTTGAGAATTCCGCGTCCGTCATAACTGACGATATCCAGGCCCCGGCGGTGTTCGGTCTGCTCGCGACGCAACCCGGCCAGCCACACCTGGGGCTGAAGGTCCGCCACGGCCCTGGAAAACGGCTCCAGTTTGACCTGGCGAGTGAACTCCTGGTGCAGCTCTTCCTCGGTGTTGGAGGGCACGCCACCCATCAGGGCATTGCGTCGTTCGGAGGTCATTTGCGGGATGTAGACGTGCAGATTCAATTGCAATCGCTCGATCAGTTGCTCGGCCACCAGGTAGGTATCGCGCAGGTTGTAACCGGAATCCACCCAGACGGTAGGCACCGTTTTATCGACCAGGCTGACCAGGTGCAGCAGCACCGCGGCGTTGCGGCCAAAACTGGTGGTAACGATGGTCGATCTCTGCAAATCCAGTGCCCACCGCACCACCGCCTCGGGACTGGCATCACCAAGTTGCGCATTGATCTGGTCGAGATCCAGTTCCAGGTCCATTTTCACCAGGGGAGGATTACCGATCCGGGCGGAAAGCATATTCGATCATCCGGTGACGGACAAATAACCACATTTCATATCGTTATAGCCCGATCGGGCCGCGCCGCGTCGATTTGGCGATGACCTGCGTTTGCACTACCATGACAATCGGAACGGATCGACCGGCACATCGACGACGAGCCCGGGGGCGAGGCCACTGTCAACCCGCAACAACAGGCAGGTAGGGGCAAGCGGTCCGCCGGTGCCCCGGGCGGTGGGATCTGGCGCCATGAATCACGATGCCTGCATAGCAGAAATACACGGTTTCTGGTTCGGCCGACTGGACCAATACGGCAACAGCGACCCGGAATACCGGCAGCTTTGGTTTCAGTCCAGCGCCGCAACCGACACCACTATCGAGCGGCGCTTCGGCTACCCGGTGAAGCTCGCCCTGGCCGGGGAGTTGGACCAGTGGCCGCAGAGGGAGCGGGGACTGGTCGCCATGGTACTGCTGCTGGATCAGTTCACCCGCAATCTGTTTCGCGGCACCCCCCAGGCTTTCGCCGGCGACGCCACGGCCCTGACACTGTCCCGGCAGGCCATCGCCGCGGGCGCGGACCGGGCACTGCCCACAATCCACCGGGTCTTCCTCTACCTGCCCCTTGAACACAGCGAGGAGCTGGCTGTACAGGAGCAGTCGGTGACGCTGTTTGAAAATCTGCGGGAAGACAGCGCTCCGGAGCTGCAGGATCAGCTCGCTGAGTATTGCCGCTACGCCGTGGCACATCGGGATGTCATCGCCCGTTTCGGCCGCTTCCCCCATCGCAATGCCATCCTCGGCAGAAAATCCAGTCCGGAAGAATTACAGCACCTGGAAACCCACGGGGGATTCTAGACGCCCAGGGTGTACCCGCCATCCAGGATCAGTGTCTGCCCGGTAATGAAGCTCGCCTGCCGGCTGCACAAAAACAGGACTGCGCCCGCCATATCCTCTGGCACGCCCCAGCGCTGCAATGGGGTTCGCTTGATGATGGGGTCGCTGAATTCAGGCATGGCCCGGATCGAGGCCGTCATGCGCGTGTCGATCATGCCCGCGGCGATATTGTTGGCGCGAATGCCATGTTGCGCCCAGGTGAGCGCCATCGATTTGGCCATCTGCACCAGGCCCGCTTTGGCGGCCCCATAACCGGGCACAAACTGATTGGCAAAAAACGCGGTCAGCGAGGCAATTCCCACGATGCTCGCACCGCCCTGCAAATCGCTGGCCGTCAGGTGGTCCAGACAGGCCAGGGACAGATGCCAGGCGGACAACAGGTTTACCCTGACCGACTCTTCAAATCCCTCGTGGGTCCACTCATCACCAGCGGGCATGCTCGCGCCGGCGTTGTTGATCAGTATATCCAGACCTTCCAGTCCGGCAGCCAACTGTTTGATCGCACCGGTATCCTGTACTTTCAGGCTCCTGTAGCGAAACCCCGCAAGGTCCACATCTTCGTAGTCCGCGGGTCCGGCACGGGTCCCGGTCACCGTGACCTCAGCACCTGCCCGGGCGAACGCGCTGGCGACGCCGTGGCCGATACCGCTGGTGCCGCCGGTAACCAGCACCCTGGCGCCGCTGTAATCATACTGCGCAATATTTTTCATCGGCTGTTCTCCAGTCTACGCGAACTGGCCCACTCACATTGGGCAGATCATACTTCGTCAGGCACCCGGTACAGTTCCTGGTAACGCCGGAACAGCGGCCGGTCGCCACTGCGGCTGCCATCCACTTTATAAGTGTGCCGGCGTCGTGTCGCGGAACACCAGGTCGCCGGCACGTTTCAGTTGCTCGCAAAAATCGTCCCAACCGGCTTTGAGCGCGGCATCGTGGGGGTTGTCTCCTAACATGGCAAACTCGCTGCGTGGTCGCGGGCCTGAATCAGCGCCTCCCTATCTTCCCTCGCCCAGTGAACTGACCAGGAAATCATTCAGCATCCTGAAGTGATGAGACGTATGCCTCTCGCTCTCTTCGAAGGTGGCTCTTTCCAGGGCGATCGCGTTGATTGTCATAAAGGCAAAATCCCTGATATGGCTAAAACGCTGGTTGTTCCCCCGTACCTCTTTGAACACGAAATCCCAGATATCGCGCAGGGCCTTCTCTATCAATTGATATTCTCTGGGTCTCAGCTTCTGCCGCCGATTGCGGAAAATGACCAGCGATGCATGATATAACTCGTCCTCAGTCTGTTTCCGCGCTCGCTCCAGAAAGACATTCACGCGCTGCTCAATGCTCATTCCAGTGGGGTCGATATCCGAGAAAGACGCGGCGAACTCGGCTGCGCCCAGTTCCGTAACCCCAATCATGATGCTCGCCTTGTCGCCGAAGTGGTGCTGGATGGCGCCCCAGGTTACCCCGGCGGCCTCCGCTATCGCTTTCATGGTGGTCGCCTTGAAACCGACCTCCACGATACACCTCGCCGCACCGCGGAGAATCTTGTCCCGGGTTTCATCGGTGCGCTCCTTCTGCGTTCTGCGCTTGTGAACCCGTTTTTTTTCCGGCACGTGGCTCTCCCTGGTTGACTGCATGGCATCTTGCCGACGAATTGATCGTGAGCCCGTATTACAGGTAAAACTGCCGCACCCATTTTCGGAACAGAATGAGGTCCTTGTCCGCTTTACAAAACAGCGGCTGATCGCGATGGATTTTCCGTCTCCAGATCACCATGTCGTCGCTGATTCCCGCCTGAATGTTGTCCATGACATCGTCTCCGGCGAAATCGACGATGGACCTGGTCACGGTCAATGACCAGCGCAGGAGGGTTTCGGTGGGACTGACGGGTTGTGCGGTACTGTACACCAGCATCTCGGCGCCTGGCCCATACACCGTTCGCACCGTCGAAAGTCCGGGGTTATGGACTATGGCCTGCAGTATCATGTCTTCCGGGACGTTCTCCTGATCTGCCTTGGTCTCCGCAACCAGGCGCAGGGTGCGGCCATCTTCGTCGATCGTCACCGTCGACGGCGGGGTGACCGGTTGCCGATGGATATGATGAAAATGCTCGGCATCGGCAACATTCTCAGCCACATTCTGGATATCGATGGGGACGGTGAACTCCCACAGCCGCGGCTCCGTCCACTCGTCGTTACCCAGTTCTTCCACCAGGGGCACCTCCCAGGCCGGCGCAGCCTGCTCCGGGTGGTACCACACCATGATGTCCGTATTCACCTCGCATACCGGCCAGGTGCGAATCCTTGCCCTTTCCGGTATCTCATCGCAATAGGGGATTTCCACGCACCGGCCCCCGGTATCGTAACGCCAGCCGTGAAACGGACACCGAATCGACTCTCCGACGACGCGACCATCTCCCAGGTGTGCTCCCAGGTGGGGGCAGAACGCGTCGGCCACCACCGCAACCCCGGTTCGGGTTCGGTAGAGGACCAACTCGCGATCGAACGCATGGACGCTTTTGACCTGCCCCGGTATCAGGTCACGTCGACGATCGACGGAGTACCAGCCAATGGGGGTAGGTGGATTGGAGGCAGTTTTCGATTCGCAGGGTTTCATGGGCGTGCGTTGTCAATTGCGGTAGGGTCAGGCAGCGGGAGGGAGCAGTGAAAAACCAGTGCAGGTTACATTGTGATCTTAATGTTTATCAACACAAACTGCAATTGAGTATAATGTTACCGGATCACGAGGACTAGCCACATGATCGTTGAACAAATCTGGACCGGCAATGCGTATCGCAACTTCAACTACCTGGTCGGCTGCCCGCAGACCGGCGAAGCGCTGGCAATTGACCCCCTGGATCACGAGCGGTGCCTGGCCATGGCACGGGAGCGGGACTGGACCATTACCCAGGTTCTCAACACCCACGAGCACCCGGACCACACCGGGGGCAACCGGGAAGTGATTGCGGCCACCGGCGCGAAACTGCTGGCCCATGCCAACGCCCACCACAGTATCGAGGGCATCGACCGGGGCCTGCAGGCGGGGGATGCGGTACAGGTCGGCGCCACTGTGGAACTGCAGGTACTGGACACCCCGGGACACACCATGAGCCACGTCTGCCTGTTGTCACACACCGAGCAGCCTGCCCTGTTCTGTGGCGATACGCTGTTCAATGCCGGTGCCGGCAACTGTCACCATGGCGGCCACCCGGAGCAACTGTACGCCACCTTTGCCGAGCAGTTGGCCGCCTTGCCGGAGCAGACCCTGGTCTACCCCGGCCACGATTACATCGGCAACAATCTGCAATTCACCCTGAACCGGGAGCCCGGCAACGAACAGGCGATGCGCCTGCTCGAAGAGGTTGAGGAGCAGGACCCGGCTGCGGCACTGGTATCGACCCTGGCCCTGGAGAAACAGATCAACAGTTTCTTTCGCCTGCGCAACCCCGAGATCATCGCCGGTCTGCGCGAGTCGTTCCCGGAGTTGCCTGAACACCCCGACCCGAAGACCGTATTCCTGAAACTCAGGGAATTGCGCAATTCCTGGTAGATTCGGGGGTCAGCCGCGCAGCGGCCAACGCACCGTCAAAGCGGCGACAGCCAGGGTCGGCAACAGTAACCACAGTGCCAGGTAGCGGCCGGCGGACTGATAATCGGCGCGCAGGAAGTTGCCACCGATCCCCTTCACGCTCCACAGATTGCCACTACCCCCGCCCACCACCAGCTGGGCCTTCATGCCATTTTCCATGTGTTGGGACATGCCGCAGTGGATCAGGTAGCTGCGCTGTTCGGCAGGCGCGATAAAGGTACCGCGCTGGCTGCCACCGGCGTTGACTTCGATGTGAAACATGCCCTGTGGATACAGGTAGACCGGCAGTCCGTGCACCATCCACTGGTGGCGTATGGCGTCTTCGTTGACCAGCGTCACCGAAACGCGGCTGCAGGGCTGCACCTGCAACTGGTATTGGCTGAAACCGAAGACCATGCCGGGGATTCCCTCGGCATAGCGCCGGCCGGCGCCGATGGTGAACTCGTGTTCGCGGCTGATGGCCGTGCAGCCGTGGGGCAGGGTATCCGTATTGGCGTTCATCACCATGCCGCCTTCGCTCCCGTGCAGATGCCCCATGGGCGGCTCGGCCAGGGCGGGCAGGGCAGTCAGCGCCCACAGCAGCAGCAATCCCTGCGGGGTACCTCTCACCGGCGCGAACCTCGCAACCACAGCCCCAGCAGGATGCCGACCGCCGCCACCAGACCCAGCAGGCGCAGTGACATGAGCCAGTCCCGGCCCGGGTCGCCAAACCAGTCGGCGGCATAGCTCTGCCACACCGGAATCTGTTTGCGGTAGTAGGCAACAGTGAAATAGTTGTCCCAGGCCACGCCGCGAGTCCGGGGCCAGCCGTCTTCATCCAGGTACTGCCGATAGACTATGGCGCTGATATTGCCACCGGGGCCGATGCCATCGCTGGTTATGCCCCGCGGCTGGTGATCGTGGAACGGCCAGATGCCCGGCCCATAGGCATGCAGGCCATCATTGACGGTCAGCAGGTCGAGTTCGGCGCGCTGGGAAGTGGCCAGCCAGATGACGTCCTGGGGAGCGCGCGCAGCGGGCGGGAGGGGCGCTCCATCGCGGTGGGTAGCGACGAACTTGTGGCCGTGAGTATGCAGGGCCAGACCCTTGGCGCCACCGTTGACGACCCGCAGCTTGATGCGCTCGCCGGCCTCCGCGATCACCAGTGACTCGCGGAAGGTGTAGGGAAAGGAGCGCCCGTTGAGGGTGAAATAATCGGTGTCGGCATCAGTGATATCGTATTCCCGGTGAATGTAGCGGGTAATGAGGCGGGGGTCGCTGAACTTTTGTATGCCCTCGCCCAGTTCCCGGTCCAGATCCAGGTAGTGGAGGTCGTATTCCTGATCGTAGTCTTCGCGTACCGCAACCGAGGGTGCCCGCACCTGACCGGCACCCGGGTTGAGAGTCTGCAACCAGTTATCGGGGCGATTCGGCTCGATCACCAACAGGCCCTGCAAACCCATCATCACGTGCACGTGGGGTTGCACGTGGCAGTGGTAGAACATGGTGCCGGTCTTGCGCGGCTGCAACCGGTAGGTCCGGGCGGCACCGGGCAGCACCGGCTTTTCACTGGCGAAGGGCACGCCATCATTGCCCTGTCCGTCGGCCAGCACAAAACCGTGATCCGCCCCGTGGAGGTGCAGGGTGTGGGGCATGTAGTGGGTGTTTTCCAGGGTGATGCTGACCTCGTCGCCCTGCTCCACCCGTAGCGCCGGCGAGGGCAGGCGCAGTGCGGGCCGGGCCACGGTGGAGGCAAAATTTTCGGTGGCCATGCCCACCAGTTTGGGGGCAAACACCCACAGACCCGGGTTGATGCCGGGGGCCAGGGCATAGCGGGTCACCGCTTCCCGCTGCTCCGGTGAACTGCCGTTGAGTTCCACCACTTCGAGCCGAATGTGAACCTGGTCCGGGTCGCCGTCGCCGTCCAGGTCGGCTCCCTTCACCACCGCATCGGCGCTGAGGCCGCTGTTCAGCAGGGTGGATTGACTGACGTTGTTGGTGCCGCGCACTGCGGCGGCCAGCAGGTAGGGGTTGTCGGCCCGGCAAGTCGCGACCGCGGCGAGAGTCACCCCGTCCACGGTTTGCCGGTCCTTCCAGCCCAGGGTGGATTGCGGGCAAAAGGCTTCCACGGTCCCGGCCGGGGCCTCGACCGTGGCCGGCAGCGGTCGCCAGGGAGCGGCGCCAAACCAGTCGCTGAACTGGGTTCGAACCGAAGTCGGCAGCCACTGGGGCGGCCAGCACACGATCAACAGCAGCAGCGCCACATTCCTCAAACGTTTTTTATTCACGCTTCCACCGCCGCAGATACCAGATCACCGCCAGCGCCAGCAGCGGCAACCACAACCAGTACCACGGTCCCCCGGGCGCCACCTGGAAGGGGAAGACGGCCCGGTAGACGATCTCCTTGCTGGGGTGGGGCGCGCTGACGATGCCGATGTAGCCACCCCGCTCGCGAAAACTGTGTTCAACCTGCAACTGGTTTTGTGCTCGCACCAACGGCGGCTGGTAAAAGACCGTGCGCTGCTCCAGGTCGGTCATGGCGGCGACGTGGTGCCAGCGGGCGAAGATACCCAGTTCATCCACATCCCGAATGATCCGGAAATCCACTGGCACCTCGCGCAGGCTGCCGTGCAGGTAATCCAGCACAAACAGGGTGTCGCCGATTTCGGGCAGGTCTTCGCAGAATACTTCATCGCCGCTGGTTTGCGGTTGGAAAATGCTGAAATGGGCAGTGTAAATGCCGATTTCCATCATGCAACTGCCCGCTTCCCCGACCACTGCGCCGGCGGCCAGTACCGGTTTCGCCACCATGCTCAGCAATACAACCCCCACCATAACCCTGATTGACACCACTTGTCCCGAACCCGTCCCTGCCGCTTGTCTTTCTGATTTACCTGCGCATACACTAACTGATGCCCGCCCCCCAGCACAACGCTGCATGACCGGTTCCGCACTACAGCAATCCCTGGCGCAGGTACGCGAACTCTCCGCGGACCTGTGCACGCCCCTGGCCGTGGAAGACTACGGTCTGCAGGCGATGCCCGAGGCCAGCCCGGCCAAGTGGCACCTGGCCCACACCACCTGGTTTTTTGAAACCTTCATCCTCAGGCGCTTCGACCAGGCCTACCGGGCCCATCACCCCCAGTTTGCGGTGCTGTTCAATTCCTATTACCACGGCGTCGGCGAGCAGTTCCCGCGCGCCCGGCGCGGCCAGCTATCGCGCCCGACAGTGGCCGAAGTCATGGCCTACCGGCAGGCGGTAACCGCCGCCGTGCTGGCTCTGCTGGACACTCCCACGCCGCAACTGGAAGCCCTGGTGGAACTGGGTATCCACCATGAACAGCAACATCAGGAGCTGTTCTTTACCGACCTCAAGTACAATTTTTTCTGCAATCCGCTGTTCCCTGCTTATGCCAATGAAGCTGCCGCCCCGCCGCCCGCCCCGGCCCAGCCCCTGGTCTGGCAACCCTACCGCGGCGGCGAAGTGGAAACGGGTCACCGCGGCGAGGGCTTTTGCTTCGACAACGAGACCCCGGCCCACGCGGTCCTGTTGCAGGACTTTGCCCTGGGCAACCGGCTGGTCAGCAATGCCGAATACCTGGAATTTATCGACGATGGCGGCTACCGGAGACCGCAACTGTGGCTGGCCGACGGCTGGGCCAGTGCCGTCGAACAACAGTGGCAGGCACCTCTCTACTGGGTGCAGCGGGAGGGGGAGTGGTTCGAATTCACGCTCTACGGTCTGCGGGCGCTGGACCCGCTTCAGCCGGTGAGCCACGTCTGCGCCTACGAGGCAGACGCCTATTGCCGCTGGGCCGGCGCCCGCCTGCCCAGCGAGTTCGAATGGGAGTACGCGGCGCGGCACGGCCCCCTGGCCGGGCAATTTCTGCAGGACGGTCACTACCACCCCAACTCCACCGCCGACGGTGAACTCCATGGCACACTCTGGCAATGGACCAGCAGTGCCTACGCACCCTACCCGGGTTACCGGCCCGCCGCCGGCGCGGTTGGGGAATACAATGGCAAGTTCATGGTCAATCAACTGGTGCTGCGCGGCGGCAGCTGCGTCAGCAGCGCCAGCCACATTCGCAGCAGCTACCGAAACTTCTTTTATCCCGCTGACCGCTGGCAGTTCAGTGGCATCAGGATGGCCCGGTCGCGCTGACCTGTGCCGGCAGCTCGTCCCTGCCCCAATCACCCTGACAAACGGAGACCGCAATGACTGCATACCAGGAGTGTTCCACACCCGTCCTGGCAACGGAAAATACAGGGCCGGCCGCGCCGCCCGCCGGGGACCTCGAAACCGGGCGGACCGTGCGCCGACAACTGTTGGCGGGGCTGCAGTCCGGGGCACCCGCCATCCCCTCCAAATATTTCTATGACGAGGCCGGTTCGGCCCTGTTCGGGCAAATTTGCGAACTGCCCGAGTACTACCTGACGCGCACCGAAGTCGGCATTCTCACCGCCAACAGCCGTGCCATCGCCAGCACTGTGGGGAGGGTCGACAGCATCCTCGAGCCCGGCGCCGGCAACTGCGAAAAAATTCGCTACCTGCTGCCTGACCTGATGCCGGAGATCTATGTGCCGGTGGATATCTCGGCGGAGTATCTACGGCAGGCGGCGCACTCCCTGCGCGGGGAATTCCCCGGGCTGCGGGTACTGCCAGTGGTCTCGGATTTCAGCCGGGAACTGACCCTTCCCGGCACGGCCCTGCCGGGTCGGCGGCTGCTGTTCTACCCGGGCTCCACCATCGGCAACTTCGAACCACCCCAGGCCCTGCAATTCTTGCGACATTGCGCACAACTCCTCGGCGACGGCGGGGGCCTGCTGATCGGTGTGGACCTGCACAAGGACAGCTCCGTCCTCAACGCCGCCTACAACGACGCCCAGGGCCTCACCGCCGCCTTCAATCGCAACATCCTGCAGCACGTCAACCGCATCCTGGACGCCGATTTCCAACCCCGTCAGTTTGAGCACCTGGCCTTCTACAACGAAGCGCAACGCCGGGTCGAGATGCACCTGGTCAGCAGCCGCAGCCAGACGGTTCAGCACCGCGAAGGCAGCCTGGCCTTCGCCGCCGGTGACCGCATTCACACCGAGTACTCCTGCAAGTACTCCCCCCGGGACTTTGTCCAACTGGCCGCCGCGGCGGGCTGGCAAAGCCGGGCCTGCTGGATTGACCCCCAGCACTGGTTCAGCGTCCATTACTTCGAGGCAGCCGGCGCCTCAGGCGGCGTCAACGGCAGCGCGTAATCGGGCCCGGGCGTTCCACTTCAACCGCCGGCCCTGGTCAGGGGAAGCTTGCCCACGGGACCGGGAGCTTCCACCCGGATGGTGACGATGGCGGTATCGTGGAACTGCTGGTGACGCACCGAGGAGGCATAGTGGCGCAGCAGACGCAGTGAGATTTCCCGTTCCAGGGCGGCTTCGTCGGGCTGCAGGCTCAGAACGGCAATCTGGTCCTGCAGATTTTCCCCTTCGCCGGAGACCACGAACTCCAGCACCGCCTCATCCAGTTCGCGGTAGACAACGAGCTGCAAACGCCGCGGACCGCTATTGGTACCGGCATCGGCGTCGGCCTTGTCAGGCACCTGATCCAGGATCAGTAACACCTCTTCGCTGGCGGCGTGCAGTCGGTGCAGCATCGCCTCCTCCCAGCCTGTCCGGGCGGCGAATTCGCGCAGAAACTCCTGGGTGGCGGACAGTGCCGAGGCATCAAATTTGAACTCGGCCCGGCGGCGGGCCGGTTCCATGAATTGCAGCAGCCCGGTCATGAGAACCGCCACCAGCCCCCCGGCCGTCATTCCATTGTGCAACAGCCCTCCCGTATAGGCCTCGACCAGTTCGGGATAGACCAATTGATTCTGAAAGCCGACGCCGATCCAGAAGGAGATGCCGACAATCAGACCCTGGCGGTAGTCCAGCCCGCCCCGTATCACGGTCTTGATGCCGATCACAAACAGCATCGCCATCAACAGGGTGGTATAGGCGGCGGCCACCGGGCCCGGTATCGCCAGCAGCACGGCCAGCAGCTTGGGCAGAAAGGCCAACATGAGAAAGATGGCCCCGGTGGCAATGCCGACCTTGCGCGCCCCTACCCGGGTGAGTTCGGCTACCGACACCCCCGTGGAATAGGTGGTGTTGGGGATGGTGCCGACGAGACCGGCGAGCAGGTTGCCGACACCGTCACTGTTGAGGGCCCCCTGCACGGCACGGAAATCCACGGCGCGGGGCCGCCGCCAGGAAAGCTGCTGGATCACCACGGAATCGCCGACAGTTTCGATGCCGGAGATCAGCGTTACGAACAGGAAGGCCGGCAGCAGCGCCCAGAAACTCGGCCCGAAACCCAGGTCGAGACCCGGCCAGGCAAACTGCGGCAGACCGAACCAGGCGGCCTCGGCAATGCGGTCGAATTCGTAGAGGCCGAAATATCCGGCCACCAGGGAGCCGGCCAGCACACCGAACACCGGGGACCACAGCCGCAGCACCCCCACCGTGGTCAGTGCCAGTACGATCATCACCAGCAGGGTGGCCAGGGCGCTCAGGGGTGCGGCCGGTGCCGGGGCGCCTGCCTCGACCTGGGTCAGCATGTCGAAGATGGCGGGCATTACCGTGACCGGGATCAGCATGATCACGGTTCCGGTCACAGCCGGCGTCAGCATCCGTCGAAACAGGGACAGGCGCCGGGCAAAGATGAACTCGAGCAGGGAGGAACAGAGCACCAGGGTGGCCATCAGCGCCGGTCCGCCCTGGAGCATAGCGGCAATACAGACCGCGATGAAGGCCCCGGAAGTGCCCATGGGCAGCACGTAACCCGAACCGACCCGGCCCACCCTGAGCACCTGCAACAGCGTGCTCACACCGCTGATCGCTACCGCGGCAAACACGGCCCAGACCAGGAAGGACTCGCTGCCGCCGGCGGCCCTGATCACGATCGCCGGCGTGAATACGATGCCCGCCACACAGAGCATCGCCAATTGCAGCCCAAGGCTGATGCTGAGCACCGGCGGTGGACTTTCGTCCGGTTGATAACGGACCTCTATCGGCGTTTGGGAATCGTCGGCAGCCATCGCGCCGACATTCTATAGGTACGGCACCTGCCTTGGAAGGCGTCGCCTCCCCATTCGTCATTCCAGGTCAGGCCCGAGCGCCCAGCATCACCCCGATGGGGATTGCATGAAACTCCATCGCACCGTGTACAAATGGCAGTACTTCCCGTCCATTGTAAAACAGGATGCCCCGCTCGAATGCGTTGCCGGAAATCTCTGCCAGGGCCGCGAGACCTTTGAAGTCTCCAGCATTCACGCTGGCCGAGGCTTTCACCTCAACACCGATGATTTTTGAGTTGCCGCGCTCCAGCACGATGTCGACTTCGCGCTTGCGCTTGTCACGGAAGTGATAAATGCCGACCTCTTCCTGGGACCAGGCGGCATGTTTACAGATTTCCATGAAAATCAGACTCTCCAGCAATCCCCCATAGTGCTGGCTGTTGAGTATTTGTTCCTCGCTGCGCAGGCCGAGCAGGTAGCAGGCAAGCCCCGTATCCACGTAGTGCAGTTTCGGCATTCGGGTAGCCAAACGTTTGGCTCTGTTCCCAATGTAGGCAGGCGCTCTGCGAACAATGAACATGAGTTCCAGAATTTCGATGTAACTCTTACTGAGCCTGTCGTCCAGTTCGAGATCGTTCGCGATATTGGAGTATTTGAGCAGGTTGCCACTCAGCCCGGCGAGGTAGGGCGCCAATGCCCGTAGCCGGGAGTGATAATCTCCTCGTGCTGCGTACAGCGACTCGAAGTCTTTATAGAGCCTGCCTTCCATATAGGATCGATACCAGAATTGCCTGGCTCTCGGGCTCTTTCCCTGAACTTCGGGATAGCCGCCACACAATATCAGGTGTGCTATGTCTTCTCTCGTGGGATGCGCACCGGATACTGAAAAAAAGTTACCCGACAGCAAATAGTCGGGCAAATTCAAAGACTGTCCGTCAATCTCGGTGATCGATAACGGCAGCAACTCCAGCTTGGCCATATGGCCGGGCAGCGCCTCCTGTGTTTGTGCCGAACGAAAAATATCTGCAGATCCCGTCAATAAAAACTTGCCCTTTTCATTTGGCCCCAGTTGGTCTGAAGCCTCCTTGATCGCGGGAATCAGGGCGGGGACATACTGGAACTCGTCGAGAACAACTCGCCTGGAGCCCAATGAGCGAATGAAGCCATGGGGGTCACTTTCCACGGATGCGAATGTGGCCTGATCATCCAGTGTGATGTATCCCATGTCCAGATGGTCGGCAATTGCCCGGGCCAGGGTGGTCTTTCCCGCCTGTCTGGGCCCGGTTACGTAGACAATACGAAATTCCTGGAGCAGCGCGAGAACGGTTGCACGCAGACTTCGCTTGTACATGCCTCGACCCCCAACAGGATATTGCGGTTGTTCTCCCCTCCCCCCAGGAAGGGGTGTCGAAGATCAGCGCCAATCCGTAACTTGCAATAATCAGTGCGAAATATACCGATAGTTAACGAGAATTATACACATTGTTATTGAGAAATATACTTAAAAAAACCACATCCACGGGAACCAGGCGGCCGGTTTCCGGTATTGGGACTGCGTAACCGGGTCAAGCCCGGCAGGGCGGTAGAGGGTATACTGTCCCCGGAATACGCTACGAGTATTTTCCTGTCCTTACACGAGTCCGAAGCGGCGGGGCTCGAACCCCGCCCGTTTACGATACCCGCGGAGACCCCTCATGATCGACGTGCATTACTGGCCCACCCCGAACGGGAAGAAAGTCACTATCCTGCTGGAGGAGTGCGGCATCGACTACAACGTGGTCCACTGCAATATCGGCGCCGGCGACCAATTCAGCGAGGCCTTCCTGCAGATCTGCCCCAACAACCGCATGCCCGCCATCGTCGACCGGCACCCCGCCGACGGCGGAGCGCCACTGTCGGTATTTGAATCCGCTGCCTGCATGATGTACATCGCCGACAAAACCGGCCAATTCGGCGGCAGCGACGCCAGGCGGCGCTGGGAGGTGTGCCAGTGGCTGTTCTGGCAAATGAGCAACCAGGGTCCCAAGAGCGGTGAGCGCGGCCACTTCAGCCGGCTCGAGGACAGCCCGGGCGACCAGAGTTACGCCCTGCGCCGCTTCGACGACGAAGTCCACCGGCTCTACGGGGTGATGAACAATCGTCTGTACGACCGACGCTTCCTGGCGGGGGATGAATACACCATTGCCGACATGGCCAGCTATCCGTGGACGGTGGGATGGGAAAGCCAGGGCATAGACCTCGACGAATTCAGGTATTTCAAGCGCTGGTTCAACGAGCTCAGCGCCCGCCCGGCCCTGCAGCGTGGCATGGCGGTGGGCAGCGAGCTGAGACAGGACCTTTCGCAGCTGTCGGAAGAGGAAATCCAGCGCCTGCGCCGGCTGCTCTACAACCAGCGGGCACGGCCCGCCCCCACCAGCGGTGGCATTGAGATCTAGAGCGTGTACGTACCCGAGTTCGAGGAGCTCAGCCGGCGCCACCTGGGGCGCGCCATTGCCCTGCAGGCCGAGCACAACGGCGACACCACGTTTATCATGTTCGACGAGAGACGCTACAGCTTCGCCGAGTGCAACCAGCGGGTCAACGACCTGGCGAGCGGGCTGCAACGGGCCGGTATCGGTGTCGGCGACCGCGTGGCCTTCTTCATGTCCGGATGCCCGGAAGTGGTGTTCCTGGTGCTGGCGGTGAACAAACTGGGAGCGGCGTGGGTGCCGGTCAACACCGACTACAAGGGCAGCTGGCTGCAGGAGACCATCCTTCGTTCCCGCCCCGCCATGCTGGTCACCGACGCGCCACACGCCCGGCGCCTGGCCGAAGTACAACCTGCCCTGGGTGGCCTGCCGGTCACGGTACTGGGTGCGGCCGGGGAACTCCGGGAGAGCCGGCCTTTCGAGTCCCTGTACATCGCCGGGGCAGCGGAACCGGACCTGTCCGGCTTCGGCCACGGCGATGTCAGTGCCGTACTCTGGACCTCGGGCACCACTGGCAGGTCGAAGGGAGTGATGCAGAGCCACAATGTCTGGTTCAACGCCTGTCTCGCCGCCACCGCCCAGTACCAGACCACGGCAGAGGACGTGATTCTCAACGTGCTGCCCATGTACAACTCCGCGGCCTGGGTCACCTCCCTGTTCCGGGCCATGCTGGCTGGCGTACCGCTGGCCATCGAACCCGGCTTTTCGGTAACCAGTTTCTGGGAGCGGGTCAAATACTATGGAGCCACCCAGGTATTTACCCTGGGGGCCATGCACATGTTCCTGTGGAACGCCCCGCAACGGGAGGATGACGCCGATAACTGTCTCGACAAGATCATGGCGGTGCCCATGCCCAGCGAACTGGTGCAACCCTTTTGCCGGCGTTTTGGCGTGCAGATGCTGGGACAGGGCATGTCGCAGAGTGAGGCGATGATGATCGTCAACCAGTCCACCCTGAGCCCGGATCAATGGCCGGCGGGAAGTTGCGGCACGCCCACGGATGTAGTCGAGGTCAAGTTGATGGACGATGACGGCAACGAGGTCGGGGTCGATGAAGCCGGGGAGTGCTGGGTAAAGCCGACCCGCCCCTACAACATTTTCAACGGCTATTTTGACGATCCCCAGGCCACTGCCGATGCCTTTGAAGGCGACTGGTACAAGACCGGAGACCTGCTCAAACGCGATGCCGACGGGGTATTCTATTTCGTCGACCGCAAGAAAGACGCGGTGCGTTACAAGGGGCGCAACATCTCCACTTTCGAGGTGGAACTCGTGGCGCGCCGGCACCCCGCCATACTGGACTGCGCGGCCTTCGGTATTCCCAGTGAAGAACTGGCCTCCGAGAGCGAACTCAAGCTGGCTGTCCTCCTGCGCCAGGGACATTCCCCCAGCGCCCTGGACATCGCCCGCTTCATCAACGACAACGCACCCTACTTCTTCGTGCCGCGCTACATCGAGTTTGTCGGCGAATTACCCTATACCCCGACCAACAAGGTGCAGAAATACAAACTGCGCGAAATCGGCTTGACGCCAAATACCTGGGATGCCCGGCGTGCCGGTTTCAGGGCCACTCGCTGACAGGGGGTTGTTTTCGCGCCGCCCAATGAGGCAAACTGCATGCCAATTGCCCGGTCGATGTCAATTCGGTGTGTATGGTTCGACATGAGTACGACGATTCCCCTCAGCCCCGACCTGTCCGCCCTGACGGCATTGGAGCAGGCTTTGGAAGAATTTTTCCAAAGGCACGGGCTGGCTACCGATTTGCTCTTGCGTCTCAACCTGATGCTGGAAGAACTCGCCACCAACAGCATCAATTATTCGTTGAGCGGACTGGCCGAGCCACAGCTACAATTGCAATTGGCGGTGGAAGAGGGGTTTGTAGTGGCTCGACTGGAAGACAATGGTGCGGCCTACGATCCATTCACCCAAGCCCCGGAGCCCGACACCACCTCGGAACTTGCCGAGCGGCGCATCGGAGGCCTGGGCGTCCACCTGACAAAAAAACTGTCTGACCGGTACGCCTATCAGCGAATCGACCAGCGCAACCGCATCATTCTGCACTGCCGGATAGAGGAAGAAACCGATGGCGAACAGGCCTGATTTATCGGTCGAGCTCATTCACCACGAGCAGGCCGTCATCATCTGCCCCGTGGGGCGGGTGAGCGGCAACAACCTGGAAATTCTGGAAAGCGCCGTGCAGGAACAGATGGATGCCGGACCCGGGAACCTGGTGTTTGACCTGGACCGTCTGAGCTATATCAGTAGCGTCGGCCTCCAGGTATTGCTGCGCTGTTCCCGCCAGCTCGGTGACGAAGGAGGCAAGGTGGTGTTCTGCGCCCTGAACGAAGACATCGACAACATTTTTGAAATCAGCGGATTCAGCGACGTCCTGAACGTGCAGCAGAACCGCGAAAGTGCCCTGGTCCAGTGCCATGACTGAAATTGAGCCCGATACGCAAGACCCCGCCGTAAAACCGAATCGGATCCTGGTGGTGGACGATGAAGAGGATCTGGAATTGCTGGTGCGACAGAAGTTCCGGCGCAAGATCCGCAGGGGCACCTACGAATTCCTGTTTGCCCACAATGGCAGGGAAGCCCTGGAAGTACTGGACCAGAACCCGGACATACGCCTGATATTGTCGGACATCAACATGCCGGTGATGGACGGTCTCACCATGCTCAACCAACTGGCCGAAGTGAACCCGGATGTGCAGGCGGTAGTGGTCTCCGCCTACGGAGACATGGACAACATTCGCACCGCCATGAACCGGGGCGCCTTCGATTTCCTCACCAAACCCATCAATTTTGAGGATCTCGAAATCACCATCGAGAAGGGCATCCGCCACGTCGAGGCGCTGAAACTGGCGCTGATGACCCGGGACCGGCTGGTGGCGGTCAATCGGGAACTGGAAGTGGCCAGCGAAGTGCAATTGTCCACCCGCCCGCGGGATATGCCCAACACCGACAACCACGAGTTGAATGCCGTCATTATCCCGGCACGCGAAGTGGGCGGCGACTTTTTCGATTATTTTCCGATCAGCGACACACAGCTTGGGTTGTGCATAGCCGACGTGTCGGGCAAGGGAGTTCCCGCGGCCCTGTTCACCATGGTGGCCCGGGCCCTGCTGCGGGCTTCAATCAAGCAGTACCAAACCCCCGCAGGCTGCCTCGATGTGGTCAACGACCTGCTCTGTCAAGACAACGAGAGCTGCATTTTCATCACCCTGTTCTTTGGGGTGCTGGACCTTAGCACCGGCACCCTGGATTATTCCAATGCCGGGCACAACCCGCCCATGATTTTGCGCCCGGACGGCAGCGTGGTCACGCTGGCCCCCACCGGCAACCTGGTGTTGGGCATCGCACCACAGCACGGCTACTGCAACGATTCGGTGCAACTCGAAATCGGCGACACGCTGTTCCTGTACACCGATGGCATCACCGAGGCGGAGAACTCCCGCGGCGAGCTGTTCGAAGAAACCCGCACGACCGAACGGCTTGCCAGTCTTGCCGGCGGCAGCGCCAAGGAGGTAGCCGTAGGCGTGGTGGACGCGGTGCAGGTATTCACCGAGGGCGCCCCCCAATCGGATGACATCACCTGCCTGGCGATGCGGCTCTTGGCGA
This sequence comes from uncultured Alteromonadaceae bacterium, assembly GCA_964620555.1. Classification (GTDB taxonomy): domain Bacteria; phylum Pseudomonadota; class Gammaproteobacteria; order Pseudomonadales; family Halieaceae; genus JAPOQD01. Next base: position 34,851 of record CAZUGZ010000004.1, read on the forward strand.
TGGCGGAGACAGCGGCAGAAGCGGTGCCGGAATAATGCCTCGCGTGGCACCACGATTCGGGCTGTTGCTGGGCAGCGTGCTGGTGGCGGCAACGGTACTGGCTGACGAACCGCCGGTCATCCTGTTCGGCCAGTCCGCGGTACTCAGTGGTCCCACCAGTGCCCTGGGGACGGGCATGCGCCAGGGCCTGCTGGCCGCCTTCGCCGAGGTCAATCGCAATGGCGGCGTGCACGGTTACCAGCTCGAACTCGAATCCCTGGATGACAACTACGAACCGGAAGCCGCCATTATCAATACCCGCCGATTGATCGGCGAATTTGCGGTGTTTGCCCTGATCGGGGCGGTCGGCACACCCACGTCGGCTGCCGCCCAACCCATTGCCACCGAGGCCGGGGTGCCCTACATCGCGCCTTTTACCGGTGCCGAATTCCTCCGCGACGCTGCGTCCTGCCCCAACGTGTTGAACGTGCGGGCCTCGTATTACCAGGAAACCGAGGAGATGGTGGCCCGCCTCAACCAGGATCTCGGCATCGCTTCGACCAGTATTTTCTACCAGAACGACTCGTTCGGACGCACTGGCCTGGTGGGGGTGCGCCAGGCCCTCGAGCGGCGCGGCCAGGAACTGGGGGAAGCGGTCTACTACACTCGCAATACCGACGCGGTGAAGGTCGCCCTGCTGGACCTGCGCCGCGCCGCCGCCGAAGCAGTGGTGATCGTCGGTGCCTACAAACCCGCTGCCTCCATGATCCGCTGGGCGAAACGCCTCAATTTCAATCCCCATTTCATCAATATTTCCTTTGTCGGGAGCACTGCGCTAGCGGCGGCCCTGGGGCCGGATGGCGACGGAGTGTACATCACCCAGGTGGTGCCGTTCCCGGAGGACACCAGCCTGCCGGTGGTGGCCGAGTACCAGCGGGCGCTGGCCTCGATCGCGGGCGACGCGAAACCGGACTTTGTCTCGCTGGAAGGTTACCTGGCCGGCCGCCTCGCTGCCGAGGGCCTGCGGCTGGCGGGTCCGCAACCCACGCGCGAGAGATTTCTGCAGGCTCTGAAGGAAGCCGGGACCATCGATCTGTCCGGCTTCCAACTCAACTATGGCCACGACGACAATCAGGGCTCCGACCGGGTCTACCTGACCCGCATCGACGGCCAGGGGCGCGTCCGGTCCGTAACGCGCATGTCACATGACTGAGACCAGGCAGCCAGGCGCGGCGATGACTGCGGAGCTCCCGGAAACCGGGATGGTGGACGACCCCAACCGTTCGCGCTTTCGCTTTGGGCTCGGTGCGCAACTCAATGTGATCCTGGCCGGCAGTATCATGCTGCTGCTGGCGGCCAGCCTGATTGCCAATTTGTCGTTCCGCGAAATCCTGGACCACGAAGCGCGAATCGCCGATTACAGCATGCCCAACCTGATGGACTCGGAAGAGATCGCCAAACGCAGCGCCACCGTGGTAAACGGCGCCTTTCGTCTCGCCGCGGCATCCTCGAAGGACGAACACGGCGCCGCGGTGGCCGCCATCAGGAAGGAACGCACCGAACTGGAAGAAATCATCGGGAACATGGAAGCCCGTACCACCTTCCGCAGCCAGATCCAGTTGATCCGGACCCGCCTGGAAGAACTGGTCCAGCATCTCGAGGCGATACAGAGTTCGGCCGCGCGCCGGCTGGCCATCGAACAGGCGCTGGTGCCGCTGCGGGACGATCTCGCCGAAACCAATCGCCGCATCGAACAGCTGCTGGCCCAGGCCATCGATGACCAGGGTTTCTACCTGGTGGAGGGACTGCGGCAGTTGGACCAGCCCCGCCACACCCTCGAGCGGCGCGCCACGGAAGAGGAACTCAGTACCTACCGCTTCCTGGTCACGGTCAACCACCAGGCCAATCTGAACGTACTGTTGCTCGACGAGATTCTGGTGCTGACTGATCGCGAGTACCTGCCACCGCTGGAGGAACGTCTGCAAAGCGCCATGCGCAATGCGCTAAGCGCGTACCGGAAATTGCCCGACTCCATGCGCAACCCGCAGTTGGGCGAGCACCTGCAACAGTTGACCGCCATCGGTGCCGCCCCGCACGGCATCATCGCACTGCGCAAAGAGGCCCTGCTGCGCGCCGAGCAGGAGCAGGCGGCCCTGGTCGAGGCACGCGGCACCTCGGAATTGCTGTCGGCGGAAATCGGCACGCTGGTGGGCCAGATCAACGAAGACGCCATCAACTCCAGCGCGGCCGCCCAGGCCGCCGCCGCCTCCGGCTCCAGACAGTTGATCCTGCTCAATATCTTCAGTGTGATCGGCGCCGTACTGTTCGGCTGGCTGTTTGTCTGGCGCTACCTGCGGCAGCGTCTGGTCGGCCTGTCCCAGGCCATGCGCAAGATGGCGGACGGCGACCTGGAGGTGCCGGTCAAACTGGGCGGCGATGACGAGGTAACCGACATGGCCAGTGCGCTGGAGGTATTCCGGCGCTACGCTCTGGAAGTACAGCGGCTGAACCTGGTGGAAAAGCTGGCACAGGAGCTGGATTCCAAAAACGAGACCCTGAGTCAGGCGCTGGATGACCTGCAGCGGGCCCAGCAGCAAATCATTGCCGAGGAAAAGCTGGCCTCACTGGGTCAGTTGACAGCAGGTGTGGCCCACGAAATCAAGAATCCGCTCAACTTCATCGACAATTTTTCCGGTATCGCCAAAGAATTCGCCGACGAAATGGAAGAGTTGATCACCGAGGAAGGCGACGATTCCGAACTGTCCGAAGAGATCAAGTCGATTCTGCAGGAACAACGTGTCAGCCTCGACAAGATTCACGAACACAGCCAGCGCGCCGACAGCATCGTGCGCAACATGCTGGAGCACGCGCGCAGGGATGCGGGAGACTGGCGCGAAGCGGACCTCAACGCACTGATGAAGCAGTACGTCGAACTCGCCTATCACTCGCTGCGGGCCGAGTCGCCCTCCTTCAACATGAAGATCAAGGAAGCGCTCGACCCGGACGTGGGGGAACTGAAAGTGATCCCCCAGGATATGTCCCGGGTATTCCTCAACCTCGCCACCAACGCCTGTCAGGCCCTGGATGAAAAGTTGCAGCAAATCGACGACCCGGACTTCGAGCCGGAATTGCTGATCTCCAGCAAGCGGTTGTCGGATAGCGCCCAGTTCAGTATCCGCGATAACGGCACCGGCATATCGGAGGAACTGCGAGAGCAGGTGTTCCAGCCCTTTGTCACCACCAAGGACGGCGCCAAGGGCACCGGGCTGGGCCTTTCCCTGACCTCGGACATATTGGCCCGTCACGGTGGCAGCATAGCGTTGGACAGTGAGGTGGGAAGCTACACGGAAATGCGCATCACACTGCCCCTGCAACCGCCGGCACAGACGGCCGGTGCAGAGGACGATGACTGATTGACCGGCGCAATGGGAAACCTGCAGTCCCGCAGTGCGTCGCAGCGATATCCGGTTACAGAAGCCAGGTGAACGTGGAGCAGAGAGGGAGAAGAGGATGTCAAGATTATGTTGCAAGTGCGGGATCCGCGTTCGACGCCTGCACCGTGCCCGGCGAGCGGGCGGCTCCGGACCCGCAATGAAATCCGTAGTCCGCAACGGGGCTATCGCCGTCCTGTCGGTCTGGCTGCTGTCCGCTGCGGGCACCATGGCCCGGGCCGAAGATACCCCGCAAGCAGCCGCCGATATCGGCGCGGCAATTTCCGGGGGCGAGCTGGGTTTCGAGTTTCGCTATCGCCTGGAGCACGTCGATGAGGACGCCTTCGATGAAGAGGCCCTGGCCTCGACCCTGAAGAGCCGCATCAACTACAAGTCGCTGGATTTCAATCGCAGCCACGTGATGCTGGAGGTCGATAACGTCCTGTACCTGGGGGATGAAGAATTCAATAACTTCAGAAACAACAACACCCGCTATCCGGTGGTGGCCGACCCGGACGGCACTCACGTCAACCAGGCATATCTGAATGTGGATACGGGACGGGGTTATCTGCGCCTGGGACGCCAGCGCATCAACCTGGACAACCAGCGTTTCATCGGCGGGGTGGCCTGGCGCCAGAACGAACAGGCCTTTGACGCTCTGACAATACAGCTGACCCCCACCGACAGGACCAGGGTGAGTTACTCCTATGCACTCAACGTTTCGCGGATATTCGGGCCGGACCACGGTACGCCGCCGGATAACTACGAAAGCAATTCCCATTTCCTCAACCTGGGTTTCAACCCATCGGACGCCACCAGCCTGTCCACTTATGCCTACGCCATGGACCTCAAGGACGCCGATTCACAGTCCAACCTGACCGTCGGCGCGCGCCTGGAACACGCTTTCAACACTGCGACACTGCGCATCCCGCTGAACCTTGAGTACGCCTGGCAGCAGGATCATGGAGATAACCCGGTATCCTATGATGCCGCCTACTACCTTGTGGAACTCGGGTGCGATGTGGAGCATTGGAAACTGCGGGCCGGTCATGAAGTGTTTGAAGGGAACCGCAACCGGCCCGGCCAGATGTTTCGCACGCCACTGGCAACGCTGCACAAGTTTCAGGGCTGGAGCGACAAATTTCTCGCCATTCCCCAGGCGGGAGTCGCCGACACGTACCTGAGTCTGCAATACCGGTCGCTGCAGGTGACCTGGCACGATTTCGATTCCGAAGCCGGCTCCGCCAACCTGGGCCGGGAGTGGAACCTGTCCTGGAACTACCAGTTCAATCGGCACTACGGCGTGTTGTTGAAATTTGCCGACTACGAGGCCGATGCGCTGGCTACCGACACCCGCAAAGCCTGGTTGACGTTCACCGCCAAATTCTAGCGGGCATGGTTTACCTGACCGAAGCGCCATTTGCGGGTCACAGTATTGGGAAACAGTCCCGGTGAAGCGTTCCCGCCAACCCATTGCATCGGCCTGAGACCGTGAGCAGCCATCAAAGCCAGTTCGCGCTGTTGTTTACCCGCCGCCTGGGTCCGCTTTTTGTCACCCAGTTCTTCGGCGCCTTCAATGACAACCTGTTCAAGGCGGCGCTTACCGTGCTGTTTGTCTACGGCGGGCTGATCGCCGTGGAACACACCGATTTTGCGGTCAATGGCGCAGCGGCCCTGTTCGTGCTGCCCTATTTTCTGTTTTCCGCCCTGGCCGGCCAGCTCGCCGACAAGTACGAGAAATCGCGAATGGTACGGCGGATCAAGACGATTGAAATCGTCATCGCCTTCCTGGCCGGGGTATCGCTGCTCCTGCAAAGCTTCACGCTGATGCTCACCGTGCTGTTTCTGCTGGGCGTTCAGTCGTGCTTCTTCGGACCTCTGAAGTACTCGCTCCTGCCCCAGCATCTGCAGGAATCGGAGCTGGTCGGCGGCAACGCGGTGGTGGAGATGGGAACTTTCGTGGCCATACTGGTGGGCACGATCGTGGGCACCCTCATCGGCGGTGTCGAAGCGGTGTCGAAATGGCTGTTCGCGCTGGTGATGGGGGTTGCCGTAGCCGGCTACCTCGCCTGCCGCCGCATCCCCCACGCAGCGGCGAACGATCCCGGGCAGCGTACACAGTGGAACCCCGTCCGTTCGACCTGGCGGCTGATCAGCCTGGCGCGGGAGCAGAAGAGCGTATTTCTTTCGTTACTCGGGATTTCCTGGTTCTGGCTCATCGGCGCCGTCTATATCGCCCAGATCCCCAACCTGGCCCGCGTGTACCTGGCCGGTGGACCAACCGTGGTGACACTCCTCCTCACCGTGTTTACGGTAGCGGTAGCGCTGGGCTCGCTGCTCTGTGAGAAGCTCTCCGGCCGCCGCATCGAGATCGGCCTGGTGCCCTTCGGGGCACTCGGCATCAGCATCGCGGGCATCGACACGTACTTCGCCATCCTCGCCATCGAGGGAGTCGGGCTGCGCAATGCGTGGACCTTTCTGGCGGGCGAAGGCACAGTGCGGCTGCTGGTCGATCTGCTGCTGCTCGGCGCCTTCAGCGGCATGTTCGTCATCCCCATGCAGGCCCTGATTCAGTCGCGCACCCCGGAACATCGCCGCGCCCGGATCATCGCCGCCAGCAACGTTCTCAATTCCCTGGCCATGGTGATCGGCGCCGCAACCGCGATCCTCTGGCTCTCGGTGCTGGAGTTGACGATTCCCACCCTGTTGCTGGCGATCTCCATCACCAACCTGGCCGTGGCCGCCTTCATCTTCCACCAGGTGCCCGAGTTCGCCATGCGCTTCCTGATCTGGACGCTCTCACACACCATGTACCGGGTGACCCATGAGAACCTCGACAGGATTCCGGACCGGGGCGCCGCGATCATCGTCTGCAATCACGTGAGTTACGTCGACGCACTGTTGCTCGCCGGCGCGGTGCGCCGCCCCATCCGCTTCGTCATGTTCAAGCCGATCTACGAGATCCCGGTACTGAATTTCATCTTTCGCACCGGTCGTGCGATTCCCATCGCCGGCAGGAACCTCGACGCGGAAGCCTACGAGGAGGCATTCCGCGAGATTCGCAAAGGGCTCGGCGACGGCGACCTGCTCTGCATTTTCCCGGAAGGCAAGCTCAGCGCGGACGGCGAGATCGACCGGTTCCGGCCGGGGATCGAGCGCATCCTCGAGGAGACGCCGGTGCCGGTAATTCCCATGGCATTGCGCGGGATGTGGGGCAGCTTTTTCAGCGTCAGGGGGGGCAGTTTCCGCAACACCGGCCGCTTGTGGAGCCGGGTGCAGGTAGCGGCGAGCGACCCGGTGGGGCCGGAGGGCATCAGCGCCGAGGCGTTGCGGCAGAAAGTAGTGTCGTTGCGCGGAGAATTCGCCTGATGGAGAGGTGAGCGGTGCGAAATCAGTATACTGTCCCCGGAACAGCAAGAGACGCGAAGTGAGCCTGACCCTCAAACCCGTTGCGAGCGCCCTTGGCGCCGAGGTAGGCAATGTCGATTTGCGGGGGCCGATTGGAGAAGATCTGTTCGCGGAATTGCGCCAGGCCCTGGTGAGGTACCAGGTGTTGTTGTTCCGCAATCAACCGCTCGAGCCCGCCCAGCAAAAGGCGCTGGCGGAGCGGTTTGGCCCGCTGCAGACGCACCCCGCCTACCAGACAGTGGCGGGTTTTCCCGAAATCACCATCCTGGAAAGCACTCCGGAGCAGCCCACCAAAATTGAAAAATGGCATTCCGACATGACCTACCGGGCTCACCCGCCCCAGGCCACCATGTTGCGTTCCCGCGTCGTTCCCGAGGTTGGCGGCGATACCCTGTTTGCCAGCATGACGGCAGCCTGGCGCGGCTTGTCCACGCCCCTGCAGACGCTGTTGCAGGGCCTGACCGCAGTCCACGATTTTGCCCACGGCTTCCGCGAAAGTCTGGCGGAGCCGGGGGGGCGCCAGCGGCTGGAGCAGGCCTTGCTCGACTACCCACCGGTAGAGCACCCGGTGATACGCACCCATCCGGAGAGCGGTGAGCAGCTCATCTTCGTCAACGAGCTGTTTACCACCCGGATATGTGGCCTCACCGCGGGCGAAAGTGAGTACCTGCTCGCATTTCTGTTCGAGCACATCGGCGCCCCCCATTTTGGCTGCCGCTTCCGCTGGTCCGAGGATGCCCTGATGATCTGGGACAATCGCAGCACCCAGCACAAACCGGTCAATGACTATTTCCCCGCCCACCGGCGCATGGAACGCATTGCCATCGACGGAGACCAGCCCTACTGATTTGCTGGGAGCAGGGAGGAACGCAGAGTGGCAATCAGTGGGGAAGCGGGCATCGACACCGCCATCAACGCCGCGGTGGAACCGCTGGCCTCGGCCATCTCATCCTTCATCTTTTTCAGCGTCGGCATCGGCTCGGCCGAGTTGCCGCTGATCGTGTTGTGGCTGATTGCCGCAGCCGCTTTTTTCACCGTCTACTTCGGCTTCATCAACGTGCGCGGATTCGCCCACGCCTGTCGCCTGGTCCGGGGCGATCGCTCGCGGGGCAGGCACCCCGGCGAGGTGAGCCATTTCCAGGCCCTGGCCACGGCGGTTTCCGGCACCGTCGGCATCGGCAACATCGGCGGGGTGGCGATTGTCATCAGCATCGGCGGGCCGGGCGCCACGTTCTGGTTGATCGTGGCGGGCCTGTTGGGGATGTCCACCAAGTTCGCGGAGTGCATTGCCGGGGTCAAGTACCGCCGCATCAATGCCGATGGCACCGTCTCCGGCGGCCCCATGTACTACCTGGAGGCCGTGGTCCGGGGACGGGGCTGGTCGCCCCTGGCCAGACCGCTGGGCGCCTGTTATGCCTTTGCCATCGTGGTGGGCTGTCTCGGCATCGGCAACATGTTCCAGTCCAACCAGGCCTTCAACCAGCTGCTCTTCATGACCGGTGGCGACGCCGGCGCGGCGGCCGGCAAGGGCTGGCTGTTCGGGCTGGTCATAGCGGGCGCAGTGGGGCTGGTCATCATCGGCGGACTGCGCAGCATCGCGCGCGTCACCAGCAGGCTGGTGCCCTTCATGTCACTTGCCTACGTGGTGCTGGGACTGGTTGTGGTCGCCATCAATTACCAACGGCTGCCCTGGGCCCTGGCCGCCATCTGCACTGAGGCCTTCAGCCCCCAGGCCGCCACCGGCGGTGCCCTGGGTGTGATGATCCTGGGCTTTCAGCGGGCGGCGTTTTCCAACGAAGCAGGCATCGGCAGTGCAGCCATCGCCCACTCCGCAGTGCGCACGGACCAGCCGGCTACCGAGGGTTATGTCGGCCTGCTGGAACCGTTCATCGACACTGTGGTGATCTGCAGCCTGACCGCGCTGGTGATTTTAACCACGATTTATGAACCGTCCCTGGTGGGCGCCGATGTCCAGGGAGTGGAACTGACTTCACGCGCCTTTGCCAGTACCCTGGGCTGGTCCGCGCTGCCGCTGTCCTTCATCGCCATCCTGTTTGCCTTCTCGACCATGATTTCCTGGTCGTATTACGGCCTCAAGGGCTGGACCTACCTGCTCGGGGAGGGGCGCAACAAGGAGTTGGTCTTCAAGGCCGCATTCTGTGCCTTTGGCGCCCTGGGCTGCACCGTGGAACTGGGCGCCGTGCTGGAATTCTCCGATGCACTGGTATTTCTCATCGCCGTACCCAACATCATCGGGCTGTACCTGCTGGCACCGATTCTGAAACGGGAACTGAAGACCTACCAGAGACTCATCGCCTCGGCATGATTACGGGAAGTCAGCTTTCGTCCTCCGATGCGTGCGCTACGGGGTCAGGCGTTGAGGTCGCGGGAGAAATCCAGCATCCGTTGCAGCGGCACCATGGCCTTTTCGACCAGTTCCGCGGGCACCTGGATTTCGTTGTCATCGCGTTCGAATACCGTCGCCAGCGTCTCCAGTTCGTTCATGGCCATCCACGGGCAGTTGCCGCAACTGCGGCAGGTGGCGCCATGGCCGGCAGTGGGGGCAATCAGCAGTTGTTTGCCGGGTACCGCTTTCTGCATCTGGTAGAAAATGCCCTGATCGGTGGCGACGATGAGCTGCTGCTGCTCGAGTTCGGCCGCGGCGCGAATCAACTGGGTGGTTGAACCGACCCGGTCGGCCAGTGCAATTACCGCGGCCGGAGACTCCGGATGTACCAGCACGGCGGCTTCCGGATACACCTGTTTGAGATCGCGGATGCCGCGCGCCTTGAATTCTTCGTGAACGATGCAGGCCCCGTCCCACATCAGGATATCGGCGCCGGTCCGGCGGCGCACATAATCGCCCAGGTAGCGGTCCGGCGCCCACAAAATCTTCTGTTCCCGCTCGGCCAGGTACTCGGCGACATCCAGCGCGATACTGGAGGTCACTACCCAATCGGCGCGGGCCTTGACCGCCGCCGAGGTATTGGCGTACACCACCACCGTGCGCTCCGGGTGCTGATCACAAAACGCTGAAAACTCCTCGATGGGGCAGCCGATATCCAGCGAACAGGTGGCCTCCAGGGTGGGCATCAGGACGCGCTTGTGGGGGGTGAGAATTTTCGCCGTTTCGCCCATGAAGCGAACTCCGGCCACCACCAGGGTGGCGGCTTCGTGATCGCGTCCGAAGCGGGCCATCTCCAGGGAATCACTGACGCAGCCACCGGTCTGCTCGGCCAGTGCCTGCACTTCCGGGGCGGTGTAGTAGTGCGCGACCAATACCGCCCGGTGCCGCTTGAGTTGTACCTTGATGCGCTCGATCAGATCCCGTTTCCGGGCCTCGGACAATTGCCGGTGAACAGTCTGATCCAGGTGTTCCTGCACCTGTTCGCGAATGACTTCCAATCGGGCCGAAGCGATACTCATGGCCATGTTATTCGGAAAAACCGAGCTTGGGATACTAGCACAGTCTGAATATTTTCCACTATCATCGGCACTGGTGCGACCGCTCATGAGCGCCCGTGCCGATCTCCCTGCGGGGAGGCATGCCTCCCGACCCGGATCCCAGCGCTTGACTTCGACAACCCGGCAAAAACCATTGATGATTGCGGCCTACCTGCCGGCCTTTCTGATGGCCACTGCCGTTCACGTCTTCCTGATACTGCTGCCACTGCACGTGCTGGACATCGGCGGCAGCCCGGCGGCGGCGTCCTTCGTGGTACTCGGGCTCGGCCTCGGCATGTTGGCGTGCGATATTCCGGTGGGGTTTCTCGCCAGTCGCTTCGGCGACAAGCGCATCCTGTTGGCCGGCACCGGCGTGGCGTCACTGGCGAGCTTTTGCGTTCCACTGTCGGGGCACCTGGGATTCCTGTTCGCCATGGCCGTGTTGCGCGGTGCCGCGTCCTCCGCCTGGATCCTGGGTCTGCTGTCGCACATTACGGCTGCGCTGCCCGCCAATCAACGGGGGCGGGCGATTTCAGTCTTTGGCGGGGCCATGCGCTTTGGCGTGCTGGTCGGCCCGCTGGCGGGCGGGTCGATTGCCACCGCCTTCGGTTACGAGGCTGCCTTCCTGGTTGCCGGGGTCTGTTCGCTGGCCGCCTTTGCTATCGTCCTGACGCAAACCTATCCCGGCCACGTCGGCGACGCGGCGCAAGCCCCTGCCCTGTCCCGGCTGAAATCGGTAATTTCCGGCAATATCCGCATCTTCATGACCGCGGGGTACGCCGCGCTGGGCCTGCAGATGATGCGTGCCGGACGGCAATTGCTGATTCCGTTGTTTGGCTATGGCATGGGGCTGGAGGCGTCGAGCATCGGCCTGATCTTTTCCCTGTCCGCCCTGGTGGATATGACGCTGTTTTATCCGGCCGGCATGGCCATGGACCACTACGGGCGCAAGCGGGTGGGTGTTCCCTCACTGACCCTGTTCGCGGCCGGTCTGGCACTGCTGGCCATGGCCGATTCATTGGCGGGCCTGCTCGCGGTGGGCCTGTTGCTGGGTTTCGCCAATGGCCTGGGAAGCGGTTTCATTCTGACCATGGGTTCCGACCTCGCTCCCGTGCAGCGCCGCGCCGAGTTTCTCGGTGCCTGGCGCGTGCTCGGCGATGGCGGAATGGTGGTCGCGCCCCTCCTGATCGGCACGCTGGTGGCGACCTCCACACTGGCTGTCGCGGCGTTTGCGGTGGCCGGGGTCGGCGCATCCGCAACCCTGGTTTTGTGGCGCTGGGTCGACGAAACCCTCAAGCGGAGCAGCTCCTCAAAGTGAGGCGAAAGGAATCACCCGCTGAATTTGATTGCCACTCACTGCAGGAATTCGGGCCAGTCGCGATCGACCCGGCCCCGCCACTGCGGCGAGCGGCGCTCGAACCAGGCCCGCCCCCCCTCTTCCGCATCGGGTTGCCGCATACTGTAACGCAATGCCCGGGTCTCCAACTCGATCATGGCCTCCCTCGTCAGCTCGTGGCTGCGCCACAGCATGCGCTTGTGCAGGGCCATGACCAGTGGGGCGCAGTTGGCTGCCATATCGGCGGCAATTTCCATGGCGGTTTCCAGCACCTGTTGCGCCGGCACCACGCGACCGGCCAGGCCCCACTCGGTCGCCTCCGCACCGCTCAGGCGATCGGCGCGAACCAGCAGTTCAAAGGCACGCTCAAAGCCGACCAGCCTGGGCAAAACGTGCGCAGCGGCGAAATCCGCCACCACTCCGCGACGGTTCTGCAGCAGGCCGTAACGGCCTTCGATGGCAAAGACACGCAGGTCGGCCTGCAGGGCGAGGCTCAGCCCGACCCCGATGGCATGGCCGTTGCAGGCGGCAATGACCGGTTTGCGCAGCTCCCAGGCCTGGAAACTCAGTGGGCAGGAACTGGACCCCGATTCCATTTGCTCCCCGGTGAAAGTCCCTGCACCGGCGCTCATATCGGCCCCCGCGCAAAAGGCCTTGCCCGCGCCCGTCACCACCACCACGCGAACCTCATCGTCGTCGTCACAGCGCCGGTAGGCTTCTCCCAAACCGTCTATCATCGGTTGGGTAAAGGTATTCAACTCCTCGGGCCGATCAAAGGTAATGACGGCAATGCCGTCCTGCAGTTCCAGCCGGATCGCATCGTTCATCCGGGTTCACCTCCCTACTGGTTGTCCGATCGACGCCGACGACGACCCGCCGTCGGGGCTCGGCGGATTCTACTGCACAAAAGTCGGCGTTACCCGCGCCGCCCGGCGCCGCGACCCGGCGCCACGGGATGGCGCCAATTGAAGTCCGGCGGGCATCGGCGCTAGGATAGGGATTGCATTCACCAGCCCGGGGGCCGCGAGATGTTCAGTATCGTTGAATTCCTGGCCGAGCTTTTTGTCCTGGTCCTCGGTTTGGGTGCTCTGCTGGTAGTGGTCCTCTACATTGTCGACCGCTCCCAGACCCAGCACGCCATTCGCCGCAATTTTCCGGTGGTCGGTCGCTTCCGCTACTGGTTCGAGCACATGGGCGAGTTTTTTCGCCAGTACTTCTTCGCCATGGACCGGGAGGAGATGCCCTTCAACCGGGCGGAACGAAGCTGGGTCTATCGGGCCGCCAAGGGGGTGAACAACACGGTCGCCTTCGGCTCGACCCGCGACCTGAAACCCCGGGGCACCGTCATTTTCGTCAATTGCCCCTATCCGACCCTGGAGCGGGATGCGGTGGAGACCAGTCCGCTAACCATCGGCCCCCACTGCCGCAAACCCTATACCACTGCGTCCCTGTTCAATATCTCGGGAATGAGTTACGGCGCGGTCTCCCGCCCCGCGGTATTGGCCCTGTCCAACGGCGCGCGGATGGCGGGGCTGTGGATGAACACCGGGGAGGGCGCCCTGTCGCCCTGGCACCTGGAGGGCGGAGCCGACCTGGTCTTTCAGATCGGCACCGCCAAGTACGGGGTTCGGGACGAGGACGGGGCACTGTCGGATCAGCGCCTGGCGGAGTTGGCGACCCACGAGCAGGTCAGGATGTTCGAGATCAAGCTTTCCCAGGGCGCCAAGCCCGGCAAGGGTGGAATTCTCCCCGGGGAAAAGGTCACCGGGGAGATCGCCGGCATTCGCTTCATCCCCGTGGGTCAGGACTCCATCAGCCCGAATCGGCATCCGGAAGTCGATTCGGAAACGGATTTGCTCGACCTGATCCAACGTGTGCGCCAGGTCACCGGCAAACCCACCGGATTCAAGACGGTAATCGGCGCCTACGGCTGGCTGGAGACACTGTGTGAGGAAATCCTCGCCCGCGGCGAGGACAGTGCGCCGGACTTCATCACCATCGACAGCGCCGACGGCGGCACCGGGGCGGCGCCCATGAGCCTGATCGACTACATGGGGCTGCCGATCAAGGAAAGTCTGCCCCTGGCCGTGGACATCCTCAAACGCTACGGCCTGCGCGAGCGGATCAAGGTGATCGCCAGCGGCAAGCTGATCACCCCGGGCGAGGTGGCCTGGGCCCTGTGTGCGGGAGCCGATTTCGTCGTGTCGGCGCGTGGCTTCATGTTTGCCCTGGGCTGCATCCAGGCCCTGCAGTGCAACCGCAATACCTGCCCGACGGGTATCACCACCCACGACAGGAAGCTGCAACGCGGCCTGGACCCGGAGGACAAGGCCGAGCGGGTGCGGCGCTACGCCCAGGCCATGGTCAAGGAAGTGGGGGTGATCGCGCACTCGTGCGGCGTCCCGGAACCGCGCCGACTCAAGCGCTTTCACTGCCGCGTGGTGCAACAGGACGGACGCTCGGTGCCACTGGACGAGTTGTACCCCGACCAGCGACCGGGGTGAGTCGCCGGGGCTACGGCACCTCCAGCGGGCAATCGGTACACAATACCGTCGCGGTGGGCTGGCTGATATCTTCCAGCATCGACAACAGAGAGGCCAGGCGGGCGGAGAAACGTCCGTTGGCCGATTCGGCGTGCAAACCCAGGTAGACGGAAAAACGCTGCAATAACTGCACCCCCAGCGGCGGCTCCTGGGTCACGTAGTTGACCCGGTAGTCCACCAGTTCCGCCGCCCCGGCAACCGCCTCGATGGTATCCTCCAGCCCGCCCAGTTCATCGATCAGGCCCAGTTCCAACGCCCGTGGCGCCAGCCAGACACGCCCCCCCGCGATGGAGCGAATGTACTCCGCTTCCCGCTCGCGGTCGGTGGCTACCTGGTCTATGAAACGCTGGTAGGCGCTGCTCGCCCACTGGGCGAAGATGGCGTCGAGTCCGGCATCCACGCCCTGCTCGATCCCCCAGCCGGCGTACTTCGAGGTAGTTACCCCATCGAAGTGGATACCCGCATAATCGAAGACGTTTTCCAGGGTGCCGAAGGCCACGGCCACCCCAATCGAACCGGTAATGGTTACCGGTTCGGCGAAGATGCGGTCGGCGGGGGTACTCACCCAGACCCCACCCGAGGCCGCCACGTCACCCATGGAGACGTAGACCGGTATATCGCGGCTGCGCGCCGCCACCAATTCATCCCGAATCAGGTCGCTGGCAATGATGGAACCGCCGGGGCTGTTGACCCGCAACACCAGGGCGCGGGTGTCCTCGTGTTCGTAGGCCTGCCGAATCAGGCGGGCCGTGTCATGGCTACCGGCTACGCCCGGGCCCATCGAGCCCTCCTGGATGACCCCCTGCACAAACACTACCGCAACCGCCGCGCTGGAATCGTCAGCCTCCGGCTCCAACTGCTCAAAATACGCGCCGGCGCTGATATGCGGGTAGGTGTCCTGGCCCTCCCGTTCCGACTTGCCGAAACGTTCGATCATCTGGGCCCGGAATTCAGGGTAGCTCCGCGTCCCGTCGATCAAACCGTGGGCCTCTGCATAGGCCAGATTGTGGTAGCCGGCTTCAAGGAAAAAGGTGGCCGGATGCTGGTCGGCCATGGTTTGCAGCAATTCCGGTTGCAGGCCCCTCGCTTCGGCAATTTTTTCCTTTATTTCGGCCCAGATCGGCACCACCAGTTGTTCGCGTTGCTGGCGGTCGGGCTCGGACATGTCGTTTCTGGTCAGGCCCTCCGTCGCCGATTTGTAATCGCCCTGGGAATAGTTATGGATGGTGATTTTCAACTTTTCGGTGAATTCGCGAATGTAATTGCGGTAGCCGCCCAGGCCGGAGAGGGCCACTACGCCCGAGGGATGCACGTAGACCTCGTTGGCCTGCGCTGCCATCAGGTAAGAACCCGTAGTCAAGCGTTCGCTGTAGGCGATCACCGGTTTGCCCGTGGCGCGGAGGGCGGCCAGTTCATCGGCGATATTGAGCGCCGTACCGAAACCGGCAAAACCCGCGTCGCTGAAATCGAGCAGCACCCCGGCCAGACGCTCATCCTCAGCGGCGGCGCGAATCAGGGTGATCAGGTCGCGTGCCTGTACCTGTGGGGAGGTTGGTACGGCGAACGGATTGGTAAATTCGGTGGGATACACCTCCTGGTCCACGATGGTCCCTTCCGGGGCCAGAATCAGCAGTTTACCCTCGGGATCCACCGGTTCGGGCCGCTGTTGCAGCAGGGCCGCCACCAAAGCAACCAACACTGCAAGGGTCAGCAGGTTGAGGGTCCACACCCGCAACGAGGTTAAAATCGCTCCGATCTTCCTCAGCAATTTTCTCACGTCACTACTCCGTCAAAACAGGTCGGTACGCGCATCATACCAATAATGTCCCCGCCGGGCCGGGCGGGCCAGCTGCCACACCCCGACCGGGGGGGGACGCCGCCCGGCCCGTTTGCAGTACAATTCCGCCCATGCTCGAGACCATCAGCCTCATCGGCATGCCCGGTGCCGGAAAGTCCACGGTAGGGGTGGTGCTGGCCAAGTCCCTGGGGCTCAATTTCGTCGACACCGACCTGCTGATCCAGGTGCGCCATGGGGCCACTCTGCAACAGATTCTGGAGCGCGAGGGCTACCTGCAACTGCGCCGATACGAGCACCAGGTATTGCTGGATATGCCACTGGAACAGCGCCTGATCGCCACGGGTGGCAGCGCAATCTACAGCGATCGCGGCATGCGGCGCCTGGCCGCGGCGGGGCCGGTGGTGTTCCTCGAGGTCGACCTGCCGGAGATACTGTCTCGAATCGGCGATGTGGAACAGCGCGGTCTGGCCCGGCCGCCGGGTTGCCCGCTGGCCGAGGTCTACCGGGAGCGGTTGCCCTATTACCAGCGTTACGCCGAATTCAGCGTACCCCAGCGGTGCCAGACCAGCGTCGAGGCAACTGCCGGGTACATTGCCCGCTGGCTGCAAAGCCGCTAACCGATCCGGGCGAGGCAGCCGGGCGGGTTCTCGCGTATACTGGGACGTACCACTTTCCGCTCCGAAAAGACCCGTTCCATGGACCCTCACGCCCGACGTGAACGACGCAAGTATGCCAATCCCATTGCCAGCCGCGAACGGATTCAGCAGGTACTGGCCGAACAGGACCAACCACTCGACTACCAGCGCCTGTGCGAATTGTTGGAGATTTCCGATGCGGACCAGCAGACCGCCCTGCGCAAGCGACTGCGCGCCATGGAGCGGGACGGACAACTGCTGGTCAACCGCAGGGGCGATTACGGCCTGGTGGACAAGATGGACCTGGTCCACGGATGGGTCATCGGTCACCGGGATGGTTTCGGTTTCCTGCGGCCACTGGCTGGTGGCGATGACCTGTTTCTCGGTGCGGGCCAGATGGCGCTGGTATTCGACGGCGACGAAATACTGGCGCAGGTGACCGGCACCGACCATCGCGGGCGCAGGGAGGGCCGGGTAATCGAAGTGCTGAAGCGCGGCCTCGGCGAAGTGGTGGGTCGCTACCACGAACAGAGCGGAATAGGCGAACTGATCCCGGAAAACCCGCGAATACGGCACGAGGTACTGATCCCCCCCGGGGAAAACCTCGGTGCCAGCCCCGGCCAGATGGTCTGTGCGGAAATCACCCACTGGCCGACCCGCCGCTTGCGGGCCAAGGGGCGGGTCACGGAAATACTGGGACGGCCCCTGGACCCGGGGATGGAAATCGACGTGGCGATTCGCTCCCATCAACTTCCCCACACCTGGCCCGCGGCGGTCCTGCAGGAGATCGACGGCCTGGCAGAGGACCCCGGCGAGGCCGACAAACGGCACCGGGTGGATTTGCGCAAGCTGCCCTTTGTAACCATCGATGGGGAGGACGCCCAGGACTTCGACGACGCCGTGTATTGCGAGAAAAGCGACAGCGGCTGGCGCCTCTGGGTGGCGATTGCCGACGTCTCCCACTACGTGCGGCCGGGCACAGCATTGGATGAAGAGGCCCGGAACCGGGGTAACTCGGTATATTTCCCCGGCCGGGTGCTGCCGATGTTGCCGGAACCGTTGAGCAATGGGCTGTGTTCGCTGAAGCCGGGCTCGGACCGCCTGGCCATGGTCTGCGAAATGGAGATCTCCGGGGACGGCGAACTGACCGACTTCCGGTTCCGCGAAGCCGTCATTCACTCCCACGCCCGCCTCAGCTATACCCAGGCGGGCGCGGCACTGGCAAGCGGCAGCGGCCGCGGATTGCCCGGCGGCAAATCGCTGCCGGTCCTGCAACGATTGCACGACCTGTACCAGGTGTTGCTGGGCGCCCGCCAGCGCCGGGGAGCCATCGATTTTGAAACGGTGGAAACGCGCATACAGTTCGATCAGCACAGCAAGATCGAGGCCTTCGTGCCGGTGCAGCGCAACGACGCCCACAAGCTGATCGAAGAGTGCATGCTGTGCGCCAATGTAGCCACCGCAGAGTTCCTGCAGGCCCGCGAAATTCCCCTGCTGTTCCGGGTACACCAGGGACCCGGCGACGAAAAGCTGACAAATTTGCGCAGCTACCTGGGCCTCCTGGGGCTGGACCTGAGCGGTGGGCAGAAACCCACGGCGAGGGACTACCAGGCGCTGCTGAACCGCGTCAGGGCGCGGGAAGATTTCCAGGTGATTCAGACCATGATGCTGCGCTCGCTCAGCCAGGCGCGCTACCAGCCGCACAACGAGGGTCACTTCGGCCTGGGCTACCCGGCCTACGCCCATTTCACCTCCCCCATCCGCCGCTATCCCGATCTGCTGGCGCACCGGGGCATTCGCCTGCTGTTGCAGGGTGGCGCCGCAAAGCGGCGGACCCGCAAGAAAATGTTTCCCTACGACAACGCGGCGATGGCGGTGTTTGGCGAGCACTGTTCGATGACCGAAAGACGCGCCGACGACGCCACCCGCGAAGTGGATACCTGGCTCAAGTGTGAATACCTGCAGGATCGAGTGGGGGAGGAATTCGCCGGCCTGGTGGCTGCGGTCACCGGTTTCGGGATATTCGTCGAACTGAGCGATGTCCACGTGGACGGGTTGGTACACATCAGCACCCTGCCCTCCGACTACTACCACTTCGACGAGGTCGGCAAATGTCTCGTCGGCGAGCGCAGTGGCCGCCGCTTCGGCCTGGGGGATTCCGTATCGGTGCGCGTGGTCCGGGTAGACCTGGAACAGAAAAAAATCGACTTGGAACTGGTTGGCAGCAGTCCGCGGCGGGGACGGGGCCGCAGGCGCTCCAGGAATCGGCATGGCTGACTTTCAGCGATCCCGATGGAACTGATCCACGGTATTCACGCGGTATCTTCCCTGCTGCGCAACCGGCCCCGACAGGTACCGCGGGTCTGGCTGCGAGCCGACGCCAGCGGTCCGCGCCTCACCGCCCTGCTGAAGCTGGCCCGGGACCAGGGCGTAGCGGTGCAGCGCTGCAGCAAGGCCGAACTGGACCAACTGTTCGATGGCAGTCACCAGGGAGTGGTGGCGGAAGTGCTAGCCGGGGAGCCCCGGTGGGACGAGCAAACCCTCTACCAACGCCTGCAAAAGCTGAACCACCCCGCCCTGCTGCTGGTGCTGGACGGCGTTACCGACCCGCACAATCTCGGTGCCTGCCTGCGCAGCGCCGACGCCGCCGGAGCGGATGCGGTACTGGTTCCCAGGGACCGGTCCGCCGCGCTCAACGCCACCGTGCGCAAAGTGGCCTGCGGGGCAGCGGAAACCGTGCCGCTGGTGCGGGTAGGCAACCTGGCCCGCACCCTGAAGGCATTGAAGGCGCAGGGGGTGTGGCTGTACGGTGCGACGGCGGAGGCGTCCCGTTCCCTCTACGATTGTGAGCTGACGGATTCCTGCGCCCTGGTCCTCGGAGCCGAGGGCGCCGGCCTGCGGCGCCTGACCAGGGAGTATTGCGACCACCTGGTGGCGCTGCCCATGGCGGGGTCGGTGAATTCACTCAATGTCTCGGTTGCCGCCGGCATCTGCCTGTTCGAGGTGGTGCGCCAGCGCGGCCGGTAGCGGGCAATCAGACAAGCCTGAAGGTTTTGCATTGGATCGCCGATCGGTATAGAATTCGCGCCCCCAAATGAATCCGTGTCAGGGGACACCAGGGACCAGCCAATGACAGGTACTGCTTGAATGCCCTACATCAAGGTCAAGGAAAACGAGCCTTTTGACGTCGCCCTGCGCCGTTTCAAGCGCTCCTGCGAAAAGGCCGGCATATTGGCCGAAATTCGCAAACGCGAACACTATGAAAAACCCACCACAGTGCGCAAACGTGCTGCGGCAGCAGCGGTCAAGCGCCACGCCAAGAAGACTTTCCGCGAGAACAAGAAACGGGTCCGACTGTACTGAAGCATGGGCAATTCACCCCTGCAGGACGCCATTCAGGCGGCCATGAAAGCCGCCATGAAAGCCAGGGACAAACCCCGCCTTTCCACCATCCGCCTGATGCGGTCCGAGATCAAACGCATCGAAGTCGACGAGCGCGTCGAACTCGACGACATGCGTATCCTGGCGGTTCTCGACAAGATGGTAAAACAGCGCCGCGACTCGGCTCGTCAATACGACGACGGGGGCCGTACCGACCTGGCCGAGCAGGAACGGGCTGAAATCGGCGTGATTCAGGAATTCCTGCCGCAACCGCTCGACGAAGCGGAAATCAACGCCGTGATCGAGGAAATTCTGATCGCCACCGGCGCCACCGACATGCGCGCCATGGGCCGGGTGATGGGACAGCTCAAACCGAGGCTGCAGGGCCGGGCCGACCTCGGACTGGTCAGCCAGCAGGTAAAACAGCGCCTTGCCCAGCGCTCCGCCGACAGCCACTGAGAGCGAACCCGACGACCATCAGTACCTGCTCGACCCGGGCGTCACGGCGCCGGTTTTCCGTGCTACTCTCTGACCCATGCCCGGACTGATACCACAAAGCTTTGTCGACGACCTGCTCGATCGGGTCGATATCGTGGAGGTGGTCGACCAGCGGGTCAAACTCAAAAAAACCGGTAAGAACTTCTCTGCCTGCTGCCCGTTCCACCAGGAAAAAACCCCCTCCTTCAGCGTCAGCCCGGACAAGCAGTTTTACTACTGTTTCGGCTGTGGGGCCGGCGGCAACGCGCTGGGTTTCATCATGGATTACGACAACCTGGCGTTTCCCCAGGCAGTGGAAGCGCTGGCCAGTACGGTGGGAATGCAGGTGCCCAGGGACCGCGCCGGCAGCGCCCCGCCCCGGTCCGATCAGCGGGAGCTGTTCGCACTGCTGGCGCGGGCTGCCCGCTTCTACCAGCAGCAGCTTCGCCGGCACCCGCAACGCGCCGAGGCGGTGGACTATCTCAAGGGTCGCGGTCTGAGCGGAGAGATTGCCGCTCATTTCGGCCTCGGCTACGCCCCGCCCGGTTGGGACAACCTGCTCACCGAACTGGATACGGATACCACCAGCCGCGCCCTGTTGCTGCGGGCCGGCCTGGTGGTGGAAAACGAAAGCAGGGGCCGCTACGACCGGTTTCGCCAGCGCATCATCTTTCCCATTCAGGACCAGCGCGGCCGGGTCGTGGCCTTTGGCGGCCGGGTGTTGGGTGAAGACCAGCCCAAGTACCTCAATTCACCGGAAACCGAGGTGTTTCACAAGGGCCTGGAACTGTACGGCCTGCACCAGGCGCGGCAGGCCAACCGGCAATTGCAGCGCCTGGTCGTGGTAGAGGGATACCTGGACGTCATCGCGCTGGCACAGCACGGCATCACCGAGGTCGCCGCCACCCTGGGCACGGCTACCAGCACCGCACACCTCAAGAAAATCTACCGGCAATGCAGCCAGATCGTGTTCTGTTTTGATGGCGACGAAGCGGGCCGCACGGCCGCCGCGCGGGCCCTGGAAGCCGCCCTGCCGGTCATGGAGGACGGCCGCCGGGCCCATTTTCTGTTGCTCCCCGAGGGGGAGGACCCGGACTCGCTGGTGCGCACGCGGGGCCCCGATCACTTTCGGCAGTTGCTGGAACAGGCCTCCCCCCTGGAACGGTACCTGTTCGATCACCTGGGCCGGGACCAGGACCTGGACGACATAGAGGGCCGGGCGCGCTTGAGCAAGCTGGCGCTACCCCTGCTGGGCAAGCTGCCGGCAGGGGTCTACAAACAGTTGATGCTGGAGGAACTGGCCAAACGCACGGGTTTGCCGGCCGCACAGGTGCAGGAGCTGGTGGAGCAGGCCTCCGCAGCCCGCCCGCAACGGCAGGCGGCGTCCGAGCCGGCGGGTCCGCCGGCCGGTGCCGCACAACACCGCTCCCGCCGGTACCAGCTTCGGGCTGAACCCGGGCTGCAGCGAGCCTCGCAGTCGGCGCTGTCACTGCTGCTGCACCGGCCGGAACTGGCGCAGGGGGTAGCCGACCTCGCCCCCCTGCAGGTGATGGACGACGAACAGGTCAAGTTGCTGGTAGAGCTGTTGCAGACCCTGCGCAACGACCCCGAATCCACTACCGCCATGGTGCTGGGCCGCTGGTATGGCAGCCCCCAGAGCGAACTGCTCAATCGACTGGCCAGCCAGGAGCCACTGATTCCCGAAGAGGCGATCGAGCAAGAATTTACCGACACCCTGCGGCTGTTGCAGCAACACAGCCAGCGACAGAACCTGAATGCCCTGATGGACCGGCTGAGAAACAAGAACTACGCCGAAATCAGTGCCGTGGAAAAGTCGGAAATCGAACGGGAACTGCGCAGCAACCGCAGTCTGGCAGAGGCACGAAGCCAGTGATCGGCCAACTCCGCAGGGTTTTCGATGGCAACCACATTCCGGCTTTTTGTTATCCGGCAGGTTATATATAATGCGGCGGTTTTCCCGGTAGCCCGTTGCGTGCGCACTATGATCCGCTGCCTGATGGCCGTGTTGTTCGGTTTGGGTGTTGCCTGTCACGGGCAGGCTGATACGGTGGCCGAGCGCTACCGGGCAAGCTGTGCCGTGTGCCACGCGGCAGGTGTCGCCAATGCGCCCAGAACCGGGGTTCCCGCCGAGTGGGAACCGATTTTGGCCAAGGGCATGGAGGCGCTGTTGCAGACCGTGGAGCAGGGCCTGAACGCAATGCCGCCCAAGGGCATGTGTTTCGATTGCAGTGCCGCGGAAGTGGAGGCCCTGATCAAATTCATGGCCACGGAGAGGAACTAGGACGAACCCGTCGGGTGGAGAACCGAAGAGATGAAATCATCATGAAACATGTGATTGTTGCCCTCGGCCTGTCGCTGGGGCTGGTTACAACCGCGCTGGCCCAGGGCGATGCCGCCGCCGGCAAGGCAATTACCGCCGGCTGCGTCGCCTGCCACGGCGTCGACGGAAACATTGCCGCATCGGCCTTTCCCAAACTGGCGGGCCAAAACGAGAAATACCTGCTCAAGCAGCTCCAGGATATTCGCAGCGGAGCCAGACCGGTGCCGACCATGGTCGGACAACTGGACGATTCCAGCGACCAGCAATTGGCCGATATGGCCGCCTGGTACGCCAGCCAGACGCCGAGCGGCGGTCAGGCCGACCCGGCGCTGGTGCCACTGGGGCAGAAAATCTATCGGGCCGGGCTCAGCAAACCCGGGGTAGCGGCCTGCACCGGCTGCCACGGCCCGCGCGGCAACGGCAACGCACCGGCGGGCTTTCCGGCACTGGCCGGTCAGCATGCCGACTACCTTGCCGACCAGTTGCGCCGCTTCCGAGCGGGAGCCGAATACAGCCTGGAGGAAAACCCCGAAGCGCGCACCAACGACGGAGATGAACGCATGATGCGGGATACGGCAGCGCGCATGAGCGACCGCGAAATCGAGGCGGTGGCCAGCTACCTGGCCGGGTTGCACTGACGCATGACGGCGCCTTCCCTGGCCCGGCTCCTCGCCCTGTCGCTCTGCCTGCTGCCGGCGATGAATGTCCTGGCCGCGGAGGAGTTCGTGGAGGGCACCCACTACCAGTTGGTGGTTCCCGTCCAGCAAGGCGGCGACCCCGACCGGATCGAAGTGACGGAATTCTTCTGGTATGGCTGCATCCACTGCTACCACTTTGAGCCGCTGATCAGTCAGTGGACCAAAACCATTGCCGACGATGTCGACTACGTGGCCTCACCGGCGTTCTGGAACGCCGACATGCGGGTTCACGCCCGGGCCTTCTACACTGCCAAGGCCCTGGGTGTGCTGGATACGCTGCACGACGCAATGTTCCAGGCCATCAATGTGGACCGCAATCCCCTGCAGAACCAGCAGCAGTTGCGTCAACTGTTCGGTGGCTTCGGGGTAGATGCGACGGCCTTCGACAAGGCCTTCAATTCCTTTGGCGTGGCCAGCCAGTTGCGGCAGGCCGAGGCCCGGGCGCGGGGGGCGCGAATTACCGGCACCCCGGAACTGATGGTGGCCGGCAAGTACCGCATCAGCGGCAGCATGGCCGGCGGTCAGGCCGCAATGCTGAAAGTTGCGGATTTTCTGGTCGCCAAAGAGCGCGCCGCCCGCTGAAGCGCCGAGCCGCGGGCTACAGACTCAACCACTCCGGCACCGGCAGGTCGTGGTTGGCCAGGAATACCGGATTGAACAACTTGCTCTGGTAGCGATTGCCGTAATCGCAAAGAATGGTGACGATAGTGTGACCGGGGCCAAGTTCCCGCGCCAGGCGCACGGCGCCGGCAATGTTGATGCCGCTGGAACCACCCAGGCACAGACCCTCCTGCCGCAGCAGATCGAAAATATAGGGCAGGGCCTCGGCATCGGTGATGCGAAAGGCATGGTCTACCCTGGCCTCTGCCACATTGTCGGTTACGTGATTGACGCCAATGCCCTCGACGATCGAAGTGCCCTCCGACTTGAGTTCGCCGCTGCGGAAATACTCGTACAGCGAAGCGCCTTCGGGGTCGGCAATGCCAATGGCGATGTTGGGGTCGAGTTCCTTGAGCCGGGTGGAGACCCCGGCCAGGGTGCCACCGGTACCCACGGCACAGACGAAACCATCGAGCTTGCCATCGCACTGCTGCCAGATTTCTTCGCCGGTGGTGCGCGCGTGGATCTCCAGGTTGGCGAGATTGTCGAACTGGCGCGCCCACAGGGCGCCGTGTGGCTCGGTCTGGTTGAGCTGTTCCGCCAACCGGCGGGCGGTGTGTATGTAGTGGTTTTCATCGCTGTAGGAGGTGGCCTGCACCAGCCGCAGGTCGGCACCCAGCAATTCCAGGGTGTCGATCTTTTCTTTGCTCTGGGTCATGGGCATCACCACCACACTGCGGTAGCCCAGCGCATTGGCCAGCAGCGTCAAGCCGATACCGGTATTGCCGGCGGTGCCCTCGACGATGGTGCCGCCGGGTTCGAGCAGGCCCCTGTTGCGGGCGTCCTCGATAATGCCCAGCGCGGTCCGGTCCTTGACCGAACCGCCGGGGTTCAGAAACTCCGCCTTGCCGTAGATCCTGCATCCGGTGCTGGCCGAAGCCTCGCGCAACAGCAGCAACGGGGTATTGCCAATCAGTTGGGTGATGTCGGCCGCAACTTTCACATCAAAACTCCAGCATTGAGGGACGCCACAGTATGCCATAGCGGCGGCGGCAAACCAGCCCACCATCAAACGGGGCGATTGTCTTGCACAGCAGCGCTCATCCCGATAGTGTTGCCCCCCGTCAGCAGCGGGGAGGAAACCGTCCATGAACAGTTGGGAGTGTATCGTCTGCGGATATGTCTACGATGAGCGAGACGGTTGGCCCGAAGACGGTATTGCACCGGGCACCCGCTGGGAAGACGTCCCGGAAGACTGGATGTGCCCCGAATGCGGGGTCGGTAAAGAGGACTTCGAATTACTGGAGCAGGGGCTGCCCGAGAGGGCCGCTCAGACCCCGCCATAGTGCTCCGCACTCCCCAGCCAGCGCCGCATCAGCCCATCGACCCGGTCGCCACCGCTCTCCAGTAACTCGTCGGCAAGTTGTTTCACCCGGGGCAACAGGTCGGCGTGCAGGCGCAGATCGGCGATGCGAAACTCCAGTGACCCGGTTTGCCGGGTACCCAGAACTTCACCGGGGCCGCGCAACTCCAGGTCCCGTTGCGCGATATAAAAGCCGTCGTCGCTCTCCCGGATGACACCGAGGCGGGCCTTGCCCTGCGGGTTCAAGGGTTGCTGGAAGAGCAACACACAGTGGCTGGAATCGGGACCGCGGCCGATCCGTCCCCGCAACTGGTGTAACTGGGCCAGACCCAGCCGTTCCGGGTTTTCGATAATCATCAGGCTGGCGTTGGGGATGTCCACCCCGACTTCGATCACCGTGGTAGCGACCAGGAGCTGGATTGCGCCGGCCTTGAACTGCGCCATCAGCTCCGCCTTGCGCTCCGCCTCGAGGCGACCGTGCAGCAGCCCGATGGACACTCCGGGCAGCGCCGCCTGCAACTCGTGCCAGGTCGCCTGGGCCGCCTGCGCCTGCAGG
>CAZUGZ010000004.1:60850-72938 GCA_964620555.1 uncultured Alteromonadaceae bacterium
CATGTCGGAAAGCGGCGGTTTGTACAACAGGATGCAGTGCGAGGCGTCGCGGCCGCGTCCCACCCGGCCACGCAACTGGTGCAATTGCGAGAGCCCCATGCGCTCGGCGTTTTCGATCACCATCAGGCTCGCGTTGGGCACGTCCACTCCGACTTCCACCACCGTGGTCGCGACCAGGACATGCAGCCGGCCCGAACTGAAGTCGCGCATCACGCGATCCTTCTCACCGGAAGCCATGCGCCCGTGAACCAGGCCCACGTTCAGGTCGGGCATGGTGCCGGCCAGTTCCCGGCCGACTTCGGCAGCCGCCTGGGAGTCGAGATTCTCCGATTCCTCGATGAGCGGGCAGACCCAGTAGGCCTGGCGGCCCGCGGCACAGGCGGCCCGCACCCGTTCCACTACCTGCCCGCGGCGACCACTGTCGACCAGCACGGTATGCACCGGGGTCCGGCCCGGCGGCAGTTCATCGATCACCGAACAATCCAGGTCGGCATAGGCCACCATGGACAGGGTGCGGGGAATGGGAGTGGCGGTCATCACCAGTTGGTGGGGCCGCCCGAGCCCGGATTCGCCCTTGTCCGACAGTCTGAGCCGCTGGTGGACGCCAAACCGGTGCTGCTCATCGACGATGGCCAGACCCAGGTGACGGAACCGCACATCGTCCTGAAACAGGGCGTGGGTACCCACCGCCAACATCGCTTCGCCGGCGGCCAGGGCGGTCAGGGTCTGTCGCCGCTGCCGCCCCTTGAGGCGGCCGGTCAGGCACACCAGTCTGATGCCCAAGGGAGAAAACCAGTCCTGAAAACTGCGCCAGTGCTGTTCGGCGAGGATTTCGGTGGGCGCCATGATGGCCACCTGGAAGCCGGCGGCGATCGCCTGCAGCGCCGCACAGGCCGCCACTATGGTCTTGCCGGCGCCGACATCGCCCTGCAGCAGTCGCGACATGGGGACGCCGCTGCCGAGGTCGCGGCCGATGTCCCGCACCACGCGCTGCTGGGCGGCGGTGAGGTCGAAGGGCTGGCTGCGAATGAATTCCTGCACCGCCGCCAGCCCGCCCGCCATGTTCGGCGCGCCCCGCGCCCGTCGCTGCCGCCGCAGCGTTTCCAGTGACAGGCGGTGGGCCACCAATTCTTCCAGGGCCAGCCGCAACTGGGCCGGATGGCGGCCGTCGCGGATCTGTTGCAGGGGCGCCTGGGGAGGGGGGCTGTGCAGGTATCGAACCGCTTCGACCAGAGCGAAACCCGGGCGGCCCTCCTGCCCGGGGAGCAATTCTGCCAGTTCATCCTGCTCCAGGGTCTGCAGCGCCAATCGGCACAGCTTGCGCATGAAGGACTGACTGATCCCGGCGGTGCCGGGGTAGACCGGGGTCAGGCACTCCTCCACCGGCGTCGGCTGATCGGCATCCAGGCGCAGGTATTCCGGATGGTACATCTCCAGCCCGGTGGCACCGCGACGCAGTTCACCGTAGCAACGCAATCGCATCCCCTCGCTCAAATTGTTCTTCTGCGCGGCAGAAAAGTGAAAGAAACGCAGCGTCAGCGCACCGCTGTCGTCCTCCAGCCGGCAAACCAGCGAGCGGCGCCGGCCAAAGGCGAGCCGCGCACCCTGGATCACCCCTTCCACCAGGGCTTCCATCCCGGCCTGCAGGGAACCCACCGGGGTGACCCGGGTCCGGTCCTGGTAGCGCAGGGGCATGTGAAACAGCAGGTCCAGGATACTGCTGATCCCCAGTCTTTCCAGTTTTCCCGACAGGCTGGGGCCCACCCCGCGCAAGCAGGTTACCGGTAGCTGTGCAACTTCCGCATTTTGCGCTTTTTGCGCTTTTTGCGCTTTTTGCGCTTTCGACAACTGGTTTTCCATCTCTGCTAAGCTGTGGAACGCAACCATGGCAACTCAGGGTAACGTTGTACCAGTGACCGTCGCGAAGTTGAAGGGTGGGCCGGTGCTATTGATCGGCTGCGGAGACATTGGCTCGGCTGTCGGGTCGGGGTTGCGCTCCGTGGGCCGGGAGGTGGTGGGGCTGCGGCGCGGCGCCATGCCCGCCGGCCTGCCCGGACTGGCGGTGGATTATTCCACCGGGGAAATGCGCTGTCTGGCCGAGTGGGACGGAGATACGGCGCTGTTTACTCCGGTCCCGGCCCACTACAGCGAGGCCGGTTACCGGCGCGGCTACGTCGACTCGGCGGCGCAGTTGCTGCTGGCCCTGGAGGGAACTGCGCCGCGCCGCATCCTGCTGGTCTCCAGCACCCGGGTGTACGGTGACCAGGGCGGTAACTGGGTGGACGAGACCAGCCCGCTCAAGCCTTCCGATTACGCGGGGAAGTTGATTCGGGAGGCGGAGCAAATGCTGTTGCAAAGCCACCACCAGGTCAGCGTCATCCGCTTTGGCGGCATTTACGGGCGTTGGCCCAGCCGCCTGCTCCAGCGCATTCAGGCGGGCCGGATCCGGCGCCCGGAGCCGGTGGTGTACGGCAACCGCATCCACCGCCACGATTGCGTTGGCCTGCTGTTGCACCTGCTGGCGAAACTGCGGCGGGGAGAATCCCTGCTGCCCTGCTACCTGGGCGTCGATGATGCGCCGGTGAGTCTCTGGGAAGTGGAGACCTGGCTGGCATCGCAGTTGCAGGTCCAGACCCGGGCCGAGGAGATTCCGGGCCGGGACGGGGCCGGCAAACGCTGCCGCAACACCCGCCTGAAGGAGAGCGGGTACCACTTGCAATATGCGGATTATCGGGCCGGCTACGCGCCGCTGCTGGCCGAACTCACACCGCCATGACCATCTCGATCTCGATCTGCGCCGCCTTCGGCAGTGCCGCCACCTGCACGCAGGCGCGGGCCGGATAGGGCGGGGAGAAAAATTCGGCCATCACTTCGTTGACCGCGGCAAAATCTGCCAGGTCGGTCAGGGATATGTTGATTTTTACGGCGTCGTCCAGGCTGCCGCCCGCGGCATCGGCAATGGCGGCGAGGTTGCTGAATACCCGCCGCGCCTGGCTGTCGATGTCGCCGGGTACGAGTTCCATGGTCTCCGGATCGAGTGGAATCTGTCCCGAAACCCACACGCTGTTGCCGACCTTGATGGCCTGGGAGTAGGGTCCAATGGCGGCGGGCGCCGCGCTGCTGGAAATGATGGCGCGATTACTCATGGAAGATGCTCCCGAAGCTGAGGCCGGAACCGTTCAATGGTGCAGCCGGCTGACCTTGCGCACTTCCTTGACGGTGCGGATGGTTTTCATGATGGCGGCGAGGTGAACCCGGTCTTTTACCGACATCTCCAGGTCCACCAGACTGAACAGGTAGTCCTTGTCCTCGCTGCTGATTTTCTCGATGTTGACATCCATGCGGTTGATGCGATTGGCGATCACCGCGATCATGCCACGCCGGTTTTCCAGCTCGATGCGAAGACCGGCGGAAAAGGTTCCGTCGATCTTCTCGCCCCAGTGCAGGGGCAGGAATCGATCCGGGTTGTTGCGCAATTCCGCCAGGTTGGGGCAGCCTTCGCGGTGCACCACGACGCCGCGCTCGGAACTGATGTAACCCGCCACGGCATCGCCGGGAAGCGGATAACAGCACTTGGCGTAGTTCACCATGACGCCCTCGGTGCCGCGAATGGCCATGGGCTGCGCCGCCATCCCAGCGCCATTGCTCACCTCCGAATCCAGCGACTGCCCCAGCAGTTGCTGGGCGGCGATGACGGCCACCCGGTTGCCCAGGGCAATGTCTTCCAGCAACTGCTCCAGCTCGGAATAGCTGGTTTTCTGAAAAAACTCCCGCAGTTGCGAATCCCGCAGCATGTCGATACTGGAATCCAGGCTGTTCAAGGCCTTTTCCAGCAGACGCCGGCCCAGTTCGACGGCATCTTCCCGGCGCTGGTCCTTGAGAAAGTGGCGAATATTGGTACGCGCCTTGGCGGTCACCGCGAAATTCAGCCAGGAGGGACTGGGGCTCCCCTCGCTGGCGGTCAGGATCTCCACGGTCTGGCCGCTCTGCACCGGCTCCGACAGCGGGGCCAGGCGGCGATTGATGCGGCAGGCCAGACAATTGTTCCCCACGTCGGTGTGTACCGCGTAGGCGAAATCCACCGCGGTGGCGCCACGGGGCAGTTCCAGGATGTCGCCCTTGGGGGTAAACACATAGACTTCGTCCGGGAACAGGTCAATCTTCACGCTCTCGATAAATTCCTGGGAAGTGCCCGCCCGCTGTTGCATTTCCAACAGGCCCTGCACCCACAGCCGGGCACGGGCATGGCTGCCCACACCGTTGTCATTGGTTTTGTACAGCCAGTGCGCGGCGATGCCCTTGTTGGCCATTTCCTCCATTTCGCGGGTGCGAATCTGTATCTCGATGGGCACCCCATGCATGCCCATCAGCACCGTGTGCAAGGCCTGGTAGCCGTTGACTTTGGGGATGGCGATGTAGTCCTTGAACCCGCCCGGGACGGGTTTGTACAGGCTGTGAATGCAACCCAGCACCCGATAGCAGCTATCCGCCGAGTCGACCAGGATGCGAAAAGCGTAAATGTCGGTGATTTCGGCGAAGCTCTTGCGCTTGGATTTCATCTTTTTGTAGATGCTGTACAGGTGCTTTTCCCGGCCCATCACCTCCGCCTGGTGGCCCTCCTGCTGCAGGCAGGTTTCTATCTGGTGGCTGATCTGTTCCACCAGCTCCCGGTGGTTGCCGCGGGTGCGGCGCAGGGCGGCGGCGATGCGCCTGGCCCGCATCGGGTACATGGCGTTGAAGCCCAGTTCCTCAAACTCCAGCCGCACCGCGTTCATTCCCAAACGCAGGGCGATGGGCGCATAGATATCCAGCGTTTCCTTGGCGATGCGACGCCGCTGGTTGGTTTGCAGCACCGAAACGGTGCGCATGTTGTGCAGGCGGTCCGCCAGTTTGACCAGGATGACCCGGATGTCCTTGGCCATGGCCAGGGCCATCTTCTGGAAATTTTCCGCCTGTTTTTCCGCGTGGGTACTGAATTCGATCTGCGCCAGCTTGCTCACCCCATCCACCAGCTCCGCCACCGTGTGGCCGAATTGGCTGTCGATGGCCGACTTGTCGATGCTGGTATCCTCGATCACATCGTGCAACATGGCCGCCATCAGGCTCTGGTGGTCCATGTGCATGTCGGCGAGGATGTGCGCCACCGCCAGGGGGTGCGTCACGTACGATTCACCGGTGCGCCGGAATTGTCCGTGGTGCGCCTGTTCGGCGAAATAATAGGCGCGCCGGACCTGGTTGACCTGATCCGGAGTGAGATAGGTTTGCAGAGTCTGATCGAGGGCGCTGATCGTCTGCATGGCGACAGCGGGCCGGTCTAGCCTTCTGCCAGCAGTGAGCCGCCATTCGCCACCTCGTCGAGCAGCGCCTGTTCGGCCTCGGTCAATTCCTCGTCTTCCAGGGCGTCCATATCGGGGCTCACCAGCCCCTCTGCGATTTCCCGGAGCGCAATAACGGTCGCTTTATCCGACTCTTCCCGCACCATGGGCTCCTTTCCGCCGGTGGCGATCTGGCGGGCGCGCCGGCTGGCAACCATGACCAATTCAAAACGATTGGCCACGTTTTCGAGGCAATCTTCAACGGTTATGCGTGCCATAGCTGTTTCCTGTCGTTCTCACCATCATCATCGGAGCACGTTTGCCGTGCCGATCACTAGTGTAGCAGTATTTTGCGAGAATTTGCCGGTAATAAGCCGCAGTGAACCGCCCCGGCACTCAACCCAGCAGTTCCGCGAGCAGATCGTGCCAGCGGCTGGTCTGCTTTTCCGTACGCAGGCGATGGTTCCGGACTATGCAATCCAGGTCGGCCAGGGCCTCCTCGAAATCGTCGTTGACGACGAGAAAATCAGCCTCGTGATAGTGGCGGATCTCTTCCGTGGCCTGGGCCATGCGCGCCGCGATCACGCTGTCGTCATCCTGGCCGCGAATCTGCAACCGCTCGCGCAGTGCCGCCCGCGAGGGTGGCAGGACAAAAATCGAAATACAGGCCGGCACCAGCCGCTTGACCTGGCTGGCGCCCTGCCAGTCGATCTCCAGAATGGCGTCGTGGCCCTGGGCCAGTTGCCGGTCCACCCACTCGCGGGAACTGCCGTAGTGGTTTCCAAACACCAGCGCCCGCTCCAGAAAAGCCCCCCGGGAGGCCATTGCCTCGAATTCGGCGTCGCTGACGAAGTGGTAGTTCACCCCGTCCCGTTCCCCGGGCCGCCGGGGGCGGGTGGTGTGGGACACCGATATCCGCAACCCGTCACGGCGCCCGGCGAGAGCGTTCACCAGGCTGGTTTTGCCCGCCCCGCTGGGGGCGGAGACGGTAAACAGTGTTCCCGGAGTGATCATTCCGGACTGACCTGTGGCTGATTCAGTGCTGACTCGCATCACATTCAAAAACCTTTTTTCGCAATTGTCGTATACTGAGCACTCCCCACCCAGCCAGAACCACTGCCATGCCCAGAGCCTCTGGACGCTCCTCCGCCACCCTGCGCGAGATCAGCATTGTACGCGACTTCACCCGTCAGGCGGAGGGCTCGGTGCTGATTTCGGCCGGCGCCACCCGGGTCATCTGCAATGCCAGTGTCGAAGTGGGGGTGCCCCGTTTTTTGCGCGGCAGCAACCGGGGCTGGATTACCGCCGAGTACGGGATGCTGCCCCGCTCCACCGGCGAGCGCATGGCCCGCGAGGCGCTGCGCGGCAAGCAGGGGGGCCGCAGTGTCGAAATCCAGCGCCTGATCGGCCGCTCCCTGCGGGCCGCGGTGGACGCCGGGAAGCTGGGCAACCACACCATCATTCTGGATTGTGATGTGATTCAGGCGGACGGCGGAACGCGGGCGCTCTCCATTACCGGGGGCTGCGTGGCCCTGGTGGACGCCCTGCGTACCATGCAGCGCCGGCGGCTGATCGAGCAGGACCCGTTGCGGCAGATGATCGCCGCCGTATCGGTCGGCATGGTGCAGGGAGCACCGGTGCTGGACCTCGACTATGGCGAAGACTCCCGGGCGGCCACGGATATGACGGTGGTCATGTCCGAGCAGGGGCAATTCATAGAAGTGCAGGGAACGGCGGAGACCCAGAGCTTCGACCGCGAACAACTGAATGCCATGCTGGACCTGGCAAGCGACGGAATTGCCGAGTTGATCAGCGCCCAAAAGCAGGCGCTGGGCTCGATTGCGGGAACCGGGGCGGCGACGCCTTCGATGCGGGGGGATGCGCCCCAATGAACGCCGCCGGGGTGATGCAGGAGTGACCCGGATGCAGGGTTATCAACGGACCTTCATTGAACTGGCGCTGCGCTGCGAGGCCCTGCAGTTCGGCGAATTCACCCTGAAATCGGGGCGGGTCAGCCCCTACTTTTTCAATGCGGGCGCCTTCGGCAGCGGCGCCGCCCTGTCGCAACTGGCCCAGTGCTACGCCGGCGCGCTGATGGCGTCCGGAATCCGCTTCGATGCGCTGCTGGGGCCGGCCTACAAGGGCATTCCACTGGTGGCGGCGGTAGCGGTCAGTCTCCACCGCGACCACGGCCTGGACATTCCCTTTGCCTACAATCGCAAGCAGCCCAAGGACCACGGCGAAACCGGGCAACTGGTGGGCGCTCCCCTGCGCGGCCGGGTGCTGATCGTCGACGATGTGATCACGGCGGGAACCGCCGTGCGCGAGTCCATGAAGCTGGTGCGGGAACAGGGTGCCCGCTGCGTCGGGGTGGCGGTGGGCCTGGACCGGCAGGAGCGCGGCCGCGGACCGCTGTCGGCCATCCAGGAACTGGAACGGGAGTTCGAGCTGCAAGTGGTCAACATCGTCGGCCTCACGGAACTGGTCGCCTACCTGCGCGCCGACGGCGCCGCGGACGAGGAGTTGCTGCGTTCCATGGAAGCCTATCGAGCGCGCTACGGCATAGCGCCCTGACCCGCAGGGTTCGCCGGTCCCGTACCGCGCCCGCCACGGACCGCGGTCAGTGGCGATTGCTGATCAGCGTGCCGACCCCCTCGTCGGTGAACACTTCCAACAGCAGGGCGTTGGCAACCCGGCCGTCGATGATGTGGCTGCTCGTGCAACCACTCTTCACGGCGTCCAGCGCGCAGCGGATCTTGGGCAACATGCCGCCGGAAATGGTGCCGTCTGCGATCAGCTGGTCGACCATGGCGGTGGTCAGCCCGGTGAGAACCTTGCCATCGGGGTCCAGCACCCCGGACACATCGGTCAGCAGTATCAGTTTCTCCGCCCGCAGCACCTCGGCCAGTTTGCCGGCCACGAGATCGGCATTGATGTTGTAGGAGTTGCCGTCGCGACCGGTGCCGATGGGAGCAATGACGGGGATAAAGTGGCTGTCGCGAACCACGTCCAGCACTTCGGTGTCGATCTGATCGACCTCGCCGACGTGCCCGATGTCGATGATTTCCGGGACCTGCAGGTCGGGGCTGAGGCGCGTTACCGACAGCTTGCGGGCGCGTATCAGACCGCCATCCTTGCCGGTGAGGCCGATTGCCTTGCCGCCATGGGCATTGATTCGGGACACGATCTCCTTGTTGACGCTGGCCCCCAGCACCATTTCCACCACGTCCATGGTGGCGCTGTCAGTGACCCTCATACCGTCGACGAATTCGGTGGGGATGTTGAGTTTGTCCAGCAGTTCTCCGATCTGGGGGCCACCCCCGTGTACCACGATCGGATTGACCCCCACCAGCTTCAGCAACACCACGTCGCGGGCGAAACTGTCCCGCAGCAGTGGGTCCACCATCGCACTTCCACCGTATTTGACGATGACGGTCGCACCGGTAAAGCGCTGGATATAGGGCAGCGCCTCACCGAGAACCTTGGCTATATTGCGCGCTTGGGCGTGCTTGAGTGACATTTCGGAATCTGCCAAAAGGGCGAAGTCTAACGGGATTGGGCGTGGCCGACTACTGCGTGCCCATCCGCTGCACAATCAGTTCCACCAACTGGCGGGCCAACTGGCTCTTGGAGGTCAGGGCGAATTCGCACCGCCCATCCGGCCACAGCGCAGTCACCTCGTTGTCGTCGCCATGGAAACCGGCATCGCTGCGGGAGACATCGTTGGCGACGATCAGGTCCAGGTTCTTGTCCCGCAGTTTTTTCCTGGCACGTTGCTCCAGTCGACTGGTTTCCGCCGCAAAGCCGACCAGGAAAGGCTTGTGGTCCCGCTCGGCGATGCTGGCGACGATGTCCGGGTTGCGCACCATTTCCAGCTTCATGCCGGCTGCGCTTTTCTTGATTTTCTGGGCCTCCGCCCGGGCCGGGCGATAATCCGACACCGCGGCGCAGGCAATAAAGATATCGCACTGCGCACTGGCCGCGGTGGCGGCATCGTACATCTCGCGGGCGCTGGTCACGTCGACCCGCTCTACTCGCGCTGGCGTGGACAGGGCCACCGGGCCGCTGATCAGGGTAGTGGCGGCACCGGCGTCGGCGCAGGCCTGGGCCATGGCGAAACCCATCTTGCCGGAACTGTGGTTGCTGATGTAGCGCACCGGGTCCAGTGCTTCCCGCGTGGGTCCGGCGGTCACTACCACCCGGTACCGCTCCAGCAGCCGGGACTCGAAACTGGCGGCCACCCCGGCGGCAATGGTGGCGGGTTCTTCCATGCGGCCGGGGCCGAATTCGCCGCAGGCCTGGGAACCGTCCGCCGGCCCCAGCAGGGTGATTCCGCGCTCGCGCAGCAGCGCAACATTGGCCGCCGTCGCCGGATCGTCCCACATGCCCTGGTTCATGGCCGGGGCGATCAGCAGCGGCGCGGAGGTGGCCAGACACAGGCTGCACAGCAGATCGTCGGCGCGGCCGGCGCACAGCCGGGCCAGGAAGTCGGCGGTGGCCGGCGCCACACAGACCCGGTCCGCCCAGCGCGCCAGCTCGATGTGCCCCATGGCGGCCTCCGCCGCACTGTCCAGCAGGTCCAGGTGCACCGGATGGCCGGACAGGGCCTGCAGCGTCATGGGAGTGATGAACTCGGTGGCGCCGCGCGTCATCACTACCCGTACCCGGGCACCGAGGCGCTGCAGGTCGCGCACCAGTTGCGCCGCCTTGTAGGCGGCAATGCCGCCGGTGATGCCGACGACGACATTGCGGTTGGTAAGTTGCGCCATGACCTTGACCAATCGGTGAAAATCGCCAATAACTAGATACGATAGCACTGCATCGAAGGATTTGACACCAAACCAGATCAAGGAGGATTCCAATGAACCTGTCAAAATGGCCCGCCGGGGAAGCACCGCGGGAGAAACTCCTGCTGCGGGGTTCCCAATCTCTTTCCGACGCGGAGTTGTTGGCCGTGTTACTGGGTACCGGTACCAGGACCCTGAGCGTACTCAATCTGTCGCGGCATTTGCTGGACCGCTACGGCAGCCTGGGAGCTGTGGTAGCGGCGCGACGGGAAGACCTGGACAAGGAACCGGGCATGGGGGCGGCGAAATATGCCGGTCTGCAGGCGGCGGTGGAATTGACGCGACGCTGCACCCGGGAGGGGCTGGAACAC
Organism: uncultured Alteromonadaceae bacterium; assembly: GCA_964620555.1. Taxonomy (GTDB): domain Bacteria; phylum Pseudomonadota; class Gammaproteobacteria; order Pseudomonadales; family Halieaceae; genus JAPOQD01. The sequence continues at coordinate 71,324 of CAZUGZ010000004.1, forward strand.
GGCGATACCATGGGCAGCCCGGAGCTGACCCGCCGCTTTCTCAGCATTCACCTGCGCGGCAGTACCCGGGAAGTATTCTGCTGCCTGTTTCTGGACAGCCAGAACGCCCTGATCAAGTGTGAGGACATGTTCCAGGGCACCCTGGACGGCGCCGCGGTGTATCCGCGCGAAGTGGTCAGCCGCGCCCTGCAACTCAATGCCGCCGCTGTCATCCTGGCCCACAACCACCCCTCCGGTGTGGCCGAGCCGAGCCAGGCGGACCAGCGCATTACCGAACGCCTGCAGTCCGCCCTGGGACTGCTGGATATCCGGGTACTGGATCACATCATCATCGGTCAGGGCCAGGAGTTTTCCTTTGCCGAACGGGGGCTGTTGTAGGCTATTGCGAGCAGATTCCAGGTCGAGCAATAGAGATCGCCGGGACCGAATATGCTGGAATTCATGCGGATGATCTGGTCTCCATCGCGCTTGCAGGTGGCCACACCCGGATAGTTGTCGCTTCCCTCGCTGACGGTTTGCTCCTTGATGTAGTCCCCGCCGCCGATTCACCGTATTGGGATATTTTTAGTGAATGAAGGCTATTTTATGAACAAATTCACTAAATATTGTCACTTTTTAGTGAATCAAGTAGTATGCACGGATGGCCACCGATAAACGAGTAAGAGAACGAATTCACGACCTGAAACGGGAATGCGACTCCTTGCGGCCAGGCAAGGAGTCCTTGCTTTCCATGATCGATGAAGTGGAAGTTTCGGAAAGCGTGTACAACTCGAACGCGATCGAGAACTCCACGCTCACGCTCGAAGAAACCGAGCGGATTCTTCTGGAACAGGAACTTTCCCGCAACGTTTCCGTGCGGGAAATGTTTGAAGCGAAGAATCTGTCCAGAGTCATGGAATACAAACGGTCGCGTGCGCAAGACGGCGACGTGGACAGGGATCTGATTCTGCTGCTGCATCAGATGCTCATAGGCGGCATCAATGATGACATCGCCGGCCGCTACCGCAAGGAGGGGGAATACGTGCGCGTGGGCGCCCACATCGCGCCGGCCCCGGAGCATGTGGAAATGATGATGGAGCAGATCATCGTCGCCTACACTAGCGATCTGGAAACCTGGTTCCTGGACAAAATCGCGCGTTTCCATCTTGAGTTCGAGACCATTCATCCGTTTTGCGACGGGAACGGACGCATGGGCCGAGTGTTGATGAACTTCCAACTGCTCAAACTGGGATTGCCCCGCATCATCGTTCGCAATTCCGAAAAACAGCGTTACTACCAAGCGTTCGTGGAATACGAGCAACGCGAGTCGACCAAGGAGATGGAGAGAATTCTAGCACTGGCGCTACAGGAATCTCTGCACAAGCGTGTCACTTACTTGCGGGGTGATTCAATCGTCAAACTTTCGGACCATATCCGTAAACATGGTCATTCCGCTCCTGCCCTCACAAACGCCGCCCGTCGCCAGAACATACCCGCTTTTCGGGAAAAAGGTGTCTGGAAAATCGGAGAGAGCTTTTTGTACGACTGATTTTCGCAATTCAACAATACAAACGAAAGACTATCGCACCGGCGAAGGCGCTGGAGGGCCTCGACGATCTGGATCTGTCGCCCGAAA
>CAZUGZ010000005.1:0-68640 GCA_964620555.1 uncultured Alteromonadaceae bacterium
TGGTGAGCTCTGAAAACGTGACATGCACGAACCGGTCTCGGTAGCGATGATCGTGGCTTATTGCCACCAGTTCACGCATGGCTCGGGGCAATATGTCAAGCCATTTTCTGGTTTCAAGACTGCGATCAAGACCCTCGTGATAGAGATCATGCAATGCGTTGCAGATGCTCAGCAATGACGGGAACATTGTTTTGGGGTTGCGGTGAGTCACTACAAACAATGCATCGGGATAGACCTCCAACAACGCCTTGATATCAGTAATAATCTGCGGCGATTTCAATATCCAGCGCTCACCGGGACAGCGCCATTGAAAGTGCTGCAAGAACATATTATGTAACTGGTAGGCGGGCACCATATCGGCCTGCGCAAGCCATGCCGCGAATATTGGTTTTTGAATCTTCGCACTCTGATTTTGCGAGCGAAAAGCGTATTCAAAAATGTACTGGCATTCCTCTGGATTCGTGGAGGAAAACTCATGCATTGGCCCCAGGTTTTCGTCAGTCAAGCCAGCGCTATGTAGCACCGCGTTAACTTCGGCAATGCGCGGGTCATTGTAGTAGGTCACTGCTTCTGGCGGCGGTGAGGGCCGCAGAAGTTCCCAAAAGGCCGTAAACCGATTGGCAGGATCGAGACTCAGCAAGTGGTGAGTGTGAGTTGTGCCAGTGCGCGGCAGGCCAATCACAAATAGTGGTTTGACGATTTGCTTATCGGCTATAGCCGGGTTTTGTTTGCGATCCTCTATCAGTTTCAGCCGTTGGCAAAGGCGATCCATAACCTCCTGACGCTCGAATTCCAGCATTTCGGGCTTTGCTTTCAGTTTTTCCGCCTCGGTGTTTACGGATTCGGCTAGAACTTCCAGTCCGTCTTTAAACGGCGGTTCACCAAAGTCTGACAGGCCTGTTTGTTGTTGAGCTGCACTCAGCAGTGCCTCCACATCCCAGATTTCATCAGTCATAAACTGAAATACCTTCCTGACAGTTGGTGATTTTCCCGCCAGTGTCCTACACACCATAACGGGTTCGAAAGCCTCGCTGCCGCTCGCTCAATACCTGCTGCCGCTGCAGAACCGTGACTACCCGGGTGTCTCCGGGTAGTCTCTGGTGCAACTCAGACGAGGCCACATTCGTTACCCTGACATCGGGTTGTTCCAATCCTTTCAAACCGTACCAGCGAATAATTAACAGGCCGTGGCGATTGCCAACCGGATCCAACCAGTTGGCGATGCCGGGATCTTCATGCGCAATGACCATGCGCGCCTTACCGTCATTGTCGAGAGTAACCTGACCGAGACTCAGGCTGCTCTGGTGGTAGATATAATCCAGCGTATCGGTCCAGACATCATTCATTTGAGCCCCGAAATACCAACTTTCCTCTGGAATATCACACTCTACCAGCAGGGCTTCGTCAGTTTCGATGTGGTAGGGCACCATGCCGTAGGTGGCCTGGTCGGCACCACCCAGATCAGAACCCGCGCCGTCCCAGACCCAGGGCCTGTTCATACCTCCGGCGAATTTGACCGAGTTGTTATAAAGTTCCAGCGTGATCTTGTCGGTGACAAATTCGATTTGCTCACCCGCCGTCTTCAGCCGTTCGGCTATCTGCCGGGGTGTTTGCTCAAAGGGTTGAGAAGCATCAAAATCGATCGGCTCAATGTAAATCTCCCCGGTGTCATCATCGACTCCGTCAAAAGCGCGTCGCACTGTAAAAATGTTCTGCGGATACTCTGGACTGAGCCGAATCCAGTTACCTTCCTGCTTTTCCGCACACAGTGTAATTTCATAGCAGCCATCCGGCTCGACAGTAAACTCGTCCAGCTCGTAGTCACCCAGGCGCACCATATCGTAGCCAAACAGCTTTGACTGGCATTGCAGTACCGTCATTTTCGCAGCGCCACGACGACCGCGCAATCGGTACCGGCGTTGTGGGTTCAGCAGTGTATAGCCGTAGATAAAGTCGGGGTTTGGTGCCAGCCAGGAATAGATGGGCTCCCAAACCTGATTGTTGTACACCCGTGGATAATCTGCTCGCGGCGCAACAATGGTGTTATAGGCCGTGGCTTGCACCTGCGACAGGTAAGCATAAGCCTGGGCCCGGACCATATCACTGAAATTGAATTGCTCGGATTCAATCAGCATTTTGCGGGCCTTCTCGCAGCTTTGTATATAAAGTTCCCAACCCTGTTCGAGTATCAGCTCGCACTCTTTCACCGTATGGCCTCCATCACTCATCGCACCGGGAATCATATCCCACCTTTATATCGTTTATATCGTTTATATCGTTACTGACCAAACATGGCACCAAGCGCATCATTGACAACCATAGTATCCAAATACTCCTTGGCTTCTACGATTTTTCCGTCGTGCACCACATATAGAAAATGGTAAGTATTGTCATAGTGGCGTCCATCTTTCATTACCGCATGGGGGGACGCCTCGATAGCCTCCCGGTCGCCTTCAGCGGTAATGCCCGTAATATCGATATCCAGTCCTCCCTCGAACACCTCGGTCACGCCTGCAATAATGGGTACAATCTCCGACTTGCAATACTTGCCGGCACCCGGCCAGTTGCCCTGCACCCACCATCTGACGTCGTCGTCGACCAACGCCGCAAATCCTTCGACATTGCCCGCGCAGATGCGCTGGATAAAGCTCAGGCACAAATCCTTGTTTTCTTCAACGCTCATTGTCATGTCTCCTCACCTGATCCATCAGTTTAGGAAAGTGCTATAGACCTGGAGTGTCTCAAAGCCGACCCGATCACTACATGTCCACATGCGCAACACTACTTAAAGAAATCATCCATCGCAGATTCGATCCGCTGAATTTCTTCCTCCGACTCCTTATGCCACGGGTTACTCAGATAGCGCCCCATTTCGTTCCGCATTGCTTCATGCAACTGTGGAACTTCCCAGGGGCCATCGCCACGATAGTCGCGGTGGAGGGATGCTTGTGCGGTTGGCTCATGCAGTACTGAAATACGGCCGCTCTCCACGGAGAAGATACGCCCGTTGATGTAATGAGCTTCGTCGGAAGAGAGGTACGCGACCAGCGGCGCAATACCATCAGGATCTCCCATATTCATAGTCTGTTCATAGTATTCTGGGGTCCAGAATTTGCGGTCCAGGAAGTTTTGACACATACGTTGGAAATAGCCACCGTCGTCTTGATCACTCATCCGGGTACGCGCGCAGGGGTTGTAACAGTTAGATGTAATGCCATACATGCCCAGGTCTCGCGCCATTGCGCGAGTCAGGCCGATGACCGCTGCCTTGGAAGTCGCGTAACAGGAACCACCCAGACACCCATCGGAAGCATCGGATCCGCAGTTTATGATTCGACCGTGGCGCTGGGCTTTCATGAATCGGCTGGCATATTGCGCACAGTAGAAAGTACCATTGACGTTGATATCAATCACGTCATGCCAGTGCTTTTGCTCGCAGGTATCGACATTGCCCATACCCAGGACACCGGCGTTGTTGACCAGAATGTCAATACTGCCGTAGTCATCCACGCAGGTTTGAACCAGCTTTTCCGCCACTTTCGGATCGTTTACCGAACCGGCAACGCCAACTGCGTTCCCGCCAGTCGATCTGATCGCTTCGACAACCGCATCGATCTCCTCGTAGTTGGTGCCCGGACCATCCGTCCCACTGCCTCTTGCATTAACGACGACATTGGCGCCTTCTCTTGCCAGCAACTCGGCAATGGCGCGCCCGATGCCGTGAGTAGAGCCGGTGACGACAGCGTTCTTAGCTTGTAGCATCATCTGTTTTGCCATACTGGGGCTCGCTTCTCGCTAACATCAAGATGGGCTTTGAAAACATTCTGCGTTCTGCGGGTGATCGCATTCAGCGATTCAGGCCGATTCATTGTCAGTGTTGTGTAATTACCCACGCGCCTGAGAGTTAAGCTGTCCACAAATGTTGTATCCAAGGCTTGAATACTTAAAAAGTATACTATAAAGTGGGCAGTAATCAATCGATCAAAGCGATGTAGGCATGCTTTCGCTGTGGTTAATTTACAGATAGCAAATAGGTGACTGGTAATGAACTTGAATGACCTGATACTGATCAGTACAGACGATCACATCTGTGAGCCCCCGACTGTATTCGACAATTACAGCGGAAAGTTCAAGGATCAGATGCCACGGGTGAGAACCGATAGCAATGGCATCGATGCCTGGGAATTCAATGGACGGCGTATGCCCAACCTGGGGCTGAACGCCGTTGTGGGCCGTCGCCCGGAGGAATACGGAGTAGAGCCCTGTGCCTTCAGCCAGCTGCGCAAAGGTTGCTATGACGTTCACGCACGCATCGATGATATGAATGCCAATGGCGTGCTCGGCAGTCTGAATTTTCCTCAGTTCGTCAATAATGGCCTGGCCCTCAAGTGCGATGACCAGGATTTGTCCCTTACCGCTATCAAGGCCTACAACGATTGGCATATCGACGAGTGGGTTGGAACGTATCCAGGGCGCTTCATACCGTCCGCCGTTGTTCCGATCTGGGATGTGGAAGCGTCCGCAGAGGAAGTGAAACGCGTCAAGGCCAAGGGTTGTAATTCGGTCAACCTGCTTCCGGTTCCTAACCGTGAAGGCCTGCCCAGCTGGAACAGCGGTGCTTGGGATCCCCTGCTGGCTGTATGTGAAGATCTCGAGGTGGTAATCAATCTCCACATCAACGACGCAACACTGGCGACGCCCTCACCGGAATCGCCGGTGGATGTGTTTATCACCAATATGCCGGTGACGCTGTTCAATACTGCTTCCGACATCGTATGGTCGCATATCTGCCGCAAATTCCCGAGGATCAAGTTTGCGTTATCCGAAGGCGGTGCCGGCTGGGTACCGCACTGGAAGGAGCGCGCGGACTTCACCTACCGGCACCACCGCGCCTGGACTCACCAGGACTTCGGCGACACGTTGCCCAGTGAGGTGTTCAACCGCAATTTCTTTACCTGTTTCATCCAGGATCGCGTGGCCATCGACAACAGGACTCAGGTAGGGATCGACAACATGACCTGGGAGTGCGACTACCCTCACTCGGACTGCACCTGGCCGACATCACCGGAAACTGTTCACCCGGATTTTGCAGGCTGCACCGACGAGGAGATCAACAAGATCACCCACCTCAACGCCATGAAGCTCTACCAGTTTGACCCCTTCAAGCATATGCCTCGGGAAGAGAGCAACGTGGGCGCACTGCGGGCAAAAGCGACCCACGTAGATCTCAGTTTTCTGAATTCCGAAGGTGTGATTGATACCAACAAGGATGGCGGTGTACCCACCATGGAACAGATATCCAGGAAAATCGCGGAGGCTTACGCCGCTGACAGCTGGGCTGAAATCGGCGCTGACTAATTGATTCTTTGGTACTCCCTCTGTTGGAGGGTTGCCCTCCTGAAAAAATCCAGGGGGGGGGGTACCGTCGGTAGCGCACCAGCATTTCATTCAGATCAAGGCGGCCTGAGGGATCGCAAAAGGCTTGAAGAATCAGATATCGAAGGAGGCGCTAAATGAATAATGAAGACCTCGCTTTCATCAAGGATCATGCCCCCAACATTGCTTTTGCAGGTACACTGGGAATGGAGATCCACCGGTGTGCCGGGATCGAGAATGCGCTGCTTGGAGTGCAACTTCGAGAAAAACTGAGGTATACCGACCAGGGTTTCACTGAGCAGAGTCAATCATGGATCTGGCGCTCTACCTGGCAATTGATGAATGCCTTGCTCAATGAAGTGCCCGATTATGAGGCATTCTATGATACTTTCTCTCTTACGGCTGCGGCTGCAATCAAAACAAATCACATAAGGCTGCACACTACAACCGATTGCTATCGTCGTCCCCCGGGCCTTATGGCGCAGATGATGCTCACACTAGACCATCTGTCGAGGGGCCGTGTCACTGTTGCTATTGCCATAGGTGAAGACAAGCAATTTATCCCTTACGGACTTGAGCGGACGTTGCCGCGAAACAAACGTCTGGAGGAGTACATCCGGGTTCTGAAAACCTTGCTGGGAGCGACCGAGCCGGTCACGATGGACGGTGAGTTCTGGCCTCTCAAGGATGCGTTGGTCGCACTGCCCACTTATCGCGAAGGCATTAGCCCTCCCGTAATGTTGCGCGGAGGCGGGCCAACCGCGATGAAAATTGCTGGTCGGGTCGCTGACGGTCTTGGTAGCTACCTGCCGGGGGCATACGGCAACAAGCTCGAACGCTTCGAAGAGGATCTCGCGATTTTCAGGGCTGAAGCCGAACGGTATGGCCGGGACCCGAAGGCTCTACCCGTCGGGGCGCCTTATTGCTGTGTCTTGTGTGAGAATGATGAACAGATTACCTATGCGCTGAAGAATCCGTATATCAGGGCGGCTGCACTCAATTTTGTGCCCCATGGAAAAATTTGGCGAGATTGGGGAGGCGAACACCCTCTTGGCGACGATTGGGCGCTTTCCAAGACCCATAATGCCACAATGTTTCGCGACCCTCGCGAAATGGAATCGATCCTGAATAAGATTACCGACGACGACATACAACAGTTGATCTATGTAGGCACTCCTGAAGATGTGGCACAACGCTTTGCTCCATGGGCCAGTGCATGTTGGATGCAGCAGGCGCCGCTTGGTATGGCTGAGAATTTTGCATCAATCATTAACCCCGACATACGGCAGCTGGCTGAAGATGGTTTGCCACGTTGGCATCACCTTAATGTGCGTTTTCAAGAAGCCATGAATGAATGCCTTTCGAGGTGATTATTCGCTCGAGTGGTGAATGATGTTGGAGCCACACAATGATGGCGGGGAATATTTTACGGTGGATCGCCTCACATTGGCTGATATCAGTGTTTCTTATGCGCTGAAGCTCGCAGAGATAGTAGGTTATTTGGACAGGACACACCCGGCGACCAAAGACTGCTGGGAGAGAATCCAAGAGCACCCCACTTTTATCAAGGCCATGGCGGTAAAGCATGACTTAGTCCTTGAAGCCCAAAGATCATCCAGCAAAGACTAAATGAAATACTTAGGTCATCTCTGATTGATTCCCATGATGGTTCATAGTACACAGCACCACAACCAAGAGCAGAGTCTGATGCGCCATGAGCGCCACGTAAATTATGGCTTTGGTGCCCATTCCTGCCTGGGTATGCACCTGGCGCGTATGGAGTTGAGCACTGCTATAGAGGAATGGGTGAACCGCCCTCCGGGGGACTTCAGTATCAAGCCGGGGACGCGGGTTCTGGGCCACCCGGGTGTAGTCGGCCTGACTTCTCTACCCCTGGTTTGGAATAAGTAGGTCGCAAACAGTAACGTGGCCTGCAGCCAGTGGCATTACTGCCGATGGCTATGATATCACCGGCAAAATCTGTACTCGGGATAAGCCGTCGGCGTGGCGATTCACCCGCAGGCGCCTGTAACGCCAGCAAATCGTGATGGTTCAGCGCGGTAGGCTTTAACGCCTCCAGCACCTCATCTGGGCCCAATGAAGGTTGTAACCGCTCCTCAGGTACTAGCTGGTTCTTGATTCGATCGATTACCCAGACCTTCATATTATCGGGTAATTCAGTGATTGGATTGTCGCAATCCTGGAGGAATACAGGAGGGCTGTTTTTCAGAAGCGATTAGCTGCCGAATTCGAAGGGTACCAGTTCAGTGGTGCCGTTGGCGGCCCGTCGAACGTTGAGGTAATCCAGGCCCTTGAAGCCGCGATGATCGTGGGGACCAAATGTTATGTAAGTTCCAGGGCCACCTGTAGTAGCCGGCAACATACGGATGGTTTCCAGCCCGCGAGCCACAGCTTCGGGTGTGGCGATCTCCATGCGCGACAGCGCGGTCGCGATGCACACACCTATGTCATAGCCCGCGCTGGTGGCGCTGTTAGGTACCAGTTCCTTGCCGTCACTGGCGGACTTGTATCGTTCGAGCATACCTGTCAGGCGCGTGTTACGCTCGTCGTATTGGTCGATGCCGTACCAGCCGTCGATCAGTTTGGCGTAGAACTCGTTATAGGTAGCCTGCACAAACGCCGTGGTCATGATCCGTTCCGGGTCCCAGTCATTGTTGTTCCGCAAGCCGTTATTGAGCTGGCGCGCAGCCTCTCCGAACCCGAGGTAGGCCAGTGCATTGGCATTGGTTGACTTCAGTCTGCCCATAATTTCGGTCATGTCTTCCTCACTGGGGTTGGGGAAGACGTTCCCCACCCCGATGATATCCAGGCCGAATTGCTGACAGGCGTACTCGAAGAAGCGGTGGTACTCCAGGCCAATGCGGGAGGGGTAGTCGCGAACAACGGCGATGCGCCTGTGCCCGCGGCTTTTCAGCCACGCCGCCATATAGGCGGGTTCGTCTGCGAGGTTGCCATTGGAGAGATTGAATGCGTAATTTCCCACATATTCCTGTGTGCCGCAGATGGTGATAGCCGGCACGTGGCATTGCTCCACCTGGTCCAGAACGGCCAGGCAATTGTCTGTCGACATCGGGCCGGCGATGGCGAGCACCTGGTGTTCCTCCACGAGTTGACGGTAGACATTGCGCGATGCATATCCGTCACCCCAGGGCTGGCCAACATGTTCGTTGGTGATCACTTCTGCTGGACGGTCGATGAGGCCGGTCTCGTGGGCTTCGTCCAGCGCGAACTTGACGGCCAGTGGAAACATGTCTGAAAGCCCCGGGAATCCTGGCAGGTCAACCATGACACCAATGCGATAGGGCGATGTGGGATTCTGTTCCATGGTATCTTCCTGCTCCTGCTTCCAATTACTCTACAAGTTCGAAATAGTCTTTTGGGGACCCGCACTCGGGGCAAACCCAGTCATCCGGCAGGTCCTCGAACCGGGTGCCGGGTTCGATGCCGAATTCAGGCAATCCCCGCGCCTCGTCGTAAACAAAGCCGCAGGTCATGCAGCACCACTTATTTATGATGATTCCTTTGTCGCCGATTATTGCAGCGGACCCGAGTTCGGCAGCGGTACATGGACATCGGGGCCAGGGCATGGAAAAGCGGTTTCGGTGCCGCAGATACCATTACTCAGGTAGCTCGGCAGGGCGGGGGTGGTGTCCATCTGGAACGAGATGATCCCCATGGCGATGGCGTACAACACATAGCACACGTTGAGAAGCCCGGCGATGGCGGCAAAGCGAAGGAAGTTGCGCCTGGCGGGAGAGCTGACCTGGTCGCTGCCGATCTCCACAAACGTCTGTCCCTTGTCATCGCGGAAGTACCACAGGCTGGCGGCCACCGTCTGCACGCCGCCCCACAGTATGGAATTGTAGAGCGGGAACTGGTACCACTCACCGCCCCAGAGGGACCAGGAATGCACCGTGCCGCTGAATACGTACAGCCCCATCCGCACCCAGGCGCCCTCGATGATCAGGTCCCCCAGGAATGCAGCGACGAAGCACACGCCCACCAGGCCTGCGGTACCGATATTCGGCCAGCGTGCCTTGGCCTTGCGCATGATCCAGGCGTAGAAAAAGCACAACAGAGGCACGATGGAGAGGTATGCGCCAATATTGAACAGCAGCGGTTCAGCGATCAGCTGTCCATTAGGCATAACCCATCCCGGGATGAAATTGGCCCAGGAGCCGTAATTGATCATGTGCGAATTATAGGTGTAGACCAATCGGAAGTAATTGGCGAGAGGGTCGACCCAGAAGGTGGCGAGCCAGGCGAAGACGAAGAGGAGGGCGACGGTGATGCGGCCCTCACGACGACAGCTGCGCACCGCCCAAGTGATCACACCGATAGCCAGGATGGCGTTCAGCACCTGGAAGAATATCGCCAGGAAGGCGGTGTAGCCCGGTATGGGATCGGGCCCCGGATTTACCGGAGCAAAGTCGTCTGAGAGAATCCAGCCCCCAAAAATATACACCTGCAGCAGCAGGAAGAATATACCGATAGCTGACCAGACGTGAATAGGCTCGGTTCTTTTGCCCTCGATAGGTAATACTGCGGTGGCTTCGGCAGACATTGTGCGATCCTCAAGCTTAACGGTAAAAAGTATACTAATAGACGGGGACTATATCGCAAGCTCCAAAGCACTGCAAGAACCTGGGGAACCGGGCTAGATGCTCTTCACCAGGTGTCCGCCATCCACCACCAGGTTGGAACCGCTGATAAAGGAGCTGGCATCGCTGGCCAGAAGGAGCAGGACCCCGTTGAGCTCGTCCAGGTTGCCGGGGCGCTGCATGGGCAGGGTATCGAAGTAGGCCTTGCCTGCATCGCTGTCGAAAAACTCCGCATCGAGCTCCGTGCGGAAGTAGCCCGGGCTCAGGGCGTTCACCCGAATTCCTTTGCGGGACAGTTCCAGGGCCATGGAGCGGGTCATCTGGATCAAAGCGGCCTTCGAAGTGGCGTAGGCGGCATTACCGATGCCGACGCCCACGCCGTAGACCGAGCCGATATTGATGATGGAACCCGACTTCTCCGCGGCCAGCAGGCGGCGAGCGGTCTCCCGGGCCACCATCCAGGCGGCGCGCAGATTGGTGTTCTGGACCCAATCCCAGGACTCCACTTCTATCCGCATCAGGCTCTTACGATCGGCGACTCCAGCGTTGTTGACCAGGATTTCTACCTGGCCGCAGGCCGCTTGCGCTTCATCGAATCCTCGGGTGATCGAAACGCTGTCGGTGACGTCCATGGCGATGGGATAGACGCTACCGGCCAGCTCGGCGCATTCATCAGCAAGCGCCTGCAAGCGATCCAGGCGCCGTGCGGCGGCGATAACCCTGGAGCCATTGCGACAGAGCACCCGGGCGAAGTGCGCACCCAGGCCGCCGGATGCGCCGGTTACCAGGGCTACCTTACCTTCAAGATCGAACTGTTTGGCGTCGAGCTGATGCATGCGTCGTTTTCCTGTTGCTGCGCTCAGAAGGTAGTCAACGGGGCAGTCCCAGCCCCTTCTGGGCGATCAGGTTGCGCTGGATCTCATTGGTGCCACCGCCGATGACCATCATGATCGACTGGCGCAGCATATGCTCCAACTCGCCGGGAATGGACCCCGGTGTGTCGGGGTGCAGGGTACAGGCATTGCCCAGGATATCCAGGGCCGCCTCGCCCAGGCGCTCCATCAGCTCGCTGTTGTACACGCCGCTCATGGAGGCCTCGTGAATGGGAATGCCGCCGCTTTCGGTAATGCGGGTAGCGTTCATCACCAGCTGTCTCGATGCCTCGATTTCCGCCGCCAGTTCGCCAATTTTGTTCCGTACCCAGCCATTTTGGGCGAGGCCACTCTGATCTTGGCGAATGGCTTCGACCAGATGGCGAAATTTTTCCCTGACGTTTGAGACAAACCCGCCCATCATTACTCGCTCTGTAGTCAGGGCGGCGAGGATTACATACCAGCCGCCATTGACCTCGCCCACCAGCGAGTCTTTTGGGACGTGTACGTTATCCAGAAATTCCTGACAAAAGGTTTTGCCGTAAAGTGCCATGGAAGGTTGGATGGTTATGCCCGGGCTGTCCATGGGGACCAGGAATACACTGATGCCGGCCTGAGGTTTTACCGCGTCGGGATCGGTGCGAGCCGCGAGCCACATGTAGTTGGCATCCTCGGCCAGGGTGGTCCAGATTTTCTGCCCGTTGATGACCCACTCGTCCCCCTCCAGCACGGCGGTGGTTTTGATGGAGGCGAGATCAGAGCCAGAGCCTGGCTCACTGTAACCCAGGCAGATTTTCAGCTCGCCGGCGGCCATCCGGGGCAGAAACTCCTGCTGCTGTTCAGGTGAACCAAACAGCATCAGCGCGTGCGCCTGGATTTCACAGGGGAGGATAATATCGTAGTTCACACCGGCGCGCTCGCACTCCTCGAGGAACGCGAGTTGCTCCAGGGGTGAGGCGCCGAGGCCGCCGAAGACTTCCGGCCAGGTGACCTGGAACAGCTTGCGCTCCTGGGCAGCCCTGGTAAACGCAGCCGGGTCGCTGGGCGGCCAGTGCTCCGCCAGCCACTGCCGCGTCTCCTCGCGAAACCTGTTGCCGGCCTCGCCCAGGTCGTATTCGGGCATATCCTGGCCGGCATTGAGCAGAAACGCCGCCAGGGCCTCGCGGGACGCGCTGACACCGCCGAGACGAACCAGGTCTGAGTGGATGCGCTTGAATTGGTGGGGTGCCTCATGTTCCTCGGAGTAACCGATGGCGCCGAAAACGTGGTGGGTCTCCAGTGAGGCCTGGCGCAAGGCGGTGCTGCTGAAGGCGTGGGCTGCGTCTGCAAAGACCAGCCAGTCCGGATTGCCGAAATCGAATGACTCGGCGGTGTGTGCCAGTTGTAGTCGAGCGGATTCCAGCCTCATCATGTTGTCTGCCAACTTGTGCTGAACTGCCTGGAAACGGCCGATGGGCTGGCCAAACTGCTCCCTTTCTTTGGCGTACTCCACCACCAGCTCGAAGCCGCGACTGGCAGCACCCAGCGAGCGCGCGGTCAGGAACAGCTTGCATAGGCGCAGCAACTCCTCACCGGTGACAGCGGTGCTGTCAAACAGCGTGACGGGTGTGTTCTGCAGTTGTACCCGGGACAGGGCGGGGTAGGAGAGTCCTGGCAGTGGCGTTACGGTGACAGGAACCTCTTTCAACTCGAGGCACGCCCAGCGACCATCGGCGGGAAAAAGCAGATGAGTCGCAACCTGTGCATCTTCCACGTGGTTCAGCTCGCCTGTGGCTGAATCGCCCGTGATCTCGACGTCTCCGGCGCCGGCATCCGCATCCTGTTCACCCAGGTGGAAAGCGACAATGGCGTCCCCCTGGTGAACACGGGTCAACAACTGGGTGGCGTCGTCACCCTGGCCATTGAGCAACCAGTTTGCCATTAGCGCACCACCAATGGGCACCGGAGCGCAGCGCCGTCCGACTTCTTCCATGACGATGAGTGCTTCGCGCAATCCGCCTACCTCCGGATTGGTGCCCAGTGGTGTGAGGCCCAGCTCCACGAATCGCTGGTTCAGCTCCCGAACTTGTTGAGCGTTGCCTGCTCGCTCCACGGCCGCATCCAGTGAATCCAGGGGGCAGTGCTCCTCCAGCAGTCCGCGCAGCGCAGTGCGTAGCTGTTCTCGTTCCTCACTCGATGGCAGGGTTTCAATCTGGTTCATTGTTGAAGTCTCAAAAAATGTTTCGAACGGTGTACGAAAAAAGGGTATATTATTACTAATCTAGGTCAAGTTAAACTCCTGCGGGATTGAACAAGCTCATGCCGACATTGGTGAACAATCAAGCAACAGAAAGGCAAAGTGCCCGCAAAGCCCATATTCTTGACGTCGCCGGGCGACTGTTTGAAGAACTGGGGTACGAAAAAACCACGCTTGAGATGATCGGCCGCGAAGTCGGCCTTTCCAAGCAGAGCCTTTACTACTACGTGGCCAGCAAAGAGGCCGCGCTGCTAGAAGTATGTCGCGCCCGATCGGGGGAGACGCCCGATCAGCGACTTCAGCGCTTGTTGGATCAAGGCGCGCAAGCGGATGCAGTACTGGCGGACTATATTCAACACATGATTTCGTTCTACATGGACGAACCCCGTACCGGGCTACTCGCGCGCCATCTTCACTCAATGAGTGAGGAGGTACAGTCAGAGGTGCGTGAGGGCTTGCGACAGGAGCGTCGAATGTTGGAACGGGTGATAGAACTGGGTCGGAAGCAGGCTTTGTTTGGCGAGATTGCTCCGCCGACGGCGGCGCGAGTGTTGCAGAGTGCCGTACACGGTGTTTCCACTTGGTATGGGGATGGCTTATCAAGGCGGTCGACAGACATCATCACCCAATATCAATCTCTTCTGCTGGGGGGGCTGCGCTCTCCCGCGGAAACGAACTGAGTATTAACCATTCAGCGGAGCCTCCACGAAAGTAATTGCTCCGCTACAGTGAGGATTAATGCATGAAAACCAATCTGCACGAGCCCGTTATTATCGGTGTGGGCGAACTTTGCGAACAGCTGCCCGAAAATCTCGAGTACGCGAAATCCCTGGTGGACCTGCTCGAGCAGGCGGTCGGGGCCGCGTGCAATGACACTGGAGTGGCAGACGCCGTGATATCCCAGGTCGATACCATCGCCATGGTGCGAACCTTCGCGGATTCGACTCCCATGTATCCAAACCCTTTCGGTGAGGTAAAGAACTATCCGCGGGCAGTGGCCAGGCGAATCGGCGCCGATCCCGCCCATGCGATCTATAGCGTGGCGGGTGGCAATACGCCGCAACATATGGTTTCCGAGTTCGCCGGGAAGGTCGCGGCGGGCGATGCGGAGGTGGTGGTGTTGATGGGCGGGGAGGCCATGGCGACGATCAAAGCCGCCATGAAAGCCCAGCTAAGCCTGGACTGGGCCGACGATACTGGCGGTCAGCTGGAGGATCGCGGCCTGGGCATGGACGGCATGATAGACCGTCAGCAGATTGATAACGGCATGAATACTGCCCCGCTGATGTACGGCATGCTGGAGAATGCCCGGCGTCACGACCTGGGATTGACCCGGGAAGAGTATGCGCAGGAAATGGCTGCGCTATTTTCCCGCTTTTCAGAAGTTGCCGCATCCCACGGGGCGGCGATGTTTCCGGAGGCTTACAGCCCGGAGCAGCTGCTTGCGATAGACGAGGCCAACCCGATGATTGCCGAGCCGTATCCGAAGCGCCTTGTTGCGAAAGATGGTGTCAACCAGGCCGCGGCGGTGGTTATCACCAGCCGGGAAAAAGCCGAGGCCCTGGGGATATCCGCGGAGAAATTGGTGTACCCGATGACCGGCAGTACAGTGCGTGAGCACCGCCTGGTTGAGCGACCCAGCCTCGGCGGCTCTGAGGCAATGCGCCTCGCCTACACGGCCGCGTTCGATATGGCGGGGATATCCCCAGGGGCCGTGAGGTATATGGACATCTACAGCTGCTTCCCCATAGCCGTTTTCTCGGCCTGTGATGCGCTGGGATTGGCTGCTGACGATGTGCGCGGCCTGACGCTGACGGGCGGTCTGCCCTTTTTCGGCGGTCCAGGTAACAGCTACGCTCTGCACTCGGTCGTCAATGTTGTGAACAGGCTCCGAGAAGAGAATTCAGGCTACGGACTTGTTGGCGCCAATGGCGGGATACTGTCAAAACACTCCGTTGGTATTTATTCGCGAAATTCCACAGGGAGGGGATGGCATGCCTGCGATGACCAGGCCCTGCAGACGGAAATCGACCAGATCGAACTCCCGCCCGTCGATCACTACCCGGGTGGCAAAGCGACAATTGAGGCCTACAGTGTCACTTTTCGGCAGGGCACACCCCAGGCAGGTTATGTCGTCGGACGAACCGTGGAGGGTATGCGTTTCCTGGGAATGACCGATCCGCAGGACCTGGATACACCGCAGGCCATGCTCGACGAGGACCCGATCGGTAAGAGCATCTACGTTACTGACATTGGCCCCGGAAATCGGTTTACCTTTGACGCAGTGCGTACACAGGATTTAATACCGGACCGGCCAAAAAATCTGGAGGAGGAATATCAGTACTGCAAGCTGGAGAGGAACGGGCATATCCTGGAAGTGACCATCAACCGACCCGACAGCCGCAATTCCCTTAATTCTGAAGCCAATTATGAACTGGACGGTGTCTTTGACCTGTTTGAGAAAGATGGCGAACTGTGGGTGGCGATTATTACCGGGGCTGGTGACAAGGCGTTCTGTGCGGGGGCAGATCTCAAGTCGGCCGCGGGCGCGTGGATCCCTCAAGGAGGCTTCGGCGGGCTCACCCACCGAAAGCATCGTCTCAAGCCGGTAATCGCTGCGGTTAATGGCATCGCTATGGGTGGTGGCATGGAGATCGCGCTCAGCTGCGATATGGTCATTGCCAGTGAGCAGAGCCACTTTGCACTCAGTGAGGTGAAGCGTGGTCTTATCGCCGGTACTGGGGGTATACAGCGGATCACACGCAACCTGGCGCGACAACAGGCGATGGAAATATTACTCACCGGCGACAATATCTCGCCGCAGCGGGCGCTGCAGCTGGGCTTCGTCAACCAGGTGGTTTCGCCTGCTGAGGTGATGCCGGTGGCGCGCGCGCTGGCGCAGAAGTTGACGGAAGTTTCACCCACATCGGTAAGTTGTACCTTGCAGCTGGAAGACGAGGTCCGGAACATCACCGACGTGGTCGAAGCAGTGCGTTACCCCGCGGAAGCCCTGGACCGCCTGCTGACCAGCGAAGACATGCTGGAAGGGTTAACGGCGTTTGCACAGAAGCGCCCACCCGAATGGAAGGGGCGCTAGAGGCCTGCAAGTGCAAGGTTGCAGGCCGTCAATGCAGTCTTGGTTTGCGACTGAATAATAAGTATACTATATTTCGTTTTAGAGCGAATTCTGTACCCATTTGTCCCCTTCCCTATAGAAGGGTTATGGACATGATGAATTTTGGTGATCTTTTTGATTTCGTAGACAACCGACTGAACCCTGACGTGGTCCGTATCGTAGAGGAGACCCCAGAGGGAACGCGGCGGACGGTGACTTCGGCGGAATTGCGCTCAGCCTCCAATAATCTTGCCCGAAATTTGCTGGCGATGGGTCTGCAACCTGGCGACAAGGTTGCGTTCTATGGCACGAATTCTGCTGAGTACCTTGTTGCCGTGGTGGCTGCCATCAAGGCACGCCTGGTGCATGTCAATGTCAACTATCGCTATGAGCACGAAGAGCTCAAGTACCTCCTGGACAATAGCGATGCGCGCGCCGTGATTTTCGAAAGTGCCTATGGGCAAAAACTGAAGGAAATACTGGGTAGATTGCCGCTCTGCGAACACCGCATCGAGCTCGGTAGCGAGGGGGGCGATGGCTGGGCCCAGTCATCCGAAGCGTTGGTCGCGCAGGGAGACGGTGAGCCCCTCGATATAGAGCGCAGCCCGGAGGATTTGTTGTTCATGTATACCGGCGGTACTACCGGTTTGCCCAAGGGAGTAATGTGGGAACAGTACCAGATGTGGAATATGATCGGCAGGAATTTCCTCGATCCCACCAGCCCCATTCCCCAGACGCCTGAAGAAATTGCGCTAGCGCCTGAAGGGGGAAGTTTTAACAATTTGGTTGTATTGCCATTAATGCACGGCGCTGGTCTCTACACTGCGATCAATGCATTGAGCTACGGCAACAGGGTGATTCTTCCTGTCAGCAGCGGCTTCGACCCCGAGCTGACCCTTTCCTGCGTTGACAAGCACGCCATCATGGTGCTGACGATCTCTGGTGACGCATTTGCCACACCGCTGATCAGGACCTTGCAGGAGAACCCGGGTAAGTACAGTTTGCAGTGCCTAAAAGTGGTGAATTCTACGGCGATGATATTCAGCACCCACAACAAGAAGGCGTTGCTGGAACAGATTCCCGACCTCATTATCTTCGACAATGTGGGCTCATCTGAATCGTCGGCCAGCGCGATGGCCATGTTTGGCAAAGACAATGACCTAGACGGCAACGAGGTGGTTCTCAAACTGACGCCCAACGCAAAGGTGTTCACCGAGGATTTGCGCGAGGTTCAGCCCGGCAGCGGAGAAAAGGGCTTCCTGGCCTCTACCGGCCCGCTCCCCCTGGGCTACTACAAAGACGAGGAAAAAACAGCGGCGACTTTTTTCACCGTGGATGGTGTGAGGTACTCGCGACCCGGAGACTGGGTTGAAGTGCTGGAAGACGGCAGCGTCAAATTCCTCGGCCGCGGCAGCGTGTGCATCAACTCGGGAGGAGAGAAGATCTATCCCGACGAGGTGGAAGCCGTGATCAAGTCACATACTGCCGTAGAAGATGCTGTGGTGGTGGGTGTGGCGGATGAGCGTTTCGGCCAGGCGGTAACTGCCGTGGTGCAACTCACCCAACACGAGGCCGCTGGTGATGATGAACTTAAGGATCACGTCCGTTCACGACTGTCCGGCTATAAAGTGCCCAAAAATGTCCTGTTCGTCGACAAGGTCTACCGTGCCCCCAATGGCAAGGCGGACTACCCGGCGACAAGGGTGCTCGCGGAGGAAGAGTTGTTGAGCTAGCCAATCGCACTACGCTGCTTTTGGCCATGATAACCTGAGGAACAGCTGATGCGACTCAAGAAAATGGGGCTCCTGGATGCCTATGCCCTGCCGCTGTATGCTGCCACGATCCTGCTGCCGACGGTACTCGTCCCCCTGAGTGACGAGCACAGCGAGTTGCGCCGGATGGCTAACCTGACGGTGTCGAATGTCCCTGGCACGAAGGACAAGCTGTATCTCAAGGGCGCGGAACTGGAATTATCGTATATCGCCAGTATTCTGCAGCCGGGAAGTGGACTGAACATAACGATCGTCAACTACGCCGGGCATGCGCAGGTGGGTGTCATTTCCTGCCCTGATATCCTGCCGGATATTGATGGCCTTGCGGGGAGGATTCCGGAAGAACCGGATGACCTCCTTAAATGGGTCGGCTCCCGGTGAGATTGCGCGTTTTGGCCTGGAATAGTCTCCAGGTAACACAGTTAGCAGAATTCGGTTTCTTTTATTGGCAAAAGGGTATACTATATAAGCTTTCGTGACAGGAAGGCGTGGAAATGGCTCGATTTACGGCAGATTTCTCTGGTTCCACTGCATTTGTCACTGGCGGCGCCTCAAGCATTGGCCTGGCTATTGCGAGCAAGTTTGCGCAGGCTGGCGCTTCGGTGGCCATTGCGGATCTGGATGAAACCGAGGGTGCAGCAGTGTAGCGCCAACTGGAGTCCGAGGGAGGCCGGTTTCGTTTTCTGCCCCTGGACGTCAGTTCGCCAGAATCGGTTGCCGTGGCGGCCGCGTCCGCTGTGAATGAACTCGGTAGCCTGGACTTTGCGATCAATAACCGCTGGCATCGCTTTCACCGGTGCAGCCGTTGCCGACGCGGATTTTGATCTGTGGTGGAAAACCATGTCAGTGAACCTTGACGGTGTTTTCCTTTGCATGCGCGAAGAGTTGAAATTCATGCAGCAACAGGAGAGCGGAGTCATTATCAACATGTCCTCTGGCGCGGGGTTGATTGGTGCCCCCATGATGGCCGCCTACAGTGCCTCAAAGCATGGCGTGATTGGGCTCACCCGCACTGCTGCCCAGGAATATCTCTCCAGCGGCATCCGCATCAATGCGGTCTGCCGCGGGGGCGTAGACACCCGCATGCTAGATGGGCTGCTGCCGGGCGAAATGCACGAGGCCGTTGCCTCACAGCATTTGGAAGGCCGCTTCGCTTCGACAGGCGTCGAGTTCAAGGTGAACGGTGGGGCGGTTTTCCAGCTAAACAAGTTACTTCATATTGCAGGCATGCAGACATTATGAATAATGAAATATGTAAGATGATCGGCTGCGAGTTCCCACTGTTCGCCTTCAGCCACTGCCGAGATGTGGTCGCCGCGGTAAGCCGCGCCGGCGGGGTCGGTGTACTCGGAGGAAGCAGCTTTACCCCGGAATTTCTCGAAGAAGAACTGGCCTGGATCGACGCTCACGTCGACGGCAAGCCCTATGGGGTTGATATTCTCATCCCCGAGAACATGGGTGATCTCACTGGCAATATAACTATTGATGAATTGACTTCAAGGATTCCGGCTCAGCACCGACGTTTCACTGCCGAATTGTTGAAAAAATACGGCATCGACCTGGCAGATGAGCAGATAGACCAGCAAGAGCTTCCGGCCGTATTGGGTGATATTCGCGAACAACTCATGGATGTTGCGTTCCGGCACCCGATCCGTCTTATTGCCAATGCCCTGGGTATTGCGCCCCAGTCTATGATCGACCGTGCTCGTGAACACCAGACCCCCGTGGGAGCCCTGGTCGGCGCGAAGGAGCACGCGCTGCGCCAGGTGCAGGCCGGCGTCGATTTCATTGTCGCCCAGGGAGGTGAAGCCGCAGGCCATTGCGGAGAGGTGTCTACCCTGGTGCTGGTGCCCGAGGTGGTGCAAGCTATCCGGGAAGTCCGCGAAATACCCGTGCTGGCGGCCGGTGGCATTATGAACGGTCGCCAGATGGCGGGCTGTATGGCGATGGGTGCCCAGGGGGCTTGGACTGGCTCCATCTGGTTGGCTACGCCAGAGGCGGAAACCACCGAGGCCATTCGCGAAAAATTCGTCGCCGCCGACTCCCGCGACACGATTCGCTCCACCTCCCGCACCGGGAAGCCCTCTCGCCAGTTGCGCTCTGCCTGGCACGATGCCTGGCACGGGGAGGAATCACCCGGGGCGCTGCCCATGCCGCTGCAGGGCATGCTCGCCCAGCCGGCTTTTAACCGGATTGACCGGGCTGTTGAGAATGGCAATGTCGAAGCAAGGGAACTGGCGAGCTACTGGGTCGGGCAGGGGGTGGGAATGATCGATTCAATTCGTTCAACCAGCCATATCGTGCAGGACTTCAAGGAGGAGTTTGGCGAAGCTGTTATGAGTATGAATTCCCTGTTGGAATAGGCCGGCTTTCTTGCGGTCAGGTGGCCAAGCATGAGCATTAAAAGTACACACTGCCGAATATGTCAGGCCAGCTGCGGCTTGAACCTCCACGTGAATGGGGATGTGATAACCAGGATCGAGGGTAATCCTGACCACCTGCTCAGCCGCGGATATACCTGCGTCAAAGGGCGGCAATGGCAGCACCAACTGCGCTCGCCAAATCGCCTGAGGCAATTCATGCGAGGTCGCCAGGCGGTGGGTGAGACGCGAGTTGCCATCTCGCGGGAGCAAGCGCTGGACGAAATCGCCGAAAGTCTGCAGGCCATAGTCACTCAACACGGCCCGCGAGCGGTGGCCAGCTACACGGGTACCGGCACTCAGGTTGCTTCAGTAGGTACCGCCTTTGTCGAGGCCTGGCTCAAGGGTTTGGGTTCCAGCATGCACTTTACCAGCATGACCATCGACCAGCCGGCGAAAGGTGTCGGCGCAGAGTGGCATGGGGTATGGGGCGCCGGGCCAGTGCCTTACTCAGATGCCGATGTGATCATGTTGATCGGCAACAATCCTGTGGTGTCCGCGCTTTCCTGGCCGGGTGGGCCACCCATGTGGTACCCATCGGCCATCGGGCAGAGCAAAAAGCAGGGCAAGTGTTTTATCGTGGTTGATCCCCGCCACACTGAAACAGCCCGGCATGCAGATATTCATCTGCAACTGACCCCGGGCCGGGATGCCGCATTGCTGGCGGGAATGATTCACGTTATCCTCGACGAAGGCCTGTTTGAGCGGAAATTCTGTCAAACACACACGGAAGGTCTAGATTCACTGCGCCGGGCAACTGCCGATTTCACTCCCGATGTCGCTGCTGATTTGGCGGGTGTCCCCCAGCAGCAGCTGGTTGACGCAGCGCGACTGTTTGCCGGCGGACGAGCAGCTGTAGCAACGTCAGCCACCGGCCCCTGCATGTCTCCCTTCGCCAATCTCACGGAGTACCTGCGCCTGTGCCTGAATACGCTCTGCGGCGGTTGGGTGCGTTCAGGCCAGCGAATAGCCACTCCCAGCGTGCTATTGCCGGACGTAGCGCCACCGGCGCAGGCTCTACCGGCGGCATTCATTCCCCGGCCCTACAACCCGGAACATAACCGGGAGAAGACCCGAGTCAGGGAGGTGCGGCGAGTTCACGGTGAGATGCCAACTGCAGTGCTGGCAGATGAAATTCTGACTCCCGGTGAAGGACAGGTCAAGGCCCTGGTCGTTTTGGGCGGCAATCCGATGGCAGCGTTTCCTGATCCGGTCAAGACCGAGCGTGCGCTGTCGTCCCTGGAGTTGCTGGTCTGCATTGATATCGTGGAGACGCGGACAACGCAACTGGCCGATTACGTTCTGCCTGCGGCACATCCCCTGGAGCGGGAGGATGTCGCCTGGGTCGCTTCCATGTTTGCTGAAGAACCGTTTGGCGCATACGC
The DNA here is from genome assembly GCA_964620555.1 of uncultured Alteromonadaceae bacterium. Lineage (GTDB taxonomy): Bacteria > Pseudomonadota > Gammaproteobacteria > Pseudomonadales > Halieaceae > JAPOQD01. The sequence continues at coordinate 21,799 of CAZUGZ010000005.1, forward strand.
CGAAGCGCTTTTTGATCCGCCAGCAGATATTGTTGACGAGTGGAAGCTGCTCTGGGGTCTTGGCAGCAGGATGGGAACAGACATCTCGCTGGCCGGAGGCGATGTGGACATGATTTCCCTGCCTGAAACGGCGGAGGTTCTGCAACTGATGTGGCCCGGGTCCCGGGTGAGTATTGATGAGATGCGCGGTGATCCCAATGGCCGCATCTTTGACAGCTTTTCTGATGTGAGAGCTGCCGAGCCCGATCCGCGAAGCGCTGCCAGACTTCAGCTTGGCGCAGAGGAAGCTTTTGCAGAATTGGTCAGATTCAAGAAAGAGTCGATATCACCAGCAGGAAAACCATCGACTTCGTTCCCTTATCTTCTGGTCTGCCGCCGGGCCAAAGAATTCAATAATTCCATGTGCCATGATTTTCCCGGGCGTCGTTCCGGGAGTCCGGTGTATATGCATCCCGACGATGCACGTGCGATGCGTTTCAGTGAGGGTGAGTCCATAACAGTCACCTCCAGCCACGGGTCAACAGTGGCGGAGCTGTGCCTGGACAGAACCATGCGTACCGGGGTCATCTCCATGCATCATTGCTTTGGAACAGCGCCCGGTGTGAAGGCTGGCCAAACGGCCGAATCCGAAGGCAACGTCGCCATGCTGATATCCAATGAGCAGGATTGTGACGCCATTACCGGGATGGCGCGCCAGAGTGCAATCCCTGTAAGTCTTGGGTCTGCACCTCGTTGAATTGACCTGCGGAGATATCTGGAGGAGTAATTTATGAGTATCTCAAGCCGCGCGACACTTTCCATCGAGGGCAGTCGCACCCAGCCAATCTATATCTGGGGATCACTGGGAATATTCTTCCTGGTCCTGCAGATCTATATTTTCGGTTCCTGGATCTTATCTGATCAGTTTGCCACCGTGCGTCCCGGCACCGACCCAATGCCCTGGTACACCGAGATGTGGGTTATTGTCTTCCAGATTCTGTGTATTCCCCTGTCCATCCTTTTGATGACCTGGGGAGTAAAACAATGCCGTCGCGAGGGCAGGGTGACCGTCACCATGTTGTTTATCTTTGGCTGGTTATTCACCTACTGGCAGGACCCGATGGGCAACTATTTCCGCCTGTACTTCACGTACAATGCCCACATGATCAATTTCGGTTCCTGGGTGAATTTCATTCCAGGCTGGATCATGCCCAATGGGCACAATTTCGCCGAGCCCGTCGTCTTTCTACTTGGCGCCTATACCTCCATCATGCCTCTGCAGATTTTTGCGTGCGCGTGGGTTTTGCGTAGAGTCAAGGTGCGCAGGCCGCAGATCAGCACTTTCGGCCTGATCGGGGTCGCTTTTCTGATCATGGCGCTGTTTGATCTGATCATCGAGGGCGCCTGGGTACGCGCCGGTCTTTACGCGTTCACCGGCTCCGTTCATTCCTGGTCTATCTGGGGTGGGCAGTGGTACCAGTTCCCCGTATACGAGGCGATCTTCTGGGGCGCGGCCATGACGGCCGTCACCAGCCTGTATTTTTTCAGGAACGACAAAGGGGAAACACTGGTGGAGCAGGGCATGGATTCAATCGCTTCTCCCGGCCTGCAGACCTTCTGGCGCATGATGGCAATCATGGCGGTGTTCAACCTGGCCTATCTGTCCTACAACATCATTGTCGCGATCATCACATTCTGGATGGACCAGACGCCGGCAATGCCCAACTACCTGAGTCACGGGCTCTGTGGGCCGGGAACAGAATACCTCTGTCCCGGGCCCACACACCCTACGCCGCTTCCCGCATCAGGTCCGATGCAGGAGTTGGACTGTGCCCTGGTTGCGAATGCGGGTGGACGTCCTTTGTCGACAGTCTGTGACGCAGTCGTTCGCTGATGAACGCCTTGTCTGGGGTGAATTCGGCCGGAGCGAAGCAGCAAACTCCCCGCATCGTCCTGTACGGTGTGGGAGTTTATGGCCAGATCGTGGTGCGTCTCGCGGCGCGGCGGGGCTGGGCCATTGTTGCAGCCTTTAATCGCGCGGGTGAGAAAGTCGGGGAAGATCTCGGCACCCTTTCCGGGCTGGACTGCCCCCTCGGTGTTATTGTGCGGGACTGCGAGAGGGCCGACTACGAAGCCCTCAAGGCAGATATCGCCATTGTCAGTGTCAGTGACCGGCTGCAGGTCAATATGCCGGCCTATGAGCGCCTGCTGGGGGCTGGAATTAACGTGATTTGTCACGGCGGTGAATCCAATTATCCCCTGGGCAACAATCCGGAGCTTGCAGTACGCATCGACGAGCTGGCGCGGGCAAATGGCGTCAGCTTTACGGGAACCAGCATCTGGGATTATTCGCGCATCTGGTCCGGCCTGCTGGCGGCGGGCCCCTGTGTGGGTCTGGAAGCCCTGGAGCATTCGAGCATCACCGACGTCAACTGGGACCGGCCCGAGATTGTCGATGTGGTCGGGCTGGGTTATTCCCCTGAGGCCTACCAGGAAACCTTCGCAGACAGTACCCACGGCATTGGCGGCTTTTATTCCAGTATTGTCGAGCACGTGCTGGCAACTCTGGGATTGACAGTGACTTCCGTTACGGAGCGACGCGAGCCAGTGTTGTTGCCAGAGCCGGTGTACTGCAGGCCGCTTAAACGACAACTGGAGCCGGGAGAAGCTGCAGGATCGCGCATCGTTTCGGAGTTGCAGACGGCGGAGGGTGTCAAGGCCATCAATTGTACCGAGTTACGTATGCTTCTACCCCACGAGACCGAGCACATGCGCTGGGAGGTGCAGGGCGAGCCCGCAACCAGCGTCATCGTCGAAAGAAGGGATTCCCAGGTCGCATCCGCCGCCTGCCTGCTGAACAGGGTGCCGGATGTCATTGCTGCCGAAGCCGGAATTCGCCTGATATCAGAACTGGGGCCGCTTACGCCCCATCTGGTAGCCGAATGACGGGTGCAAAATCCAGGCATGAGTGAACTGAGCGTAGAAGCTTTAACGACCGCCGCGCAAGCGCAAACCGGGTTGACTGATTTTGGCGATGACGGCCTGCTGGAGGCCCTGAGTCGATTTGTTGATTCCGCCAATCGAGAAGCGAACCTGACCGAGGCCGGCCGGGGAATATTATTCCACGAAACCACGCAATATCTGACCAATCGACTTTACACGGAGCACTGTGTAGCGAGGTATCCGGAGATACTGGAGGAGTTTATTGATCGACCGGTATTCATTACCGGGCTCTATCGCTCAGGAACCACCAAACTCCATCGCCTGCTGTGCTACGACCACCGCTGGCACTATCTGAAGACCTGGCAGACTCTGTTTCCGGCACCGATGGAGCTAGAAAACCCCTCCACTCTGCAGCGGGTTGACCTGACCAATGAAATCCTCCAGCGCATGGCAGACGATGCTGCCGGCTCCCTCGAGGCGCATCCTATGGATGCGTATCAACCGGAGGAAGAGTATCTGCTGATGGTGCAGACTCTTCGCACCTCCAGGGTCGTGTTGAATACGCCCAGTCATGCGCGCTGGTGTGAACAGCAATCCGCAATGCCCATGTACCGCAATCTAAAGCGGGCCCTGCAACTCCTGCAGTGGGAAAACAGGCGTGAAGGGAACGGGGTGGGGCGTATGCTGTTAAAGGCGCCGGTTCATCTGGAGAACCTCCCAGCCCTGGTGGAGGTATTCCCGGACGCCAGGCTCCTGGTTACCCATCGGGATCCGGTGAAGTCGGTTGCATCTAATTGCCTGATGCTCGAACACATGCACCATATGTATTCTGAGCCAGTCGATCTCGCGCGCCTCGGCAACGAAAAACTCCACACGGCGGCACTGGCTCTGGAGCGTTCTTTGGACGCGCGATCACAATTGCCATCATCCGCCCTGATGGAAGTCAGGTTCGACGATATCGCCAGGCGGCCGCTGGAACTGGTGCCGGCGGTCTACAGATTTCTTGAGGAACCTTTGGACCGTGCCGGCATGGAACGCATGAGGCGCGGCGAGGAACAGTTGCAGAGTCACAAGAGCGGCGCTGCCCATCGCTATGGCCTTGCCCATTACGGACTGGATGAAAATGCCGTGTACGACAAGGCGCGCAACTACCTGGCCTGGGCGGAGGCCACTATCGGTACCCTGGTGTAGAGCTATCAGAGAATGCCTGATGCATACTGGTGGAGGTGAAGTATGAAGCGTGACGTTGTTACTTTCTGTGAAGATCCCACTGGCTAATTCGACCAGGATCTCACTGCGTTTCAGACGCAACCGAGGGAAGAGTATGAGCGCCTCCAACTCCAGGGTTTAAAGTACCGCTTCGGGCAATTGCGCGATACTGTTCCCATGCTGACGCGGTTGGCAGACTTTATGGGAATCATGCAGATCGATCGGTTTGAAGATGTGGTACCGTTGTTGTTCGATCACACCACCTACAAGTCATACCCCGCCTCTTTATTGGACAACGGCCGCTTTGACCAGTTAACCCGCTGGTTAGGCAAACTCACGACCCTGGATCTGTCCGCTGTCGATGTCAGTGATTGCGATTCCATCGACTCCTGGCTGGACGCGCTCAAAGAGCAAACTGACTAGGGGTGTTTCATACCTCCGGTACATCTGGCAGCTTTTCGCTGATACCGCGCACGCAAAGCGAGTGGAAAAAAATGGTGCGCTTATTGACCGACCTGTATTTCCCTAAATTCGAGGAGCCGGGCAGACCACCGGAATTGCCCACGAAAATTCACCTCATATACCCCTATTTCCGTGGCGGTCATTACGCCCATACCCTGTACCAGGAATATGCGGTGCCATTGCTCTGTGACGGCGATGAGCGTTATTTTCACACTGCCTACACCACGAAACTGAGTTCAGACCTGATGATGCTCTCGGGGCGCATCCACGCGGCAAAATCCAGGGGGGAACTGGACCGGCTCGACCTGCCGCCATCGGTGATTGCCCGCCAGCAGGAATTTCTGGAACAACAGAAAAATGCCCCCCAACAGATGGCGCAGTTCCTGCAGGAAATGACAAGATCTCTGAAAGGTCAGCGAGTGGTGATTCAGGGCGCAACGCCCGTTATGCTTAATGACGAATGGTACAACGTGATAGGGGGAGACGCTGGCGAGGGCGCTATTATCGTATTCCAGATTGCCGAGCCCGTGGATTTCAGTCACTTGCTCTCCGTCCGCGTCGCTAATCTCGTTCCCGTTGATGATCTGTCTGAGGTGTACGCGCCAATCAGTCCCTACACTCAGACTGTGGGAGTATACCCGGAAAGCCTCAAACCGGAGATTCGGGATAAGGTCGCCCTTATGGGAGGGCAGCGTTTCACCTCCCTCGGGTATGCCGCTCACGGTGATTTCGCCAGTCCCCAAGATGCCGTAGAGCCCCTGCGCTGAATGTGCAAATGGATCGTCGACGAGGATTGTCAGGAAGTCGCGCCGATCTGGGAGAGCGGCAGCGTGTTGGCAGGTGTGGAGGCTACTGCAAGCTCTTCCACCTAGTTTAAGCTGCCTGAAATAACCTCATCATTGCCCTGGCTGTTCTACATTACCTCACAGCGATAGCAGCAGTTTCCGCCGGTCGATCAGCGAGTCCAGCAGGTTAGACAGCACGTGAGAACGTTTTGCCAGCAGATGCGCATCGTATTCGACAGTAAAACCCACGCCGCCGTGCACCTGCACGTTGGTGCGGGCATTTTCGATAGCCGCCGAGGCTGCCAGCTCACCTGCTGCGGCGACCTGCTGCGCAGCATCGGGTTTGCCGTCCTGCAGTGACAGGGCTGCGTAGACACACTGCGACCAGGTCGCCTCGTTGCGCACGGCCATATCCGCGCACAGGTGGTTGATGGCCTGGAAGCCACCGATAGGCTGGCCGAACTGCTCCCGCTCACTGGCGTAGCTCACCGCATCCCGGCAGGCGGCTTCGGCGATTCCGGTCAGCGCTGCACACAGAATCACTGTCAGTTGCAGGGCCTCCTCTGGACCGGCACTTGTGAGAGAAGCATCACCGGACAGCACGGCACGCACAACACTGACGGACTCGTCCAGACTCTTGAGGCTTTCTGCCCCACTGGCTGCACCCGCTGGCAATAATCGCACTTCGCTCTCGGCCAGAGCGAGCTGGAAATCTGTGTTCTCACTGTCCAACAGCAGGTGGGCGTCTCCACCCACGGGCAGGGCAAAAGCCACGCGCTGCTTACCGGCGATGAGGGCAGTTGCCAGTTCCTCCAGGCCGTGACTCGCTGTGAGGCGGGCAGCATAGGCGGTAGCCAGTATTGCAGGCGACACCAGATGGCGGCCAGCCTCCCGAGCCAGCAGAATATCCTCCGCAATGCCGAGGCCGCTGCCACCCAGGGCTTCGGGCGAACTGACCCCGAACCATCCCAGTTCAACGAACTGTTGCCAGAGTTCCGCGGAGTAGGGCTCACCCAGGTTTCCCTCATCCTGGTAGCGACGCACAGGGACTTCATTGACCAGAAAATCGCTGATGACGGATGTAATCTCGGCCTGCTCGGAGGTAGGAAGAAGGTTCATATTGGCTCCTCAGCGGCTCTTGGGCAGGCCGAGTACGCGCTCGCCGATGATGGAGCGCTGGATTTGTTCTGTGCCCGCCGCGATAGTGGCGGCATAGAGATACAGATACCGGCGGATCATGGGCTCGTGCCTGCCCTGGTAGACCAGCCCCTCCCGGCCCAGCAGGTCCATGCCGAAATGGGTTACGCGCTGGCTCAGCTTGGAATAGAACAGGCGCACAATGGACGCCTCGGGTCCGGGCAGATCCTGGTTCTGGTTGCGCGAGATGCTCATATAGGTCATTGCTTTGACTGACATGACCTCAGCCTTGAGCACGGCCAGGCGTTGAGCAATGTCTTCGTGCGCGATCGCGGGACGGCCACCGACACTGATTTCCCCGGCCAGTTGTTCCAGATGCTTCACGTTCTGTTCGATATCCATCTGGTCAGCGATGAATGCGGTGCCCCGTTCGAATGACAGGGTGGACATGGCGGTGCGCCAGCCGTTATTGATCCCGCCGACCACCTGCGACAGGGGAATGCGCACATTGTCGTAGAAAACCTCGCAGAACTCACTGTCCCCGGCCATATTGCGGATCGGCCGCACGGTGATGCCAGGTATTTTCATGTCGCAGATCACCCAGGTGATACCGCGGTGCTTGGGAGCGTCGGGGTCGGTGCGAACCAGCAACTCCTGGAAGTCAGCCACATTGGCGTAGCTGGTCCAGACCTTCTGGCCATTGACCACCAGGTCGTCGCCGTCGATCTCTCCGCGGGTACGCAGGCTCGCCAGGTCGGAGCCTGCGCCGGGCTCAGAGAAACCCTGGCACCAGATGGTTTCGCCGCTGAGGATACGCGGCAGGTGAAAGGCCTTGTGCTCGTCGCTGCCACAGGCAATCAGTGTAGGACCCGCGTGGGCCAGGCCCACAAAACAGACGCTGTCCGATCCGCCGGGGGGTACGTCGGCGGCAGCGTACTCCTCGTACCAGATCAGCTGGCGGGTCAGGGACAGGCCACGGCCGCCGAAGTCAGAGGGCCAGGCGATACCCGCCCAGCCGGCATCAAAGAGTACTTTCTGCCAGGCGGTGTCGTACTGGCGACAGGCGGGCAGATCCGCGACCGGAGGCCGAGGCTCGGCGGGGCGGTTGTCCGCCAGCCACTGGCGGACCTCCTTCCGGAATAGCTCATCTTCGGTGCTGAATTGAATATCCACTGTTACTGTTGCCTCTTGAATAGGGTCCGGATGGCGGGCAGGTCAGGTTTGAGCGATGCGTTGCGCGGAATGGTGGCGGCAACCAGGAATCGTGCCGGTACCTGGTAGGGCGCCAGTGACTTCCTGGCGTGCGCTTGCACGGATTCCAGGTCAATCTCACTGGCGCCATCGCGGGGCTGGAGCAGTGCGGCGGGCACCTGACCGAGCCGGTCGTCGTCCAGGGCGACGACCACCGCTTCCTCCACGTCCGCGTGTTCGTTCAAGACTTTCTCAACATCGGTGGGAATGACCTTGAAGCCTCCCCGGTTGATTGCCGCATCGGTGCGGCCGCGAATCCACAGGAAGTCGTCTTCGTCCAGCACGGCGATGTCGGTGGTGGCCACCCAGGTGTCTTTGCCCGAGGGGGATTGCACCGAGCGAATCTCGAGTATGCCTTCTTCCCCTCGTGGTACTTCCTCGCCGCTCCCGGCATCGACGATGCGCAGTTCGGCGCCCGGAAATGCCCGGCCCACACTGCCCAGCTTCGCCGGCATGAATTCGCGGTGCAAGGGCAGGGACCAGCCTGCCACGCCGCCGGCGAACTCGGTGGCACCGTATACCACCAGCAGCGGTACACCGTATCGGGCCTCGAAGGCTTCCTGGATATCGGGGCGCAAGGCGGCGCTGCCGCAGATGATTGCCTTGAGGCTTGCCAGCGTCTCCTTCTGGACATCTGCATCGAAAATCATCTTCACGGTTGCCGGCACCAGGTGACCCAGCTTCAACTGGTAGCGCTGGACGGCGTCAGACCAGGTTTGAACGTCGAACCGCCCCATCAGAATCTGCGGCCGGGCGTCGATAACGGACTTAAGGCTGAAAAAGAGACCGCCGATGTGCGCCAGCGGGCTGGCCACAATCGCCGGGACCTCCTTGTCCTGCACCGCACTGCTGCCGCCTTCCGGCATCTGGTCAGAGATGGGATGCAGCAGGCCGGGATACCTGAGGGGGATGCGTTTCGGAGCGCCCGTGGTGCCGCTGGACTGCATCAGTGCGGCGATATTGTCCAGTGGCTTGGAGAACGCGGCGTCGGAATTCCCCGGGAGGAAATTCAGCGCAATATCCGTGTCGGTGTCGCTTGCGACAATCACAGCACTACCCGTTCTGCTGACGGCCTCCTCAAGGTGCTGGTCCGCAAGGTCATCGGGCGCGGCGATCAGCAAAGGCAAGCGCAGGGACGCCAGTTCCGCCCCGATCTTCTCTCCGGAATGCATGGGGTTGAAGGTCACGAAGCAGTGCCCTGCACGGGTGATCGCCAGCAGTGCTGTGACTGCTGCAGCGCTGTTGTGGGCGACAACGCCGATCTGGCTGCCCGTGGGCAGCGAGAGTTCAGAAAAGCACTCGTCCATTGCGCGGATGGCGGTGGCCACCTGCTGCCAGGTGTATGTGCGGGTCCCGGAGTAAATCGCTGTGGCCTTCGGGGCCAGTCGCAGAACATGCTCCAGGTGATCCTCAAATTCACCGTAACTGCGCATGGAATCAACCCTCGAGCGGTTCTTCCCTGCCGCGCAGGTCCATCATCCTGGCGCCGCGCTGACGCAACTCCTGTGGTGCGACAGGCAGTGAAATCGGGCCGAATTCGCGCGAAGGCAGCAGGATCTCAGCGGTTCCTGTGACCGAGTCCTCCTCGCGCTGGTTGGTTCCCCGTACTTCGATGGTCACCACGCAACCCGCCTCTTCGCGACGCTTGTCGGTGACCTCACCGCGCATGATGTGGGTATCACCCAGGAAGTTGAAGGTGTTGAGCCTGTTGGACATGTTCCAGAGCCAGGCGTCGTCACCCATCCAGTTGGTGAGGAGATGGCTCATCCAGCAACTGCGCATCTGGCCGTAGTCATAGGGAGCGGGCAGCCCGATGCTTTGCGCCCAATTGGGATCCCAGTGCATGCGCTGCATCACATCGGGCACGCCGTATTCGTCCGGGTTATAGAAACCTTTCAGTTTCCGGGTGCGCCCTATCCAGGCGTGGCGCAGTGGCCCGATGCCGTACTCGCCCATGCCCCAGCCGACATGCTGGGAGATAATGTCGGTGACGGTCATGGGGCCCTTGACCACGGGAACCAGCTGGTCGCCCACAGAGACGTCCTCGAACCAGTGGGGTTCGTTTCCGCGGCGCTCTTCCGCCGCGTAGAGGGCGTTTATCTCTTCGATTTCAGACCCGGTGTAGGTGGCGCGTTCGGTCTTCGCATGCTTGCCAGCCTTCTTCGAGCCACCGCGCTCTGCGCTGACGTAACTCTCATAGCGTACCGCCACGGGATCGCCCATGCGGTCCACGTGCAGGTAGCGATAGGTCTCGATCACGGAGCGGCCGCCGCTGAAGCTGGAGGTCTTGACCTCCACGTCAGATGTGCTGGAGTCGATGAAAGTCTCGTCACCTGCGTAGATGGGCTTGAACCACTCCCAGCGCACGCCTGCGTAGTATTTGCCAACGCCCCGGAACAGGCCCCTGAACAACTCTTTCTTTTCCCCCGTCAGCGGAGGAATCTCGCAACGGCCCGTGGCAATGGGGTACATGGGTGGTGCGATCATGCCTCGCCAGCGCGTTTGACTGGCGTAGGCCTCATCCTGATAGAGAGGATTGTCGTCTCCGTAGCCCCAGTTGAAGTTTCTCATGGTCGACGTGGCGGCTTCTGGCGAAAGGGTGCGGCAGCGCAGGGGAGTCGGCACGCCGATCTGGCGCCGGGCCCGTTCGATGTCCTCATCAGTGATTTTCGCGCTGATGTCTTTGTCCCGGTCTTTTTCGACCCGGTCTGCTTCGGCCATGTGGTGTCCTGATCGCATCAATTCAGTGATTTAAAGAGTATACCAATAGCACCTCAATTGCTAATAGCTGGAAGCTGCTTGCTACTCGTGGTTTGCGTTTGCAGCATTAACAGTATACTTTAATGCCCTGGCTGGATTGGCCGGTGGAGCAGCCGAGCCAGTTGGACCACTTAAAGCTAAACGGTGAATACAACAGATGCAAATAGCAGGTAAAACCGTAGTTGTCACAGGCGCTGCGGGTGGGCTCGGCAGCGCCACTGCCAGGGTTTTCACAGAGGCCGGCGCGAAAGTAGCCATGGTAGATTACAACATCGAGGGGGCGGACGAAATTGCTGCTGAACTGGGCGAGGAAGCCAGGGCCTACCGCGTCGATATCACTGACAACGACGATGTGAAAAACGTCCTAGCCAGGATTGTGGCCGATTTCGGTGCGATCCATGTGTGCTGCAATATCGCCGGCGGCGGCACTGCTGCTGCCAAAACCTACGGCAGCAAGGGCCCCCATCCTGTCGAGGATTTCGTAAAGACAGTCAACCTGAATATCGTCGGGACCTTCAACATGATGAGCCTGGTGGCTGAGCAGATGGCACATAATGAACCGCTTACCGAGAGCGGTGAGCGCGGGGTGATCATCAATACAGCGTCCATCGCTGCCTACGAGGGCCAGATGGGGCAGCTCAGTTACACGGCAGGTAAGGCCGGAATCGTTGGTATGACCATTACTGCCGCCCGCGATCTCTCGGCCCTGGGAATCCGGGTAAATACCATGGTACCCGGGATTATGGGTACAAAGCCCATGTTGTCAGTACCAGACAATGTCAAAGAGCATTTGCTGAAATCCGTGGAATTTCCCAAGCGCTTCGGAGAGCCGGCGGAGATAGGTCGCCTCGCCCTGTTTATGGCCGAGTCGGAGTACCTGAACGGCGAGTGCATTCGACTCGACGGCGGCCTGCGCGCACCGGCGCGATAAGTCATCACTGAATCACAGGAGTAATTATGTACAATGTGGCTGTCCCCGATCATGTTCCCGCGGAACTGGTCAAACACTTCAACGTATTCTCGATTCCGCCGACGGCGAATATCTTTACCGAAATTTCGAAACTGCACGAGACGCATCCGCCGATCTTCTACAACACAACGCCGATAATGGACAGGACGTTCACCCGCGGTGCCTGGCAGGTGACCTCGATGGAACTCATCCAGGAGATCATGCGTACCCCGGAGGATTTTTCCAGCGTGGGTATTTCGGGGTTCAATGAACTGATCCAACTCGGCTACGAGTTGATGATCCCCATCGATACTGACCCGCCCCTGCATGGTGAAGTACGCGGACTGATTCGCGAGCAATTGCAGCCCACCAATGTGGCGCGGTTGGCTGACGGGGTTCGCGAACTGGCCAGGGAATTGGTGCAGAAATGTGTTGCCCAGGGCAGCAGTGAATTCGTAAAGGACGTCGCCTCGATCTATCCCACGCAGATGTTCCTGCTGCTGATGGGGCTTCCCATGGAGGAGGCGGAGACCTTCCTGGAGTGGGAAGCCGCACTGCTCCAACCCGACCCCAATGACATAGAAAAAACACGGGACGCCATCCGCAAGATCGTGGCGAGGGTGCAGCAGGGGTTCGAGGAGCGCCGGGCCGACCCCAAAGATGATTTTCTGACACTGCTGGTTAATGCAGATATCTCTGAGGAATTACGTACAGGCCTCGGTTTCAACCTGTTCGTCGGCGGGCTGGACACTGTTCTGAACCAGCTCACCTGGCTGTTCAAGTACATCGGAGAGCGGCCGGAGTTGCAGCAGCAACTGCACGGCAACCCGAAATTTATAGAGACCTCCATCGAGGAGATTGTGCGGCTGCACTCGGTGCTGACCACCCGGCGTTTCGTGACCCGCGACATGAACTTTCACGGCGTGCCCTTCAATAAGGGCGATAGCGTCGAAATGTTCATGGCGGCGGGCAGCCTTGATCCGGAGGCTTTCCCGAATCCCCACGAAGCCGACATGACACGCAAACCGAACCGCCACCTGGGCTTTGGCTGGGGACCGCATATGTGCATCGGCATGCACCTGGCGCGCCTGGAGATGCGGATCCTGGTTGAAGAGTGGTTGGAGGCCATTCCGCAGTTCACTGTGGTGCACCCGGAGGAACTGGAGTTCCACGTGGGTATCTGGGGCTTGAACTCGCTCCCCTTGAGCTGGGAGTGATATCCTGCCGATAATCCGAACGGATAAACACTATGAGCGACGCGCTGCTGCGGGAAGATTTCGACAGTGTCATTGCGCTGACACTGAACCGGCCCGACAAGCTCAATGCCATCACCCCGGAGATGCTGGACGGTGTGGCCGAGGCGCTGGCTGATTTGCGCGATAACAGCGAGCGTCGGGTCCTGATGATTCGTGGCAGCGGTGAGTATTTCTCTGCGGGGATGGATATCAGTGGCGGTATGGCGCCTGCCGGGGGCAGCGGAATGGAGTTCCGCCGATGGTATCGCAGTTCCCTGCACAACCTTTTTGATGAAATCGAGGCGGTGGAAAAGCCGGTGATTATGGCAATCCATGGACCCTGCCTGGGCGGCGCGCTGGAAATGGCCTGCTCCTGCGATTTCCGACTGGCCGCCCCAAGCGCGAAGTTCGGCCTGCCGGAAATTCGGCTGGGGGTGATACCCGGCAGCGGCGGCACCAGCCGGCTGACGCGGCTGGTTGGGCCGGCCAATGCCAAGTGGTTGGTGATGGCAGGACAGGAGGTGAGTGCCGAACGGGCACTACAGATGGGCCTGGTGCAGGGTGTATGGGATGACGAGGGGTTCGAAGAGCGCAGCCGCGAGTTCTGCCTGGAACTGGCCAGTCTGCCATTGGATGCGACGGCCACGGCCAAGATCGCGATTGATACGGTTGCCGACCTCGACCGCACCGGCGCGCGGCAGGTCGAGCGGATTGCCAACACGGTACTGACTCGGTCCGAGGAGCACCTGGCTATCATGGATGAGTTTCTCAATCGCAAGAAGAAGTAGCATTTGAATAGAGTGGTGATATGAGCGAATCAAACTGGTCCCTGGGCCCTCGGGAAACAGTCACCGGTATTCTGCGGGATGCAGTGGCGCAGAATCCCGAGAAGCTGTTTATCGAGTTCCAGGACGGCAGTAAGGCGACTTACGCCGAGTTCAACAGCCGTTCCAACGCCCTGGCGCGGGGTCTGGTCGAGGCCGGCGTGAAACCGGGCGAGACCGTTGGCGCCATGCTGGACACCAACATGGATTGCGTATTGAGCTGGTTTGCCGCCAATAAGGCCGGGGCAATCTGGGTGCCATTCAATACCGCCCTCAAGGGCGAATTCCTCCGTCACCAGGTGGATAACGCCGGCGCCGGCATCATCCTCGCCGAGAGCGACTACACGGAGCGCTTCGCAGGCATCGAGCAACAGATCGACTGCGTGAGTCACATCTTCGTGCGCGGCGATATACCTGCCGATGGCCCCGCAACAATAGAACTGCAGCCCTTGCAGGCATTAACCTCCCAGTATCACAGCGATCTGCCGGAGTGCAACCAGCCCCCAGATCTTTCCATGCTGATTTACACCTCGGGCACCACGGGACCTTCAAAGGGCTGCATGATCAGTCATAACTACGCGGCGAACATGGCGCGCCTCTCCCGGGAGAGTGCCGAGCGCGGTCCGGATGATGTGAACTGGTCCTGCCTGCCCATGTTCCACCTGAACGCGACCAGCACCACCGTGCTCGCCACCGCCCTGACTGGTGGGCGCTGTTATTTCATGCCGCGTTTTTCCCTGTCGGGCTTCTGGCCTTCCATCCAGGCCTCCGGCGCGACCGTCGTCAACATTATCGGCCAGATGGTGCCGTTGATCGCAAAGCTGGATGATACCGAGGAATCCAGGGCCTGTTTCGGCCAGGTGAGGGCGGTAATGGCTTTGCCCTTCGATGAGAGCCTGCAGGCAATCTGGCGCGAGCGCTTCGGTGTCACCGTCGCAGGGGCCAACTGCTATGGTCTTACTGAGGCCTCCCTGATGACCCACCTGAAAGCGGGGGAGTACGCCAAGCCCGGCTCCTCAGGCCGGCGCAACGAGTACTTCGACGTCATGGTGATCGACGACGAATTCAACGAGTTGCCGCCAGGTGAGGCGGGTGAAGTGGTCTGCCGACCGCGCCGGCCCAATATCATGTTCGAGGGCTACTGGAAGAACCCGGAGAAAACCCAGGAGATCATGAGCGGCCTGTGGCTGCACAGCGGCGACATCGGCAAGTTCGACGAAGACGGGTTCTTCTACTTTGTTGACCGCAAGAAGGATTACCTGCGCCGGGCCGGCGAGAATATCTCCAGCTATGAGCTGGAGGTGGCGATACAGGCGCACCCGGCAGTCAAGGAGGTGGCCGTACATTCCGTGTTGTCCGAACTCTCGGAAGATGAGGTCAAGGCCACGATCGTGGTCAATGACGACGCGTCCATTACCGAGGAAGAGCTGTGCCGCTGTTACGTCGACCAGCTGCCGTATTACGCGGTGCCCAGATACATCGAGTTCCGGGATTTCCTACCGATCAATCCTCTCAACAAGGTAATGAAATACCAATTGCGGGACGAGGGGGTTACGGCGAAGACCTGGGATCGCAATGACTCCGATATCCAACTAGTGAAGAGATAGCCTTCATGAGTAAAACGCCGGTCCTTACGCGAATTGATGACCACGTGGGCATCGTCTCCATCAATCTCCCCGAGAAGCACAATGCCATGGATGATCCGGCCCAGGCCGTGCTGCTGGAAGCGATGCAACAGATGAGCGAGGATCCGGATGTTGACGCACCGGGGTTATGCACGAATTGGGCTGGGCCGCGACCTATCTCTGCTCGCCTTTTGTCGCTTACATAACAGGGCATACGCTGGTCGTGGACGGCGCCAACTGGTTGCGCTGTTCGCTGGTGATGCCGGAATTTCAAACCGTGCGGGATACGATGGTCCCCCGCGAGAAAAAATAGCCGTAAAGGAGTTGAACATGTTTGGTAATGACTATGAATTCCGACGTGTGGTAGTCACTGGTGCCGCATCCGGCATGGGAGCGGCGGTATGCAAGATACTGCTTGAACTGGGTGCCGATGTGATCGGTGCAGATATCAAAAAGATCGAAAATCCCGAAATCACCGGCTATCAGCTGAACCTGATGGACCAGGCGAGTATCGACGCTTTGGTTGCCGAGCAAGCCGATGAGTCGATCTACGCCCTGTTCTGCTGTGCTGGCTTGCCCCAGACCTTCCCACCCGTTGACGTGGTACAGGTGAATTTCCTCGGCAACCGCTACTTGATTGAATCCATTCTGCCCAAGTTGCAGGGTGAGAGTGCCATTGCTGTGATTACGTCCATGACCCTGGGCTGGGTGCAGGAAGCGGAGCGGCTGTCGCCTCTGATTAACAGTACCTCCATGGAAGAGGGGCGCGCCTGGGTGGAGGCAAACCAGGAGAGCATGGGAGATTCCTATGTGGTGGCGAAACACGCCATGGCAGCATGGTCATCCATCAATTCAACTCGCTATATCCAGCGTGGCACCCGCATGAACATATTGTGTCCTGGAGTGACCCAGACACCGATGTTGGCATCATTCTACGAAGCGGCGCCTGAGGCGATGAACATGCTTCCGCAGCCACTGGGCCGCGAAACCACCGCTGAGGAACAGGCGTTTGCGATGGTTTTTCTCAACCATCCGCGCGCCAGCGCCCTGGTTGGGGTCAGCTTGTATAACGATGGCGGATCTCAGGCTGCCGTCCTGTCCGCCGCTGCAGCAGGCCTGATGTAATGGAATACAACAAGCTGTACATCGATGGTGAGTGGGTAAGCCCCACGCGAGAGGGCAGGGAGTCCGTTATCAACCCAGCCACAGAAGAGGTCATCGGCAGCGTTGCCATGGCCGCGGTCGTTGATTGCGAGCGTGCCATCGAGGCGGCGCGGCGTGCGTTTCACGAAACGGACTGGCGCTATCTCGAACGCAGTGCGCGGGCTGACATTGTCGAGAAGTTCCTGGAAGTCGTTGAAGCTAACAAGATGAGTGTCGTGGACTGCATCGTTGCGGAGAGCGGCCACTCTTTCGCGGTTACAGTGCAGGTGCATTTTGATATGGCAGTGGCCATCGCGCGCCAGCAGGTGGGCTTTGCCCGGCAGAACCTGGATGAAATGACCCCGGTTACGACCATGCCCAACCCGCTCAACGGCGGCGCGACCCATGTCGCCTCCAACTCTAATATTATTCGCAAACCCCTAGGCGTGGTAGCGGCAATCACGCCATTCAACGCGAATTTCATGCTTGCCTTACTCAAAGTCGTGCCCGCATTGTTGATGGGTAATACGGTTGTGCTCAAGGGCTCGGAACTCACTCCTCTGCAAGTCATGAAACTGGGCGCATATGCTGAGGAGGCTGGTTTACCGCCAGGTGTGCTCAATATCATTATGGGCGATGCGGCGGTGGGTGAGTGCCTGTCCACCCACGAAGATATCGACCTTGTCACTTTTACCGGCTCAGACAAGGTCGGTAGCCTGATCATGGGAGGTGCCGCGCCGAGCCTGAAACGCCTGCTGCTCGAATTAGGAGGCAAGTCAGCTTCCGTCGTTCTGGCCGATGCGGACCTGGCGACGGCGGCCCTGTTCGGCGCGGCCAATACCACGACCATGGCGGGGCAGGGTTGCGGACTCTGTACCCGGCACATCGTTCACAATTCAATTATTGAAGCTTATGTCGAGCGTGTTAAGCGCATACTCTGGACCATGTCCATCGGCAATCCCACCAACCGCTATAATGCCATGGGGCCGCTAATCTCCCGTCAACAACTGGAGCTTACCGAGCGTTTCGTCGCTATGGCACTGGAGGAGGGTGGCAAGATCGAGTGTGGCGGAAGACGACCCCCATACCTCGCTCGTGGTTACTTCTATGAATCCACACTTATTACGGGCCTCTCCCCCGAGAGCGAGGTGTGTCAGCAGGAAATATTCGGGCCTGTCATCGCGGTGATTGGTTTCGATACGGATGAAGAGGCAATAGCGATAGCCAACAATTCCCGTTACGGCCTGAGTGGCGCCTTGTTTTCCAGTGATAAAGGCAAGGCCTATCAGATGGCCAGCCGTATGGACACCGGCTGGGTGACCATCAATGCAGCAGTGATTGCACCGGATGTACATGCTCCCTTCGGCGGTATCAAGCGTTCCGGTTACGGCAAGGAGTGGGGGCTGGAAGGTTTGAAAGAATTCAGCTACCAGCAAACGCTGAACTTCCCTGTGTGTTGAACTGCGGTCAGGCGTTACAAGGAAAAGAACGAATGACTGAGAGCAAGCTGAAATTGTTCGATAAAGACGTACCATTTGGTACCGAGTCAGTTAACTCCCGATGGAGGAAAATCTGATGATTCTTTATCATGTGGAACAGAGTCGGAGTTTTCGCGTCCTATGGGCACTGGAGGAACTCGGTCTTCCCTATGAACTCCGGGTTCTGGAAGTGGAACCGCGGTTGCCCAGATTTAATTACCCTGACTATCTGGAAATCAATCCACTTGGGACATTTCCTGCGTTAGTGGACAGCGGGAAGCTGATGACGGAGTCGGCGCTGATACCCCATTATCTGGCGACCAGGTATGCCGGTGATGACCTGGTCATTCGCCCGGAGGAAGCTGACTACGCAACTTACCTGAATTTTCTTTCACATGGGGAATCGACCCTGACATTTCCTCAATCGGTCTATCTGCGCTTCACATGGTTGGAACCCGATAGGAAATTGCAGGAAGCTGGACAGTTGTACCAAGAATGGTTCATCGCCAGATGCGCACTGCTGGACATACATCTTCAGCAATCTGATTATGTCTGTGGTGGGCGGTTCACTCTCGCAGATATCTCGATTGCCTACGCCGCCATTCTAGCAGAAGCCCTTGGATACTTTGAGCAGATTCCAGAGTCAATGCAATCTCACCTTTCGATGCTGAGAAAGCGGGAGGGGTACCAGCGGGCCCTGACTGCTGAGCGTGATCCCGCAAACAGGAAGCCTGCCGGACGCCCCTTGACGCTGTGAATCTTGGTTGAGCACAGTCTAGACCTTAGGAGCGCACATGATTCAATGGGAGACAGCTGGATGACAGACACACACTTGGAACGTCCTATGCCAACAGCGATTGAACACAACTGTACTATGGCTTCGCTGTTTCGCAATGCTGCCGCGTGCCATGGCGATCGTCCGGCAATCATTGCGGGTAATTTGCGTATCAGCCATGCCAACCTGGACCTGCGTTCTGACCAGGTCGCGCAAACCCTTTTGAACATTGGTATCGGTCGCGACTCGATCATCTGTACTTTGCTACCGGATGGCTTGGCTATGACCGAACTATTGCTGGCTACCGCCAAACTGGGCGCGACCGTGTTGGCTCTGAATTGGCGACTTGCACCTGGGGAAATTGAATACATCATAAGCGATGCCCAGCCGAACCTTTGCTTCGCAAGTCGTCGTTTTGAATCTTTAGCGCATGGCGTGGGAGAAAGCACCGAAATCGTTTGGGTCGCTGACGGTCTGGAAGACGGGGCGGGAGAAGCTCTGGGACTGGAGGAGGTCAGCCCCCGGCTTTGCAGGAATCACACGGTTTTGTCTAACGATCGCTGGTACACGCTTTACACAAGTGGCACTACCGGACGGCCTAAGGGTTGCCAACACTCCCAGGGGGGGTACTACATCCATTCACTCGCAACCATCGGCAAGGCGCAGCTCCGGGAAACTGATTGCTTACTGCACAACTCTCCACTTTTTCATGTTGGCGGTCTCTCGCTTTTCCTGAGCACACTGGTCGCTGGCGGCAGCGTCGTTTTTCAGAACGGCTCTCCGATGGATGTCGAGGATGTCCTGTCTCACGCCGTCGCCGAACGGGCTACACTCATGATTCTCTATCCCATGGTGGCGGAAGATTTGATCAAGCTGAGGAGCGATAGGAACCTGAGACTCAATCTGCGACTGGTGCAATCCGGTGGTGGTATGTTTGATATCGACCTGCTGACGAGAGTCCAGAAGGACCTCGGGGTGGATCTGTTACTGGGTTACGGCCAGTCCGAAGCGGGCGGGTTTATTTGCTATGCAACCTTTGATGAACAGTTATCTAACCCAAGATCAGCAGGCTATCCCTTGCCAATCTGGTCAACCAGAATTGTCGACAGCGAGGGTAGCGAGTTGCCTGTGGGCGAAGAGGGTGAGTTGTTGATTCGAGGTCCAGGGATGACTGCGGGTTATCTCAATCTCGAGGAAGCGACCAGGGCGACATTGGCGGGCGGCTGGTTGCACACTGGCGACATATTCACCCGTGAAGATGATGGCAAGCTCACTTTCTGCGGCCGGATCAAGGAACTGGTGAAGACAGGTGGTGAAAATGTCTATCCAGCTGAAGTTGAACAAGTTCTGATTCAACACCCGAAAGTCGCCGACTGCTGCGTAGTCGGTGTGCCGGACAAGCGGTGGGGCGAGGCAGTCAAGGCGTGCGTCGTCCTGGAGACCGCTTCTGAATTGACTCCGCGGGAGCTTGCCGACTGGTGTCGTGAACGTCTTGCCGGCTACAAGAAACCGCGGTACGTGGAATTTATTGCTGAGATTCCGAGAAACTGGCAAGGCAAGATCTCAAGGAGTGAACTGAGCCGCCGGCCGGTAAGCGAGGAGCAAGCCACAGGAGGATAAGCTATCCGGATCGAGGCGATTCCTAACATGTTGATATTCAAATAAATAGCGAGGTTTTTTTAAGGCTTGAACGGCGCGTTCTCAGGATCTGTATGTGGGTCAGTCCCGAGATCCGCTGCTCATATCTGAAGGTAACTGGCCACCTGCGCGCGGTGGTCGCGCATAAGCCGGCTGGCGGCTTTGCCATCACCCTTCTTAATCGCGCGGATGATGCGCTCGTGGCTACGTACCAACACGGTCTTGTTGTCTATCAGTTTCGTCAACTGCTTTTGGGTGGTGGGCCGGAACACTGTGGAGTTAATCACGATATCTATATACAGGCTGATCACGCGGTTGCCGCTGGCCCGGCAGATCGCGCTGTGCAGTCTCGCCGCGGCCGCAAAAAACTCCTCTGATGTGTCTACCGCAGATTCGGCCTCGAGTGCCAATTCCATTTCGGCGATCTGTTCTTCCGTTGCGCGACTGGCGGCCAGCTCTGCGGCGTAGGTATCCAGCGCTACGCGTGCTTCATAGACCTGGTCGAAGGGGAGGTTGGCCTGATCCAGGAAATGGGCTGCGGCTTCGATGGTATTGGTGGGGTCAGCTTTGGCGACAATCAGCCCGCCATCCCGGCCCTTGCGGCTCTGGGAGACACCGATGAGTTCAAGAATGCGCGAGGCTTCGCGAAAGATTGAGCGGCTTACGCCGTACTTCTTGATCAGCTCTACCTCGGAGCCGAGGCGGTCTCCAATCTGCAGGCCCTTTTCGTCTATGTCGCCCTTTATCTGGTAGATCAGCGCCTGCGCAGATTTTTTCCGCCCGGAGTCGAACCACTGGGGATAGATGGTCCTTTTTTCCTGGTCAAGGAGGTTTTCCGCTGCCATGACTTTTTCCGGCAATGAAAGGTAAGCGTCAACCTGTTTTACCGCCTCTACCTCATCGTTGGCGATAATCGCAGCAACCAGCTTCTTTAGAATTTTCTCGCCTTTTGATGCGCTTTTTTCCAGCGACGCCCTGGAGAGTTGTTCAAGGTTGGCAAAATCGACCGCAACGTAGTCCAGAGGAGCAATAGACAGGGCCAGGACCGCGTTACCGCTGATCCGGCCAATCTCGTGAATCAGTCGCATATGCGCCATCACCTCTTCCACAAGGCTCCCAGTGGGCTGAACGGATTCTTGCAGCAGTGCCTGCAGGTGGGGAACGACATCCTCTGTAAGTCTCATAGTGGCCATACGTACAGTGAGTCGTTGCAATCTGCGCCGCGCCTCGACAACCTCTTCGAAGGAGATGTCAGTAAGGTCGAAGTAATCCCGCAAAATGTTGACGACCGCCTTCTGGGAGGGCTTGGCAACCACGAGGCCACCGCTGGGGCCCCTTGTTGTTCTGGCCAATCCCTGCCACTCCAGTATGCGCAATGCCTCCCTGAAAGTGTCACGGCTTACGCCGTAGTGTTTCAACAAATCGGGCTCGCGGCCGATAAAGTCTCCTTCCTCCAGGCCCTGTTCCATGATATCCCGCGCGATCTGGCGGGCGATGCCATGGGACAGCTTCTGTTTGGTTGGCTTGAGGGCTGCTGTCACATAATCACCCGCTTCGGAGGCCAGCATCTTGCGAGGAGGGGCCGAACGTTTTTTTGTTTTCGACATTGCCTAACTTTTCCTATAGTACACTAATAAAAGCTTGGTCCAAGCAAGTGAGACAGGCAGGAACAGACAGATGATCCGGACTCTACCGGTAGTGAATGACGATGATGCCCTCTTCTGGACGGGTGGTGCTGACGGCAAGCTCCACTTTCCCAAGTGTAGTGACTGTGGGTATATTGTGCATCCTCCCTCGCCCGTGTGTCCACAATGCCTTGGTAGGGAACTAATGCCGGTAGCGGTCTCGGGTATGGGCACGGTAGAAACCTATACCCTCAACCACCACCCCTGGATGCCGGATATGCAGGTGCCGTTTGCCATCGCGATCGTTACCCTGGATGAGCAGGATGACCTGCGCCTGATGACCAATATCGTCAACACGCCACCTGAAACCGTGGAAATCGGTATGCGGGTGAAGGTGCTATTCGAAACCTGCGAAGACGACATCTACCTTCCCCTGTTTGAACCCCTGCAGGTGGCATCATGAGGTTTGGCGAAAAGCAGACCGCCATAACCGGCACCGGCCAGTCTGTCGTGGGTCGGCGCCTGGGCCGCAGTGGCCTGGATCTCGCGGTGGACGCCTGTCTGGCCGCTGTTGAAGATGCGGGCCTGGAGGTGGAGGCAATCGATGGCCTGTCCACCTGGCCCGGTTTCGCCGAGCAGCCTCCCGGGTTTTCACCCGTGGGAGCCCCGGAACTCAAGGAGGCCCTGTATCTCAACCTGAACTGGTATGCCGGTACCTCCGAAGCGCCGGGGCAGCTCGGCAGCATTTTCAATGCCATTGGCGCCATCGCTGCCGGATTTTGTCGCCATGTGCTGTGTTTTCGCGTATTGACGGAATCTTCCGCCGCGGGCAAGGCCAGTGTCATGGGGCAGGGGGAGCGCATCGATGGCTGGTCCAAGCATATGGTACCCTTCAATGCTTTTTCAGCAGCGAACTGGACTGCGCTGTTCGCGCAAAAGCATTTCCACCGCTACGGAACAACCCGGGAGCAACTCGCTCAGATCGCAATCAATGGCAGAAGGAACGCTGCGCTCTATCCCAAGGCCATTTACAAAGAACCGCTTAGCCTGGACGAGTACATGGGAGCGAGGATGATCTCGTCGCCACTGTGCCTCTACGACTGCGATATTCCCATCGACGGCGCGACCGCGGTTGTTGTGTCGCGCATAGACGCGGCGTATGACCTGCGGCGCCCGCCGCTGCGCATTGAAGCAGTGGGTTCAGCACACAAGAGTCGCTATTCCTGGTTCCAGTTTGACGACCTCGCCACACAGGCGCTCAGGGACGCCTCGAAGATGATGTGGGACCGGACCGAGCTCAAGCCGGCCGATGTGGATGTGGCCGAGTTGTACGACGGCTTCAGCTTTATCTGCCTGGATTGGCTGGAGCAACTGGGTTTCTGCCCGGTGGGCGAGGGCGGCTGCTACATCGAGGATGGCAGCAGAATCGCGCTGGATGGTGAATTGCCTCTCAATACCAATGGCGGCCACCTGTCTGCCGGTCGCACCCATGGGTTCGGCCTGTTACACGAGGCCTGCGTCCAGCTGTGGGGCAAAGGTGGCGAGCGCCAGGTGGCTAACGGGCCGGAGGTGGCCGCTGTGGCCGCCGGGGGTGGCCCGCTTGCCGGCTGCATGCTGCTGACCAGAACCTGAAATAGGAATCAACACAGTGGATCTGAATTTAAGCGAGGCGTATCGCGACTTCCAGGAAGACGTAGAGAGCTTCCTGGCTAACAACTGGCAGAAAGAGTTCGCGCGGGACTCCGGGTCGCTCGCTGACTTTCGCAGGAAAGCCACCGAAGCAGGCTACCTTTATCGAAACGTGCCTGAACAATACGGTGGTTCGGAGCAGGCCCCGGATGCACTGAAGGCGAAAATAATTGGCGAGTGTTTCGCCCGTGTCCGGGCGCCGCGTGAGGTGCCAGGGAATGGCACGATGATGCTGGTGCCGACGCTGCTCGATTGCGGCAGCGAGGCACAGAAGCAGGCCTTTATTCCCAGAACCCTGACCGGGGAGTACCGCTGGGCCCAGGGGTACTCGGAGCCGGGCGCGGGCAGCGACCTGGCGTCACTGCGCACCCGGGGAGAACTAGTCGACGGCCAGTGGGTCATCAACGGCCAGAAAATCTGGACGACCCTGGCGCACCAGTGCACCCATATGTTCGCGTTGGTTCGCACGGAGCCCGAGGCGGGCAAGCACGCGGGTATCTCCTATCTGCTGCTGGAGCTGGACCAACCGGGTGTGACCATCCGGCCGCTCAAGCAGATCAATGGCGGCAATGAGTTCTGCGAGGTGTTCATGGAAGACGTCCGCACCCCGGCACACTGGATTGTGGGGGAGCGCGGGGAGGGCTGGAAGGTATCGAAAAGTACCCTGAAGTACGAACGCAACGCCGTGGGTTCTGCCAGCGCGACAGTGGAGATGTTCGACAAACTGGTGAAGCAGGCTCGGGAGACCGAACTGGATGGTCGCCCTGCCGTCGAGGACCCACTGGTGCGGGACCGCCTGGCGAGAGTGCAGGGGCGGGTCATGGCCCACCTGTGTGCCGGCTATTACCAACTCACCTGCGATGCCCGGGGCGTCGATGCGGGGGTGATCGGGCTAATGAATAAGTTGAACACCACCCTTATCGGCCACGAGATTGCCGCTGCAGCCGCGGAGATCATCGGCGACAGCAACCTGCAGATGCCCGATTACCTGGCGGGTCGCCCCGGCGCGGAAAAATGGGTCAACCAGCAGTTGCTGTCCCTCGCGGCTGCCCTTGGCGGCGGGACCTCCAATATCAACCTGAACATTATCGCCGAGCGTGGCCTCGGGCTTCCCAGAGAATAGCGCATGGATTTTGATCTCAGCGAAGAGCAGAAGATGATCCGGGACTCCCTGGTCAATTGCTTTTCTGATTTGAACAGCGACGAGGCACTGGTACGGAAGTACGACAGGGAACCCGCGCTGGATTCAGAGCTGTGGCATGCGCAACTGGAGCTGGGGCTGACCGGGATTATGGTACCGGAGTCACAGGGGGGGCTTGGAATGAACCTGCTTACGCTTGCCGTGGTGGCTGAGGCGGCGGGTGCCTATGCCGTGGCGACCCCGCTGGAGTATCAGTGCCTGGCTGCCTGGACGATTGCCAACTCTGGTTTTCAGACTGTCGTCGACACCTGGCTGGAGCCGGTGCTGACCGGGAGCAAAGTTGCCACTCTGGCCCTGTCAGTGGACCGCGCTGTCGGTACCCTTTCAATCAGTGACGGACTGGTCACGGGCGAAGCGCACTTCTTGGCTTTTGCCGCAGAAGCCGATATAGCCCTGGTCGACCTGGGCAATGGCACAGTGGGCCTGGTCGAACTGGGCCAGGATACTGTGACCCTGCAGTCGATCGAGCCGCTGGACAGGTCGCGCCCCGTCTATCACCTCCAACTGGAGAATGCGCCGGTCGCCGTGCTCCCGGACCTATCCGCAGGACGCTTGTTCGATGCCGCTATTATCCTGCATGCTGCCAGCGCCTTCGGCGCCGCCAAGCGTTGCCTGGATTTGTCGGTTGATTACGCCAAGGTACGGGAGCAGTTTGGCCGCTTGATTGGCAGCTTCCAGGCACTGAAACACCAGCTTGCCCACATGGCCCTCGACCTGGAGCCGTCACGGTTCCTGTTCTGGTACGCGGCCCATTGCTGGGATATCGAGACGGATGATGCTAGCCAGGTGGCCTCCCTGTGCAAGGCACATCTGGGTGAGGTTGCCGTTCGCACATGCCGGGCAGCGGTCGAGGCCCACGGGGGTATCGGTTTTACCTGGGAGTACCCGCTGCATATCTGGCTGAAACGCGCCATGGCAGACAGTGCCATTTACGGCACCCCAGCCAAACAGCGGGCGCGTAACGCCAGGCTGGCGGGCTGGTAAGTATCGATAGAGATCTTTCGCTATGAATTTTGAATTTTCCCGGGAACAAATGACGTTGCAGGAAGAAATCCGGCGGCAGGTCAGTGGCGCCTGTCCTATCGAGCGCGTGATGAAGGTCATGGACGGTGACTCGGGCGAACGCCTCGTCATCTGGCGCGAACTGGCCGAACTCGGTTACCAGGCCATCGCCATGCCGGAAGAGGCTGGAGGTTATGGGCTGGGCTACCTGGAACTGTGCCTGCTGGCGCAGGAACTGGGCCGCCATGTGGTGCCGATTCCGATGCTATCCTCCATCTACCTCGCCGCCGAGACGCTGCTGCTCCATGGCCCCCGTGCACAGCGGGAAAAGCACCTGCCGTTGATCGCTTCTGGTGAGCGAGTGGCCACGCTTGCCTGGAGTGAGGCAGGAGGCCAGGTTAGCCGCGGGCAGATTGCCACTGTTTACTCGGACGGGAAGCTCAACGGAGAGAAGCTGCCTGTGGCGGACGCGGATATCGCCAATATTTTTGTGGTGCTCGCCAGCCGGGATGGCCTGCCGGGCTACTACCTTGTGGATGGTGCTGACGACACACTGGCGACCGAGCCGCTGGCAGTCATCGACGAGGCCTGGCCCCACGCCAGCGTGCAACTGCGCAATACGGCAGCGGAGCCCCTGGCCGAGGGCACTGCCGATGTGAGCGCGGTGTTCTATCGGGCCGCGGTGCTGGTTGCCTTTGAGCAGATCGGTGGTGCCCAGGCGTGCCTGCAGAGCGCCATTGAGTATGCCCATGAGCGCAAGGCCTTCGGGCGCAGCATTGCGTCGTTCCAGGCCATCAAGCATAAGCTGGCGGATATCTACGCGGCCACGGAACTGGCACTGTCTCATGCCTACTATGCGGCCTGGGCACTTCAACACACTGATGTTTCTCTGCACCGTGCGGCGGCGGGTGCCCGCATTGCCGCGACAAGGGCCTACGAACTAGCCAGTGCGGAGATGATCCAGGTATTCGGCGGTATGGGCTATACCTGGGAAAGTCATTGCCACCTCTACTACAAGCGATCTCGCATGCTGGCACTCGCGCTGGACAGTGAGCCCACCTGGCAGAAGAGGCTGGTAGAGGAACTGAGAGCAGAAGCAGAGGTGGTCGCCTGAGTATGGATTTCAACGACTCTCCCAAAGAACGCGAATTCAGAAAAAATGTAAAGGCATGGCTGGCTGAGAATACCCAGGAATTCCATATGCTGGATTATGACGCCATGTCTGACGAGGAAGAGGTGGCTCTTTGCCGGCGCTGGGTGGCGCGCAAGGCGGAGGCGGGCTATGCAACGATGCGCCTGCCGCGCGCCTATGGCGGCATGGATGCCACGCCGATGCAGTGCGTGATCTACGCCCAGGAAGAGGCCCGCTATAACCTGCCCTTCAATTATTTCGGTATTACCTTCGGAATGGCCGTGCCGACCATGCTCACCTTTGCTTCCGATGAGCACAAGGCTGCCCTGCTGCCGAAAGTGCTCAGCGGGGAGCACATCTGGTGCCAGCTCTTCTCCGAGCCTTCAGCAGGTTCCGACCTCGCCAACCTGCGCACCAGGGCGGTGGAAGAAGGCGATGACTGGATCATCAATGGGCAGAAGGTGTGGACCACCGGCGGGCACCTGGCGGACTACGGCATTCTACTGGCCCGCTCGAATCCGGAGTTGCCCAAGCATAAAGGACTCACCTACTTTTTCCTCGATATGAAATCCCCCGGTGTGGAGGTGCGGCCCATCACCCAGATCGACGGCGGTGCGGAATTCAACGAAGTGTATTTCAACGACGTGCGGATTCCCGACTGCCAACGTCTTGGCGAGGTAGGGGAGGGATGGAAGGTGGCCATGACCACCCTGATGTTCGAGCGTCAGGCTGCGGGAGAGCAGTCCCTGGGTTTGATCGACTTCGAGGACCTGTTCCAGGCGGTGCTTGGTATGTCCCGGGACGGCCGACCCGCAATAGAAGACAGCCAGACCCGGGAGCAAATTGTCGACTGGTACCTGATCAGGGAGGGGCTAAAGTACTTCGGCTACCGCCAGTTGACGGTTTTGAGTTCCGGCGGTACGCCCGGCCCGGAGGCGGCCATGGGCAAATTACTGGAAGCCCGCGGTGCCCAGGTTGCCGCGCGCTTCGCCACGGATCTCATGGGCTATGAAGGTATTATCAAAGACCCTGCCATGGCACCCCGTGGCGGTGCGCATCAGTCCTCGGTATTGCAGGCACCCGGCATCCGTATTGCCGGTGGTACCGATGAAATCCTGCGCAACACCTTGGCGGAAAAAGTGCTCGGCCTGCCTCCCGAACCGCGCAGTGAAAAGAACCTGCCATTCAACCAGACATAATTTTTCGGCAAACCTCAGGATGTCGGCGCTTACCATCTTGAATGGAAGGCGCTCGAGCCCTACTGCTGTTACGTGGTCTGTTCTTGTAATGTTCGCCATGCTGCGTCCCAGGCCGCATTCCTAAAGGGCTTGGCCTAAGAATCCGGGTTGGCAATGGAGATACGCCCCAATTCCTATTCACTCTGTGCTACTACCGTGTGAGTAGTTACCTGCCATGAAGTCCTCGTTGTTGTAGATCTCGACGCAAGCTTCGTAGGTCAGTACTTCCAGGCCGCGCGCTGAACGTGCGAGTGGCGTTTGCTCGCGAGTGGCATCGATTGCGGCAATCGGGTCGCGCTGGGATTCTGGGGAAAACGGGTCGAGTTCGGGCAGGTGATCCATGCTTGCGACACGGTTGTCGATTGTGGATTGGTATACCATATAATGTACTGTCGCAGCGCACTTTTCCGGTGCCGAAAGAGAGCAATGGCCAAGAGATTAAGATTGCAGTACAAACTCTATTTGATCTATATGCTGCTAGTGGGCATAGGGTTGCGGCTGCAGTCCTGGCTTGGCAAGCATCTGGTCGCGCCCGCTGGGCCGGGGGAGCTACCGTTCAGCCGCGATCACATCACCGCCTCCTGGGTACAGGCTGCGTTGCAGGCTGAATACCCAGGGGCCACGGTAAAACAGATCATCATCGATGACATTCATGAGGGCACTACATCACACAATACTCTCAAACTGGTTGGCGATGACTCGAAAGCCAACAGTCCTTTGCCGAAATCATTGTTCTATAAAGCACCCGAGAGCTGGAAGTCTCGACTCGCCGTGGGCTTGGCAGGGCTGATCAAGGTGGAACACGATTTTTTCGGCCTAGCAGCGCCGCATTTGACCGGGATCGAGATACCCGAGTGCCACTTTACGGGTTATGCTCCTTCACGTCTCTACGGAGCGCAGCTGATGAACGACCTCAAAGGCGAGGGTGCGCATTGGTGCGAAGCAGACCAGTCCTTCGATTTTGCCCAGTGTCAGCAGTTTCTCAAGAGTATCGCTAACCTTCACGCCAGATTCTGGGTCGCAACACCGCTCTACTGGGAGCTAGCCAGCCAGTTTCCCGATAACCTCAGTTGCGGATTTCAACGGGGATACCGCCGCGCCGGATTGAGGGATATCGATCGCGGGGTTGCCATGACCCGGGGGAAAGAGTTACCAGAATCGCTGGCAGCGCGTATTGACGAAACCTGGCCCGCGTATTGGAAGGTGATGACGATCAATACTCGCCACCCGGTACAGACCCTAATTCATGGCGATCTTCACCTTCGCAATCTTTACTGGACTTCCGACAACAAGCCCGGACTCAGCGATTTCCAGATGGCCAGGCTATGTCATCCGGCGATGGATGTCGGCAATTTCCTGTTTGCCAATCTCGAGCCACAGGACAGGCGTGAGTGGGAGCAGGACCTTATTCGTTACTATCTGGAGCGGCTACGCTTACAGGGCGTTGAGGTTGTGCCGGACTTCGATGACTTTTGGAAAATTTACTGCCTGCAGCCGGTATATTATTTCCGCATGTGGATTCAGACACTGGGATATACGGCGGTATACCCGGATATGCAGCCGGCCAGTGCTTGCCGTCTGTTTATTCGTCGCGTCAGTACTTCGATGATGGAGCTCGAAACGTTGGAAAAGCTGCATCACTTTTGCGATTCACATCTAAGCACTGATCTTTAGAATCAACCCTTCACATTCCTGCCGGGTCAGGTATCTTGGCGGTGCATAATTGATATGACATTCCTTTAGCGCTGCCTTTGCCAGATCAGTCACGTCCTCGGTCTGAATCACATCCAGTGTCTCGGGAACGTCCAGCTCCCGCAATAGCGCCGTTACGGCGGAAACGGTTTCGCAAGCCAATTCGGTCTCTGAATCCTCGAAATTACCCAGCCCAACATGGCGTGCGATTTCCGCCAGACGGTACTCCGACGTGGTGCGGGAGGCTTCCAGTACGTGGGGCAAAACCACAGCGTTAGCCAGGCCATGGGGTACGTGATAATTTTCTCCGAGCCGATGGGCAATGGCATGTACGTAGCCGACCAGCGGCGTAAAGCAGGCGAGTCCAGCGTAGGTTGAAGCGACGGCCATGTTCATTCTTGCGTTACGATCCTGGCCGTTTTTGTAGGCTAGTGGCAGCGACTCAAAAATCAGCTTAATGGCCAAGAGTGCGTAGCGATCAGTTTCCGGCGTAGCCCTGCGTGAGATGTAAGCCTCAATGGCGTGAGTTAGGGCATCCACGCCGCTGGCAGCAGTCACGGACGGTGGCATGCTGGCCATCAAATTTGGATCGAGGGCTGCTGCCAGAGGCATATGGCGGCTACCGCCGATCCCGCCCTTGTGCTGCCTGACAGGGTCGGTCAGGACAGCGCCGGGAGAGACCTCGGAACCCGTACCTGAGGTGGTAGGTATAACGAACAGGGGGGCAGGCCATTTTTTGCACTTGTTCAGGCCAACCAATTCGCTGATATCTTTAGGATTTGTCATGCAGGCTGCAATGCCCTTGGCGCAGTCCATACTGGAACCGCCGCCAATAGCGAGCACTGAGTCACATTCGTTTGTGCGCGCAATTTCGACACCGGCTCTGACGTGATCAAATGTTGGATCTGGGTCTACCTCATCGTAGGTTGTGGTAACGACTCCCAGGCTCTCCAGGCGTGAGGAAGTCGGCTCTACCAGGCCAATCTCAGTCAGTATTCGATCCGACACTAGTAGAGTCCTCTTACTCCCCACGCCGGCGACATAGTCACATAGTTGGCTGCTACTGTTTTCTCCGCAGAACAGGAGGGGTTGTCGACGCGTCATTCGGGCCAGTACTGGTGCAAGCAGCAGTGCGTAGCACTTTAAAAAGATTTGCTTTATGTAAAGCATGTCTCGTCCCCCTGTTGATATGAGGTACGGGCCGTTCGGTATGGACGCATCACATTCTTTGCAGCGGAACCAGCGAGCTGAATCCGCTGAAATCCTGGATGGGCGCCTGTAGGAACTCCATGCGGCACTCAATCCTGTGCAGCACGCGTATCGTATCTTCCAGTTGGTGTTCCGGGTCTCGCTCGACCTGCTCTTCGAGGGCAGCAAGAGCATTGTGCTCTGAGCTGAAGGCCCGGCCCAGCAAAATTTCCAGGTCTGAAATGTTCTGTCTCACCAATTCTGGTCCGATGCTTGCGCTCAGTTCCGCAGCCTCAGCGACGGCGAGTGTGCAGTTCAGCATATAGCGATCAGGTTCAATGGCACGTGGAACGTGGTATTGGCGCAGTTCCTCCGTGAGCAGGCGGCCAAAACGGTGAAGGCGATGGCTGCGCTCTGCTGGTCGGGCAGGTATTTCAAGTTCAAAGTCGTAAAATTCGGCCAGTGCCTCCAGCAAACCGCGCCTGTGGATTGGTGTACAGCTGTTTATCAAGTTGACGTCTGCAAGCATCACTGGGTTGGGTCTAATCTTTTGCGGGTAGAAGAGCATTGGCGATACCGTCATGCCCACCACCGTCCAGTACGAGAGTGACTGCTTGTCGAGCTCACGGTTGGTTTGCTGCGCCCAATGACGAATGTGTCCTGGGAGATCCGGTATGGGATAGCACATGTTGCGCAAACGCATTAAACCGATGTCCTGCATGGCATCGCCGACATAGCAGTATTCGAGGTCAAAAAGCGATTTCAGCTCGCCATTGTCGAATATGAATTGGTCTGGACCAATGTCACCGCTGGTCAGTGAATATTTGTTTGCGGGGCGGGGAGGATGGGCTGCCAGCCACCATTGAGCCAGTGTAAACAGGGGCTCAGGATCTTCCTTGTGCGGGGAGGCGTCAAATGACTGTTGCGCCCAGTTCACCATCATGTGTACCGCACTCTCGTAATCCTCGTTAACGGGGAGATTGTCCGGCAAATCGAGCAGGGTGTAGTCGAGGTTATGCATTACCGCGACGTTTTCTATGTATTGCCGGAATATCTGTTGTTGCAATTCCTTGCTCTCCACTCCGGTAATGGCAAAGTCGCCCTTGACGTTCTCCATCAAGATCCAGCCGCCCCCGGGCTCGTAGCCATAATAAGTGGGCACCTTTACCTTCGTGTTCTGCAGGGCCTTGATGAATCCCGCTTCCATGCGAAGTCGCTCGCGGCTGGCAGCCTCGTCCTCGGTGACCCCGGCTGCACGAAACCCCCGGAGATAACACTTTTGGACTGTAGAATCCTTTTGTTCGATATCCAGGAACCAGGTGGGACGCCACCGGGACATCTGTTCGCGGTGAACAATCTTGCCGCCCATCACGGACTCTGCCCATGCAAATGCGGCTCTCGGGTCTCGTTCGGGCATCTAAGTTTGCTCCTCAACGGCGCGCCATGCCGCATCCCAGGCGGCATTCATAAATGGCTTGGCCTCAGAGTCCGAGTTGGCAATGGAAATCCGCCCGAATTGCGCTCTGCCAATCTCGTGGGGTGCCTCGCCCTCCGGCCAATCCGGATCATCCAGTGCCAGATAATCATAAGCGTAGCCGTGAGGGATGCGGTTCACCGTGATTGCGAGAATCTCAGTTTCATGTCTGAAGCCCTGCGCGCCAAGCATAGCCTGCAATTGATCCCGGACCTGCTGTTCATACTCTGCAAATGTTGTTGTATAGATCTTGTGCTGTCCAAACCGGAGCAAATCGCGCGATCTTGAACCTTTTTCCGTGGTGGTGATTGGGGATGACATCATTAAAACCGCCATGGGATCATCCGGGTCTCTCGGGGGCTGGTAACCGCTTACCGCCATGGTGGGTGCTGCGCTGACCATCTGGAAGGGATCCTCTGGGCATTGGAACAATGTCGCTCCAAGTTTCGAGAAAGCGTGGCCATTCTCCAGCAGGACATTGGCATAGACAAAGGGTACCTTGACGCCATAGCTTAGTCCTTCTTTTTGCACATCAGGCATTTGCGGGCATAGATGTGGTATCAAGCCGTTGTAGCAGGCGAGGATACAGGAGTCTGCCGTTATGCGTAGCGGCTCACCCTTCTGAACGTAGTCCACTTCTACCTTGTCGTCATCGCGCTCCCGCACACCGACCACCGTACTGTTTAACCGTAGGCGGGTTGCGTGGTTCTCCTTGTCCAGCGCGGCATAGTTAAACCTAGCAATCGCAACGTCCTCGACACCTTTCATATCGGGCGCCACAGCGGGTATCAGTTGCTGTACCAGCAGTCGAGCGACGGAGGCATTACCGTCCGGGAACATGCGCACCTCCAAAAACTGACTAGCCAATGGCATAGTCAGTGAATCGGCTAGTCCCCCTAGCCAGCCCATGGCGCGAAGGCCAGCGGCCCCGGCGCCCACGGCTTCAAGCACACTTAGGTTCCATCCGGACAGGCCTTTATAGATTAGCAGCATGCAGTTCAGGATTGGCAGCGTCTCTTCTGCCAGGCCTACGCGCTCAACCAGGAACTGGTTGTAACTCACTGATCTGGCGTAGGCGTATTTCTCTCGCAGGGACAGGTCATCGAGAAAGTCGCGTTCACCACCGATAAAGGCAATTAATCTGTCCTGTTCAATTTTTGGTATGGGGAGGGCTTGCAGCGCTTCGCGATAACCGTCTGCGGCGTGCACGAATTTGATCCAGTTACCACCCACCAGAACATGGCCATCAGGCCCCGGCAGTAGCATGCCGTTATCCGCATCAAGCTTACCGGCGCTTGCGTAGTGATCTGGTGTATTGGCATCCATCGCGTCGAGGGTGGCCTGGTTTATGCCGAGTGCTTCCAATAACTTGGTAGAGGTATCGCTGTAGAATCCTGGGTTTTCCAGATTCTGGGCGCCGCCCAGACTGAGCATCATTCTCCCCTCGTGGTGGAATTCGTTACGCTTGGCATGGCCGCCGAAGTCGTCGTGGTTGTCCAGGATCAGAATACGTACTTTGGAGCCCATCTTCTTCCGGTAATACCACGCGGCAGCGAGGCCGCTCATACCGGCTCCGACCACAACCAGGTCATAGTGTTCGCTTAAAGAGCCGTATTGCGCCGGCTTGTCTCCGTGCCAGGCCAGGGCATGAGCCACCTCGAAGGAGCCCTCATGGCTGCCACGCATGCCCGTCAGGGTAGGGGGGTAGTAGATGGATGGATCTGGCGGCTTGAAGCTGATCGCATCCGTCGGCGTAAACCGAACCGTAGAGCCCTCTTCGCCATCGCAGGCATACAACAGAAGGCCTCCCGTGCCTATTGCTACGCCGTTCAGGAAATCCCGGCGTGTTACCCTAGTTGCCATGGCCTTCTCCTCACAAAGCTAATTCAACCAGATTGACCAGTGTAACGAGCAGCGCTCAAACATCAGCTTCGATGTGGACGGCACCAGCCATTGCGCAGTTCGTTGAAGGTTTTGGGCTCCAGGCCGTACTCCTACCGGCGTCGTCCAACGACTGCATTCAATGCCAGTTTGGGAGCGCGCTTGCCATCGAATTCCCAGGCATCGATGCCGTCGCGGCAGACCACTTTGGGCATCTGGTCTTTATATTTGCCGTTGTAGTTATCGAAAATTGTCGGGGGTTCACAGATATGATCATCGGTGCTGATCAAAATCATGTCTTCCATTTTCATAACCGTTCCCCTACTCATGGACGTAATGTGCAACTGATTGGTTATAGTATACTAATATAGTTTTAATGTACAGGAAGAGAATTGGGCCAGATCAATCAACCCGACTACGCGCGATTGGCAGCCCGTGCGCTCTTTTCAGTGATTTTCAACGCGGTGTTGACCAGCCGTTGCAGCCTGCCGGGCAGGTCATTGACGCGCTGGCAGTGCAGGTAGGTGGAGTTACCGAAGGTTCTTTCCAGGCTGTCGTCGCTCTGTTCGCTGCCGATGCTGATGCAAACGCAGGCCACACCCTGCTCGCGGGCCTCGGATAGCGCTTTGGCGACGTCGGCCTCGGCATGCCTGCCCTCGTACTCGTCGTCATAGGCAAATCCGTCGCTGAATACCATCAACAGTCGGTGCGTATGGTATTTCTCCTGTTGCAACCGAAAGCTGGCATGGCGGATCGCGGCCCCGAGGCGGGTCAGGCCCGAGGGCTGCAGGCCGGCGAAGCGCTCTTCGACAAGTGCGCCCTCCGCGTCGTCAAATGCCTTTAGCCGAAGCAGGCGGGTGATACCCCGGCCCCAGGAGTGGAAAGCGTACACCGCCACCCGGTCACCGAAGTAACACAGGGCCTTGGAAATCAGGCGTGCAGCGTGTATCTGCTGGCCGAAGATGGTTTTCCCGTCCGGCAGTTTATCTCCGGTGGACCTGGAGATATCCACCAGCATGGCAGCGCTCAGGTCGCGCCGGGTGCGCTGCGAGTTACAGTAGATGTTTTCCTCGTGTGAGTGACCGGCAGCGCGGTCCACCAGGTGCTCTACCAGTGCATCCACGTCGATATCGTCCCCGGAGGGTTGCCGGCGGTGATTTTCAAACTCGACTCCCACCTTGAACAGCTGCTGTGCCAGTGTATGCATCGAGACCTCGCAGGCTTCCAGCCGCTTGTCCACGTCCGCCGGGGCCTCGATTTCATTCACACTGACCCAATCGTCCACGTAGCAGTCCTTGCCCTCATGCCACTCGGGGTATTTCCAGTCAGTCTGCTGGCGGAGCAAAGGCAGTCGCTCGTCGATATCGCTCATCTGCAGTGAGCTGTCGGTGATTTCCAGGTTCTCTCCCGAGGCCTGCTGTGCGCTGCCTCCGCCGTGGGCACCGCCACTGCCGTCGTTGTTTTCCTCGCCGGCGCCGCCCCGGCCCATGCCGAGAATCTGTTGCAGCATATCCGTGAACCAGTTCGCACTGGCCAGAGGGCTGCTGAACAGGCGCATGACCTTGGTACCCGAGGCGTCAAGCTCCTCGCCTTCTTCGTGCTCATCGATCTGATTGATGCGGAAGCTTTTCAACTGGTCGGCGGCCGTACTGCTGGAACCGGCACCACCAGCCTTGAGCATGCGCCGCGGACGTAGCACACCCAACCAGGTTTCCGCGGGGTTCACATGGTTGCGATGGTCCCGGGCTGTCTCCAGAGACTCTGCAGCGCTGGCGCTGCTGTTCACAGGCAGTGGAATGGCTTGGAGCACTGCCTCGGGTAGCAGCGTTTCGCAGCCGCGCAGGGCTCGCGGCAGCTCCAGGCTAAAGAACCGCGCCACAACTGAAGGGCGCAGGCTGATGGCCTTGACCCACTGCTGGTCGAGACTGCCGGCGCCAATCAGGGCCGCGTGGGCCACTGCCACGGCCGTGCATTGGGCAGGAGGTAAACCCGGATCCAGGAAGATCTGCTGGCCGTCGGTATAGCTCGGTTCAGGGTTGGCCAGAACCGAGATTTTCAGCTGTCGACCAGCGACTCCGGAGGCCAGGAACGGCAGCCCGGCTATGGACTGCTGTGTTGTGGCTTCTTCGCCTTCGCGAAATGCGAAAACCTCGCGCCAGTTCACCGGGCCTTTGGTGGCGGCGGGGACAAGGGACTCAGGCACCCAGGTACTCTTCTATCAGAGCGGTAAGGCCCTGGATGACTTCCGGGTCATCACTGAGTGCACTGGCCATCGCCGCAACGCCGGCATCCCGGGGAGACATGCCCCCCTTGACCAGTTTTCCGGTGGCCACCAATGCGCGCGTGGAGGCAACTTCGGACAGGCCCGGGGCGTCCAACCGGCGCATCACGGCCGCCAGGCGCACGAGTTTGTCGGCCAGTTCCTGCTCAATGTCATAGATGTCTTTTAGTACCCTGCTCTCCACTTCTGCCGGAGGAAAATCGAAATCCATGGCTACCATGCGCTGCCGCGTGGAAGCCTTGAGATCTTTCAACAGTGTCTGGTAGCCGGGGTTGTAGGACAATACAATCATGAACTCGGGCGGGGCCTTCAGGCTCTGCCCGAGACGCTCGATATTCAGCTCCCGGCGGTGGTCGGTGAGCGGGTGCAGTACCACCACGGTGTCGGAGCGGGCTTCTACCACTTCGTCCAGGTAACAGATGGCGCCCTGTTTCACCGCTTCGGTCAGCGGCCCATCTTGCCAGACGGTTTCATTACCCTTCAGAATATAACGGCCCACCAGATCGGCGGCCGTCAGATCTTCGTGGCAGGCCACGGTGATAAGCGGACGACCCAGTTGCTGTGCCATGTGCTCTATAAAGCGGGATTTGCCCACGCCCGTGGGGCCTTTCAGGAACACGGCCAGTTGTTGCATGTAGGCAGCGGAAAAGAGGGCTTCCTCATTGGCGACGGGGATATAGAAGGGAGTGCTCATGGACTATCTGTTTTGACTTTCATTAAATCGACCGTATCTGGTTTATTTTAGTATACTATAATACTGGCCGAGGGGCGATCAAGCTGAGGTTGAGCGGATCGCCTTCATCAGGCCTTTACCTGCTGTGACTTTGGAGGAGGCTGGTACACATCGTGTAGATATAATCCGCAAAGGCAGGCTCCTCGAGATATTCGGGACGTTCGGCAATGGCTTTTTCGATCAGGCTGTCAATACAGTTGTCAATCAGGAAAACAGCGACTTCAAAATGGTGCTGCGGCAGGCTGTTGGAGAGAAACCGATGATAACTGTTATTCGATGCCTCCGGATCCTGCAAAAGCTGGTTGTAGTGCTCTGAAAGTTTGAAGGAGGTTTTGTACTGCGTGAAAAACTTCCGGTCATATGCCAACAGGCGCCGGTGAAATTCGATGACCGTATTGACAAGATGGCGGAGAAACTGCTCAGGCGTCGCTTCTTCCATGTGCGACATGGCTACGATCTGGGCATTTAGATGCCTGATTACCTCATCGTGGCAGATCTCGCCCACCACCGCGTCGATGTTCGGGTAGTACTGGTAAAGGGAACCGACTTCGACACCGGCTTTTTCAACGAGGTTGTTAACCGATAAGGCCTGCTCCCCCTGTTCCTCCAATATGGATTTGCAGGCCTGTTTGATCGATTCGACCAAAATCTGGGAACGCGTCTGCCTTGGTTCCTTCCGCCGCTGTGGCAAATCCCCGGATAGAGGCGATGGTGACCTTGACGATGTCTGTGTTTTTCTGGCCAATCTGTAACCTTCTTAACCTGGCTTTTCCAGTGGGTACATTCAAAGAATATATAAGATTTTCCTCCGTCGCCATTGGTGTCAGAATAATATAATAATATCAATGCCTTATAGAGCGGCTGCCGAGGTCCAATGCGATAACGCTGTCTCTTGCCAGGCGCTATATTGGTAGTCACTTATTACAGCCCCTGGTAGAAAGAAGCCAACAATGACTTCGCGCGTATGCCAGTCCAGCTCGGTCCGCAAGCTTTTCGAGCCCGGATATATCGGCAAGATGAAGCTGAAAAACCGCGTGTTCCTAGCTCCCATGGGGCATGGAACCCACGACCTCGATGGCGGCTACTCAGCGCAGGAGACGGCCTACTTCGCCGCAAGGGCACGCGGTGGTGTGGGTATGGTGGTGGCCGGTGGTATCGTCACCTCGCGTTACGACGGGCATATCGGCAATCTATTTGAATCGATGGACGTGTTTAATCGTTTTGAGCAGTTTGTCGATGAAATACATGCCTGGGATTGCAAGGTCTGCGTACAACTATCCCCAGGCATTGGCCGAGTTGGTGGCGCATTGCCGGGATTCAACGCGCCGGTCAGTGCATCAGCCGTACCTGCCTTCTGGGATCCCGATCAAACCTGCCGCGAACTGGAACGAGATGAAATCGCCTTCCTGGTTGAGGCGTTTGGCAACTCAGCGGCCATGGTCAAGGCTGCCGGCGCAGACTGCATCAATGTGCACGGTTACGGCGGTTACCTGATCGACCAGTTCATGACCGCTGCCTGGAATCAACGTACTGATGAGTACGGTGGAGATCTCGATGGGCGGATGCGTTTTGCGCTGGAATTGGTTCAAAAGACTCAACAGGTTTGTGGCGATGATTTTCCGGTGATATTCAAAATGTCGCCAGAGCACTATTTCGATGGCGGGCGAACCCTTGATGAAGGACTGGAAATTGCCCGGCGTTTGCAGGCCGCCGGTGTCCATGCCCTGCAGATCGATGCTGGCTGCTATGAAAGCTGGCATAAGACTATTCCCACAGTGCATCAAAGCCGTCGTTTCCAGGTGGAATTATCCCGGGCGGTCAAACAGGTGGTTGATATTCCAGTGCTGACTGGCGGCAAACTCGGCAACCCGGATGAAGCGGAAGCGGTGCTGGCGGATATGCAGGCAGACTATATCGGCCTGGGACGCCCGCTGCTGGCCGACCCTGACTGGGTTCTCAAGGTAAAGGAGAATCGCCAGGAGGATATTGTTCACTGCATATACTGTAATGAAGGTTGTATCGTTCGAATATTCAATGGCCAGCGTCTGGGTTGCGCGGTCAACGCCACCACCGGCAAAGAGCTGGTCAATATTATACCGGAGCCCAAAGAGAGCCGGTTCGTATTGATTATCGGGGCGGGCGCCGCGGGTCTGGAGGCGGCCATACAGGGCAGCAAGGCGGGCCACCGGGTGGTCTTATGGGAAAAGTCCGATCGGCTGGGTGGTACGCTGCTGCTCGCTGCGGCACCCTCGTTTAAAACCGAAATCATGCGCTACGTAGACTACTTGCGCGCTCAGATTAAGAAGCTGGATATACCCGTGGAATTCAACAAAGATGGTACCATTGACAGTATCGCAGCGCAGAATCCGGATCTCGTTATTCTTGCTACCGGCTCCAGACCGATTATTCCACCACTGCCGGGCATTGAGCGAGATCAGGTAACTACGGCTTCAGCGGTATTGAAAGAAGAGGTACCTGTCGGGCAAAAGGTGCTGGTCGCCGGAGGAGGTCTAGTTGGCGTGGAGACGGCGCTGGAACTGGCGCAGCAGGGCAAAGCGGTAACGGTAGTCGAGATGCAGCCGGAGATACTGCCCGAACCATTGTTCGCCGGCGATATCATGAAGCTTCAGGAAATGCTGGCTGAAACCGGGGTAGAGGTATTGACCAATACCCGACTGGAGCGTATCGAAGAGAATCAGGTGATGGTATCTCAGCGGGACAGTGAGTTTGGCCTGGACGCGGATACGGTAGTGATTGCCGTGGGCTACCGCGCCAATGGCGAAATGGAGGATGCGCTGCGCCAGCGCGTACGCGATGTGGTTGTGGTGGGAGATGCGGTGGCACCGCGTCGGGTTCAGCACGCGGTGTGGGAAGGGTTTCATGCGATACGAGCATTATCGGAACGGACTGCAGTTTAGCGACCTGAGCTGCGTACACGTGATTATAGGATGAGCTATGCCTTCTGTTAGTTTTGATTTCTCCAACCGTGTGGCATTTGTTACTGGTGGCGCATCAGGTATCGGGAAAGAAACGGTAAAACAGTTCTGTGAAAGCGGCGCCCAAGTGGCAATCGCCGATATCGATACGAACGCTGGCGCAAGCTATGCGAGTGAACTGGTGGCCCGGGGCTATGAAGCAGTATTCGTGGAGCTTGATGTTACCGACGCGGCATCGGTTAACAGGGCCGTGGATGCTACCGTGGAGACCTTTGGCCAACTCGATTTCGGTGTAAATAGCGCGGGCATTTTTCCCGCTTTTGTACCTTTCACTGAAACTAATCAAAGTGCATGGCAGAGAGCGTTCGCGATTAATGTCGAGGGAGTTTTCCTTTGTATGAAGGCCGAGCTGATGCACATGAGGAAACAGCAGCAGGGCGTCATCGTTAATATGTCCTCGGGCGCTGGCTTGCAGGCAGTGCCGCTGAACGCCACCTACTGTGCTACCAAGCACGCAGTGCTGGGGCTGAGCAAATCTGCGGCTTTGGAAGTGCTGGATCAGGGTATTCGCATAAATTCCATCTGTCCCGCTGGTGTCGATACACCGATGACCGCTGCCATCGGCAAGATCGGCGATCAGATGCTGGAACAGCTGCCAATGACGCGGCTGGCGACAGCAACAGAAGTTGCCCACATGACCCTGTTCGCCTGCAGCGATGAAGCCTCTTACAGCACCGGCGTCGAGTTTCGCGTTAACGGTGGTACCGGCTTGATGGGTTGAGCGATGAGTCAGCGGCGCTTCAAGTTCAGGCAGGCGATAGACTACTTTCACGAGCAGGCGATAGCGCAGACGGGCTTGTCCGAGTTCGGTCCCCGGGATTACCTGCAGGGCATGGAAGTGTTGATGGCCAGTTACGATGACGAGGCAAACCTGAATCAGGGTATGCGCGCCTTTGTGAGCAAGCTGGTTACTGACGCATTGTGCGCGAGACTCGACACCGAGGAGGGTTTTCGACAATACTCTGGATGCCTGGAAAATCCAGTTACCAGGCCAATTATGATAGCAAGCTTGCCACGCAGTGGCTCCACGGCTTTACACCGACTGCTTGCTGCCGATCCGGGTAACCAGGCAGCAGAGCTGTGGCTCGCAGGCCACCCAATGCCACGCCCGTCTCGCGATCAATGGTATGAACATCCAGTATTTCAAGCAAGCCAGGATAGCTTTGCCGCACTGTCGGAGCACAGCCCCGAACTTAAGGGGATGCATGAGATGTCGCCGGAGCTGCCTGACGAATGTGTGCATCTCATGAGCCAGGACTTTGCGGCCATTACTTTTTCGAACCTGGTAAATGCTCCCGGTTATGACAGATGGTTGCTTGAAGCAGACTTGACCTATGCTTACGAGCGGCACCGCAAAATGCTTTGTCTTATCGGTGCCAATGAACCCGATAAACGCTGGGTTTTAAAAGATCCGGCCGGACTTGGAAATTTGAAGTTTCTGCTGGGTGTTTATCCAGACGCGTGTATCGTATTTTTGCATCGCGATCCGACGAATATAATTCCTTCGTTTTTAAGTTTGATGCATACAACGGTTAAGGCGACTGGTACGGGTTATGACGCCAGCCACTTAAACCAGCGAGAACTTGTGTGGAACCCCACCGTCCTGAAAAGAGCGCTGGATGTTCGGGACGGCAACCCAGGTAATTTCCTGGATGTATCGTTCAATGATTTTATAAAAAATTCAGTTGGGTTTACAGCGAATGTTTATGCACATTTTGGCATACCTTTCCCGAAAAAATCCCGCGAATCTCTGCAGCAGTACGCCAGGAAAAACAAAAAAAGCAAACATCGCGGCCATCGCTATTCGGTCGCCGATTATGGTGTTACGGAAGACGATGTTCGCTCCGCCTTTACATTCTATTATGAACGCTACGCACAGTATTTTTGATTGGCAGGCGGAGATTAGAAAATGAAAGATGAAAAAGCTCCCCGTATAGCCATCTATGGTACTGGAAACTACGGCAGCATAGTCGCCAGACTGGCCGCTACAAAGGGTTGGCCAGTTGTCGCGGCCTATAACCGTGCCGGTGAAAAAGTAGGCCAGGATCTGGGGCGATTGGCGGGCATGGACAAGAATCTGGGTGTCACTGTGCAGGATTGCGATACGGCTGATTACAGCAAGCTGGATGCGGACGTGGCAATTGTCGCCACCACCGATATGCTTGACGAGAACTGGCCTGCCTATGAACGCCTGCTGGGCGCTGGAGTCAACGTAATCTGCCATGGAGGACAGGCCTGTTACCCTGAGAAATGTAATCCTGAGATCGCAAAGAGAATTGAGAAAATTGCGCTGAGTAATGGTGTCAGTTTTATGGGTAACAGCGTGTGGGATTATTCGCGTATCTGGTCCGGCATACTGGCGATGGGGCCCTGCGTCAGTGCAAGCAAACTCACTCATTCCACACTAACCAATGTGAACTATCCACGCGAGGAAATAGCCGAGCAAATGGGAATCGGCCTGTCGTTGGAAGAATTCGATCAGAAGTTCGGAAGTATCAACGTACCTCTTGCCGCGATATATATTACCGTTATGCAACAGGTACTCGAGAAGTGCGGGCTAACGGTAACCGGTAGCTCCAACAAGGTCGTTCCCGCCCTGCTCGACACACCGGTTTTCAGCGCAGCGTACGAGCGTGACATTGAAGCAGGCAGTGTCGTTGGTTATTCTATTTCAGTCGATATTGATACCGCAGAGGGCGTTGCGGTGAGTGGCGATTTTCAACTTCGAATCCTCAGGGATGACGAGACCGAGAATTTCCGCTGGGATGTCCAGGGAGTTCCAAGCAGTAGCATTATTGTCGAACGCAAGGATAGCGAGGTGGCATCGGCAGCCTGTATGCTGAACAGGGTGCCTGACAT
Source organism: uncultured Alteromonadaceae bacterium (assembly GCA_964620555.1). Lineage (GTDB taxonomy): Bacteria > Pseudomonadota > Gammaproteobacteria > Pseudomonadales > Halieaceae > JAPOQD01. Next base: position 64,983 of record CAZUGZ010000005.1, read on the forward strand.
CATCAAGGCCGAGCCCGGGATACGCCTGGTATCCCAACTGGGACTGCTAACGCCCTGCTTGAACTGACCGATAGTGCGATCAAGACGCTGAGATGCAATCCAATCGCCGACAATTTGTCAAACTTGCGAGCCTGCTGCCAGCCAGTTTAGGAGCAGGTAGTGTGACGGTACTGGGCGCCCAGGGCAGAGGACCAGACCATACAATCAGCGGAAAGAGTGGAGAGAGTGAATTGGATAAAGAAGATCACCTGGCACTATGGCAGAACTATTGCACCCAGTTGCTCAAATCTGGTGAGCACCTTGACCGCCTTGATAATAATGAGGCCAAAATGGATCTGCTGCACTCTTTCACCATGTGCCTGAGTCCGATGTACGTGGCCGCAATGAGTGATGCCGACTATCCAGAGTTTGTCCCTGTGTGTAACAACAGCATCCCTATTGCCAGCGCCAACCCCGATTACAATTATACCTACACGGCCATAGACGAGGAGGGCACATATCGCATCGTGGGCCGGCGGGGAACCACTCGCTTCGTCGCTATCGGTTGCTGCCACGACTATTCGATATTTACCAATAAACCGGGTCCGACCCTTCGCGAGTACATGCTTGATGACCTCACGATTACCGAAGACGGCACATTTGAAGTCATGCTGAGTAAAAGGCGTCCTGCTGATTGGAACGGTGATTGGTGGGAAATGCCGCCTACCACCGATTATCTTTTTGTGCGTGATTGCTCTTGTGACTGGATCAATGAACGCTCGCCGGATATGGCCATTACCCGGCTGGATGTACCACCCTGTCGCAAAAGGCGCTCACCGGAAGATGTCCAGCGCCGACTGGAGCGCCTCTACAATGGCCATGTGCGTAGCAACGATCTCTGGCTGAATATTATCGAGGCCCAGCGTCGAGCGGGCGCGCTCAACAGCATCCGATTTGTCGACTTTGTGCAATGGGGCGGTGTTCCCGCACAGGTCTACTATGAAGGAAACTTTGATGTCGGCCCGGATGAAGCTCTGATTGTTGAAACTGAACTGCCGGAGAATGTGCTGTACTGGGCTGTCCAACTTACCGATGAGGTTTACATGTGTCTCGATGCACAGCACCGCCAAGGCGCGCTAAACGATAAGCAGGCTGTTGTTGATTCCGACGGCAAGCTGCGCTTTGTTTTGTGCTGGCAGGATCCGGGCATTAATAACTGGCTCGATATCCAGGGTTACCGAAAAGGGAGCATTTGCGGTCGATGGACTAAAGCCGACAGTGCCCCATTGCCGGTAGCCAAAAAGATAAAATTCGCAGAGCTGATGTCCTATCTCCCGGATGATGTCGTAACGGTGACTCCGGAACAGCGGCACAAGCAGTTGATGGATCGTAGGTTGGGGTATCAATTACGTCGTCGTTGGTAGTTGAGTAGCTGCGTACCATGTAAAACAAACAAGCCGAGAGGGTGATGAAAACTATAGATTTGAGAGGAAAGACTGCGATTGTTACCGGGGGTGGTTCCAGTATAGGTGCTGCTATCACTCTCGCATTGAACCGGGCAGGGTGTCGTGTGGTAATCGCCCAGCGTAGTGAGCCGATTGAGGAGATGGATAGTCAATGTGATGGAGGAATCTTCTTCCAACGCACAGACATCAGCGAAGACCAACAACTCGACGCCTTGATCAAGGTGACTCTCGAAAAATTTGGCGGCCTCGATATCATCGTAAATAACTCCGCCGTGGCGGATGAACAGGGCTACATGAGCAGCCGTCAACAATGGCGGAATACGATGGACATCAATGTTATATCCCCTGCGATTCTGGTCCAGAAGGCACTGCCAGCGCTTGAACAAAGCGATGTTCGTGCAGTCGTGAACATCAGCTCCTGCTCAGCCGAAATCGGTACAGATTTACTACTGGCATATCCCGCCTCAAAGGCGGCGATCAACACCCTGACCAGGTGCCTGGCTGCCCAGCTTGCTGAGAGAGGTATCAGGGCGAACGCCGTGGCCCCCGGTGCCACTGTGAGTGAGCCGATTATGAAACTCACAGGAAACAGCCGCGAACTTGCAGATCAGGCTGCTTGCCATGCTCAGCCACTGGATGGCGGGCGCCTGGTCGATGCTGAAGAGATCGGCGACGCGGTATTGTTCTTATGCTCCGATATGGCGAAGTTTATTACCGGAATAGTGCTGCCAGTGGATGGGGGGTTTTCCGCCCTCGGGCCGGAAAATACCACTGCTTCTATTTTTGGCCGGTTGTTAGACGTTCCAGGCTGAATCAGGTCAGGATGCCACGGGAACGAGGAAGAAACACTTTGACTTTAAAACGAAACGGTATACTATATAAACAGACCATGTTTCCAGGCTCAATAAGAGGAGAAATACCGTGTCCGATCAAGATTCTGCCGACAATAATCGACGCAATTTTATCAAGATGACCGGTGCTGGCGTAGCCGGCGCAGCGGCGGTTCCCGCTGCAGGTATAATGGGCTCGCCTGCATTTGGGGCGGCGCGGCCACGCAGTGTTGGTAAGAGACTGCCACAGATAGGCAGATTCGGGGATTTCAATTACCGGCCATTAGTGAATGCCTTCGAATGCGACAGCAGCTATATGTGGCCCGAGGTGACCTTCCAGGGCATGCCACTGTCGGCTTCATGGATCTGGGGCTCGCTGTATGCAGAGAACGACGAGCGTATTTTTGTGCTGACCCGCGAACTGCCACCGCGGGTGGCGAATGCCCTGCTACTGTATGACAATCGCGACGGTAAGGATGCGCGCATTACGCCGGAAGCCTTCAAGGCGTACCGGGGAGGTATGACTGTTGATAAGACAGATAAAGGTATCGCCTGGAAAAGCCTGGACTCTGCTTTTAACAACGGTGTTTCCTCTCTGCAGATAGAGGTGGCGAAGGACCGCTTTTATTGGAAGGAAGAAGGCCTTCTAGAGATAGAAGGCGAGTTGATGCCACATGTCGTTCAGATCTATGCACCAGGTCCCGTGGAACGGGACGGTTTCGCTTACGTGTCGCAGTATATGCGTGTAAAAGGCGAAGTCCTGAGCTTCAAGGTGGATGGTAACCTGGGTTTTGATTGTATCTACTTCGGCCCGGGTATTACCTATGCGAGTTCTATGTTGGGCAATCGGCCCGCACAGGGTTTGCCCGGTATCAATTGCGCCTGGCCATCCTTCTGCAATGTTTATGAAGACGGTTCCTATGAGTACGGCTATTTCGGCGCAGGACTGGAGGACTGGCAGTTTGCCATTGGTATAAACGACAAAGGTGAAGTGATGCAGGGCCATGTGGTGGACATGAATATCATCGAAAAGCCCAATAAATTCCCTTTGAAGATCGAACTCAAGGTGTGGGATGAAATTAAGGGAATCGAGGAAGATTGGGTATGGGACAGCCGTCCTACCACCGACCTGGTCGATATCCCATCGCTCTTTCCCGATATCCCCGTTTATTGGGCCAGTGAAGGTTTTATGCGTCGCAAGAACGAGACGCGGAAGATCAAGCGTAGCCTGGGTTGGCCGGATTTTTATCAGGACAAACGCCTGGCAATGTACCGGAAACTTCGTGACAACGGGTAAATGATCAGTTACGGGGTGGTTTAAGACTGTAGAAAGGAGCTGGAAGTGGCAGGGGAGTATAGTGGATAGGATAATAATTGGTACTG
>CAZUGZ010000006.1:0-8195 GCA_964620555.1 uncultured Alteromonadaceae bacterium
CAGGCATGGTTGACACTATGTCGAAGCGGCTGGAGGGAGCAGGCCCTGTCACAGCGAGGGTCTCGGCGTTCGCAGTAGAAGGTTGGTGAACTGTGCGGGTTAGTTGTCATAACTGAAATCCGTGGCGGTGAGGGCCTGAATATTGGCCGCATCGGCCTCAAGCAGGCCGTCATTGACAGCGGTCTGTACCCGCAGGCGGCCGACGTTGTCGATGTCGTTTTCCCCCAGGTCAATGGCAACGGTGGTGGCGATCGGATCGCCGCTGCCATCGAGCCCCGTGAGGTCTGACCGCCAGTGCAGGGGACCACGCATCTGTTGCTGTACTCCAGCGTGAATACCATCGAGTTGCACCAATTCCCGGTGGCTGCTCTCCTGGCCGGGAACAACGATGCGAACTTCGACCTGGACCTGGTTCACTGCTGTAAAGTTGCCCCATTCCGCGGCCACCCCGCGGGCCTGCCGGTTGGTAAGCATGTCGGTGCGAATTACCAGCCAATCCTGGGAGGTATCGAATTCATAGGGCTTCCCAACGCTATTGCAGTAGATTCCGTTGCAGAGGACTCCGCCATTGGAAGGGGGCGGTGGCAGGTAGCCCCTGTCAATCAGGATTTCCTGATCCGCAGGCCAAACCACCGTCGGATTGAGGTGGTGCTCGTTCTGGTCCACCCGAAAGGCCACTGCCGCCTGGGCAAGTTGCTCAATGCCGTGTCGAGTCACCCGTATCAGTTTGGCCTCTTGCCAGGCGCTGACGTAGGGAATCAACTGGATACTCAGGTAGCTCATCAAGCCAATTGCCAACACCATTTGAATCAGGCTGAAGCCCAATTGTCGGTTGGCATTGCCTCGAACCAGCGAGCACCGCCGAATACGCCGGCCAGCAAGACCCCGGTCCCTCGCGGGCTGCCTCACGGAACACGAACGTATAATCGGGGACGATTGACGGGGGCCTGGGTTCATCTGCATGGCCCAGGGCTAACCACAACCCGAATCGTACATGCGCATGAAACCCGGACCCGAGAGTGACTGATCGGCCAACGGCGTTACGGCAAAGTGAGCCCGTCCATTGCGGATGTCACCGCCCGCGGTTGCGGCAATGGTGGCCAGGGCGCCGCGAGCGGCTGCCGTGCTGCCCGCTACCGTCACACTGATGGCACCCTGGGTACTGAACTCGGCAGTCCAGGTGGTATCCGGCGGCAACGGCTGGTTGAGCCAGCCTGGTGCCTGGCGCAGTTCCTCTTCGCTGACCACGGCCGGCAAGGCCTGACAGTTTGCCTGCCGGTACTGACGCAGGGCGGCGCTGTAGGCATTCAACCCGGCCACAGCCCCCAGCCGCATCTGCGCCTGTGAACAGTTACGCAGCGACAACGTGGTAACGGCGACGGACAAGGCCAGTGTCATGACGATCTGAATCATCGGTCAGTCAATGGTGAAGGTCAGCACCCCGGCGGCATCGCAGTCCGGGTCGGTGGCATAGTTGGTGGAATTCTGTATGCGCTTGGCCAATTGCTCGCACTGCTCCTGCTCGCGCAAGGTATAGGTCACAGCGCCGGCGGCCACCGTTACCGCCAATCCGTACAGGTTCTTTTCGTCAGCCGCGGTAATGGGTGCGATGTCGTAACCATTGTTTGCCAGTTCGTCCACTGTGGCGCCGGTCAGGGTTTTTTCAATCAACCGCCAGGCTTGCAGGGCATGAATCAAGCGAATGACCTCCGCCGACGCGGCATTGATCTGGGTCGACTTGAACATGTTGGCAGTCTGATTGAGCGCCATCACTGTCAGGGTCACCAAAAACAGCGCAGCCAGCACTATGCCGATCACCGAACCTGACTGGTGACCTGGGGAACGCAGCAGTGGACGGATTCCGAGGTGGTCGATTTTGAGATGGTGGTTCATAGCTCTCCTCCGAGATTGAGCCCCTCCCCAAAGGCGAGGGGCAGCAGGGCAAAAATGATCAACGCAGCGATGGCCACCGAAACCGCGGTGATGAAATAGCGAAGATCCTCCAGGGTAGAGGCGACATCCAGTTCGATCAGGTCTGCGACCAGGGGCAGCCCAACGCAAAGGCCATCGGTCTCCCCCGCCGGAGCCAGTGAGCGCAAGTAGTTGGCGTAACGTTCATCGAGCAGATGGGCGTCCTGTAGCGCGGCCGCCACCCCATCGCCATCGTCAATTCGGGTCTGTGCCCTGTTCAGCATGACCTCGCGACAGGGCTGACCCACGTCGAGCTGGCGGACGGTGCTCAGGCTTTCTGCCCAACTCAGGCCCAGGCCAAACAGAGTGGCCAGCAGGCGGCAGACACTGGCTGCGTGGAGGCGGTCGCTGGTGCGGAACAGACCCAGCAGATAGCCCAGCCCGCGTAGGGGCCAGCCCAGGGTCCGGCGCAGCAGCAGGTAGACTGCGGTGAGGGCAAGCCCGGCGACCAGCAGTGGCAGTCCCCATTGCTGGACCGCGGCGCCGTATAGAAGCGCCCGCGGTTCTGCCTCACTGTACTGGCGAATCAGGTCGGCCTGGGTCATGGTGCCCAACAGAATCGCCACCGTCATCAGGGCAGAGCCTACCCAAATCAGGTTGGGCTGACCGACTACGGACCACCAGGAGATTTTTACATCGGCACCGGCCTGCAGAATCTCAGTAACCTCGGGCAGGGCGGCCTGGCGTTCTGCGACCTGCAACAACAGTGCATCGCGGCGCGGCCACAAACCGGATCGGTCCCAGCGGCCAGTAAACAATCCGGTCTCGGTCTGATCCCGCTGGGCTTGTCTGCCCAACAGGCGGATGGCGGGGGAGTGGCCATACTGTTCCAACCCTCTGAAGACCTGGCCCAGGGGCAGGCCGGCCCGCAACTGGGTAGATATAATGCGCAGCAGCCGGCTGCGCTCGGCAGGGCCGAAAGACAGCAAGCGAAGAACAGCGGTATGCGCCTTCATTGGACCGTCACCGAGCGCAACGGCAGGTCGATGTTTTGGGCACTGAATGGCTCGATCCTGGCTTCCACCTGGAACGGGTCCAGGGTACCCGCCAGCACCTTGCCCAGGGCGTGGCGGTGCATGCTCTCCATGCCCTGCTCGTGCACCAGGTAATGGCGCAGCCGGTGCAGGTCACCGCTGGCGAACATACCGCGAACCCGGTCGTCCACCACCATTACCTCCGCCACCAGGGTGCGGCCGATAATGCCGGTGTAGTGACAACGTTCGCAGCCCTCGGGATTGTGGTAGCGAATTCCCGCCATCTGCTCGGCGTGGCACAAGCTGAGAATTCCGCTCAATCGCTTGCTGGCTTCGCGATGAGCAGGCGGCGCCTGCTCCCGGCGACAGACCGGACATAAGGTGGGTACCAGACGCTGGGCGGCCGCCGCCCGGAAAAAACCGGGCAGCGACAATAGATGGCTGGTCATGCCCAGCCCGGTCAGCCGCGAGTAGACCCCGAGCACCGTGCCAGTGTGGAGGGTCGAGATTACCAGCTTACCCTGCTCCGCCAACTTCTCGGCCGCCGCGGCTGTCTGGGCACTGCGAATTTCTCCCAGCACCAGAATATCGGTGTCCTGGCGCACAGTTGCTTCGATCAGCAGGGCGGCCAGGTCCTCGCTGTTGTCACCACTGGAGTTGAGAGACACATGGGTGCAATTGGGCAGATAGGCTTCGATCGGGTCGGCCAGTTCAACCACACAGCGCGAGCGGGGCAGACTGGCAACCAACGAGGTGACGCTGGTGGATTTCCCGGAGTTGGTCGGACCACAGAACAACAACATGCCCTCAGTACAGCCCAGGGCGTTGTGGATCAAGCGCATCTGGGTAGGCGAATAGCCAGCCTCACCGATGTCCTGCACTTCCAACGGGTTGCGCAAACGAACCACCAATTTGAGCCCACGCTGGGCGGTGGGTACACAATTCAGACGGGCTATATAGGCCTTGTTGGTATTGGGATCGATGAAATTGAACTGCCCGTCACAGGGCGCCATGGGATCAAAGGTGGTGTTGGCGTACTGGGAGTTGACGTAGTAAGTCTGTATCAGCCGCTGGGCTTCCTCAAAATCGATGTCCTCGGCCATGGTGCGCATTACCCCGTGTACCCGAAACAGAATCGTCGTGCCCTCGCGGCGGGCTTCGATGTGGATATCGCTCGCCTCCGAGGAAACCGCCAGTTCCAGCAAATCGGTGGCCCGAGCGACCCCGGCAGCGGGATCGGAAGGTCGGGCATTGCGGGAAAGTTCCTTGGTGTAGGAGGCAAAAACGGTGTCCAGCACCGGACGGAATGCGGCGCTGCTGTCGGGCAATAATTTCTGCTGCCATAGAAACCGGCGAAGCTCCATCAGCGGCGTCTGCGGGGCGGTGGCGCGGTGATATACCGTGCCATCCTCGGCGATCAGTGCCGGCAGTTCTGGATGTTGGGCCAGATACCTGTCGGCGACCACGCTGTCCAGACGACCGGCATCCCGCAACACGTTGATTTCCGTGACGATACTCATGGCGTGGGCCAGTCCAGCAGCTTGGATTTGCCATCGCTGTCAATCAGCTCAAGTTGGTAATGGCGGTAATTGTCCGATTCCGGTAGTTCCCGAGGCGTGACGCCGTGCAAGGTCCAACTGGTGGAATTGGCCCGGAAAGACTCTCCGAGGTACACAATCTCGTGCTTGCCATCGGCGATGATGATGGCTTTGGGCACCGGTGCCACCCAGGCGCCCACCACTCGCAGGGGTGCACTGCGGCGCTTGGGCACCGCCACCTTGGGCGGTGTTCGCGGTGGTGCCGCTGGAGTGGGCGGCTTGTTCTTCAAAGGACGCTGCATCGCCTGCAGCGCCTGCAACAGGGACGCGTCCCGATTCTGCTGCAGCAACACCCGAGCCGCCTCCGGATAGCGGGACAGTTGCTCCAGGCCATCCAGGATCTCGTTGGCGTCGGCCACCCGGCGGGCCTGGGTGCGAGCGGTCAATAGGGCAGCTTCGTCCGGCTCGAGTTCGGTTTCCCCGGCCACCGCGAGTGGTAGTGCCAGGGAGATTGCCAGCAGCCCCCACGTTCGATCAGGCATGATCAATTCCCCCATATTGAAAATTCCACTGAGGCAGCTACCGGCAGCGCCCGCTCGAAGTTGACACTGACGACATCCATCCTGGCCGGCATTCCCTGCAGCAGGTTGGCCAGCAAACTGAACACCGCCACATCCCCTCGGGAAGCCTCCAGGCGAAGTTGATAGCGGGTGTAGCCCAGACCAACCGTGGATTTGCCGAGCAGGAGAGTTGCGTCAACCAGGCGCAAGCTCGGGTCCGCATGGCTCAGCCAATCAGCCAGATCGATCGGATCACGTTTCGGGCCGCTGTCCGATTCTTCCACCTGCAACTCCCGTTCGACCTGCCAGCTTTGCTCACTCAACCGCAGCTTCTCGTTCCTGCTCAGGGCAATGCCCTGCAGGCGTTCGGGTTCTGCCTCGGTCAATTGCCCCTGCAAGGACACGGTCACCCCATCCCAAAAAGCCCTGACCAGACCCTGGGTACGATAGGTATCCAGCTCCCGCAGCCAGTCTGCCCATGCCAGCATCTGACGGTGGGCGTGGGCAGGATGCTGCCGAAGCTTGGCAGTGTTGCGCAGGGAGGCCAGTTGCCGCTCCATGGCTGCCTCCCCTTCCGCCAGCCGGGTGCGGTGGTCGTGGACGGTGACACCAGCCACCACCAGCAGCAGCGGCATCACCAGCGCCAGCAGGTGCAGGGGGTGAGGCAGACCATGGCGCAACAGGACTCGCCACAAGGGCCGGTAGTACCAGCAGGATTGGCTGGACAAGGCCAACTCCGTGCCAGTGAAGGCTTCCGCAAAATCCCGGCGCTCCGCGGTATCGATCACCATCACCTGGCCGGACTCGGCCTCCAGCGCCTGCTCGGCCTGTGTCACTGAACGGGCCTCTTCCGTATAAACCAGGCCCTCATGGAGCAAGGCCATATAGACCTGTTGCGACGACAGGACGATAAACACCCATCCGCTGTGCTGCGGTAACAAATGCTCCAATTGCGCTGCCAGCGACAAGCCCCTCTCGCGAGATACGCGAACCATGTTGCCATCGCTGACGGCAAACTGGCCGTGCTCGCGGGCGTGTTGGCGCATGCGCCGGGCACGAATGAAACGTGACGGATCGTCGAAGCGGGTACCGGCGCTGTCCAGCACTACCTGCACAGGACGCCGATTGATATGACCACCAATAATCATCTCATGAACGCTCGATAATGGTGGCGGTCACCAGCAGCACCGTCTCGAATTCCCTGGCAGCCTTGCGGCGGGTATCGCCCAGCCAGGGCAACCAGGGAGTTTTGGCCTCATCGGTGCGCGTTTCCCGGCGCGCCAGGTTGGTGACCAGGTGACTTTCCCCGGAGCGCAGGGAGATATTCAGCGCCTGATTGCGATGCTCGATGATCGGCAGTGCCCCCTGGATCCGGTTCTCGTCAAAGGAATACTGCTCCAGACGCACCAGGTCCGCCTGATTCAGGGCCAGACGCAGATGTACCTGGTCTCCGTGAACCGTCGGTAGAATGTGCAGACTCTGGCCAGTCTCAGCAGTCTTGGTTTCGACTCGGGTGACTTCCCTGGCCGACCCGCCAACAGAGGAAATTTCCACCGAAACGTCACCGATATAATCACGAGTACGTACGTTCTCGACCGAAACCATCTGGTTGTGGGCGCTGGTCAGGCTGCTGCGAGCCACCACCGAAGTTTCTCCCTGCTGATTCAACCAGCGCAGCACCGCACTGCTGCCAGGGAAGCGACTGTTATCTGCTTCGACGCTCGCACCCAGCCCCTGACTGCGGCTGATGGATTCAGCGGGCAGTAACTGCACACCGGTGGCGGTGAGCGTTGCGGCACCGCCCGCCAGGTCGATTACCGCCATCAAATCGACGCTGCGCTCGCGGGTCGCCGTGACATCGACTTCATACAACACCAGTTCCAGAGATACCCTGCGCGAGGCGGCTCGATTGACGCGCTCAACTGCAGACTCTATCCGGCGCATGGTATCGGGCGGCGACTGCACGAGCAGGGTGCCGCTGGCAGCCAGCCAGGACATGCTGGTGTCTGCATCATCGAGTTGCAGCAGACTCGCCATTGCCGCCTCCACGTCATTTTGTGGATTGAGATCGATCTGCGCCTCATTCAGGTCATCATTCTCAGTGCTGGTGCCTTCGCCCAGGGCACGCAGTAACAACTTGCCCTTGTACTCCCCGGGTGCGGCCAGCAGCTCGAAGGAGCGCTGCACCGTGTCCGAGATGACCACGGTGTGCGCATCCAGCAGGTAGGTCCAGTTGGCCTGAGCAGTAATCGTTTCGAGGTGCTCGCGCAGGGTGCTGGCCGCCATCGGTGAGGAGACCGTTGGCACCTGTAACGGCGAGAAGGTATAGCGTATGGGATGCCCCCCCAGGGCCGCTCGCAGCGCTGCGGTAGCCGGAACGTCCTGGTAGTCGGCCTGCACCGACTGATCCAACCAGGCTGGCTGGCGGGGCCGGCGGACCAGGGTGGCCGCAGTTGCGGACTGTCGGCGCAGAGCGGAAACCTGGTCGTGAACCCGTACCAACTGGCCGCTGGCGCCAGCGGGCGGTTCGGTAACTGCGGTACATCCCGCCAAGACCAGCACCAGGCAAATCGGGCGCAACATCAGGAACTCCCCCAGGCGCGGGCAGGGCCGAAGTCTACGGTGTGGTCCAACTCATTGATTACTGCCCGCAAATTGTAAATCTCGCCGAGGGCACGCAGCACCACTGCCAGGTCATTGGGCTGGGTCCAGGTATAGCCCTTGGGGATATGCCAATCAATTTCCTCCTCCGCATTGCCAAACCCCCAATGTCCCAGGGTGTAGTCGTGGTCGGCCAGAATGCGTATGAGATTGTTGCGCAAAGAACCTGCGTCCAGCCGCAACAGGTACGTCGACGGCCGATTCTCTTCAACTGCTGCGACAGCAGGGGACGAATCCCGTGGCACCTGAGTGCTGGTCTCTTCCGCTACCGTGCCGGTTGGAAACGGGTCAGGGGCAGACACTCCGGTGGCATTGACCGCCCCCCCGGCGGGCGTGCCCAGTTCGGAAAATTGCCGAATTGCCTCCGCTGCTCGTACCGCAGAAAGGCGCGACCTGTGGGACGGTGGCCGCCTGGCCTGTTCAGGTTCGACTGCGGGTGTCACCGCGGTCGAACCCTGGGGCAGGCTCATCAATGGAGATGGTGAATGGGT
>CAZUGZ010000006.1:8205-67115 GCA_964620555.1 uncultured Alteromonadaceae bacterium
GTGCTAGCGACTGGCGTGGCACTGGCAGGTACAACACCTGCCCCACTTCCAGGTGATTAATATCCGAGTGGAATGACATCGCGGGGGAGTGCTGGATGATGAATTCAAAAGTTTCCCGAAAACTCCAGCCGGGCGGTTGAAAACGCCGGGCCAGAGCTGAGAGGGAATCTCCCGCCGTCACCACATATTCCCGCATGTCCACACCGTCCGATGGACGTTGAGGAGTTGCGCCGGGCAGCCCTGCCGGGACCACTTCAAAGGCGATTTCTCCCGTGGCAGTGCGTAATGGGAACCCGGGCAGATCTGCCGGCACCGAGGCATACCCTGTCCGGCCGTCCCTCGCGGAAACCGTGTGCAAGGCTTCTTCAGCCGTGGGGTTATCGCCTGCGGCGCCCTGCCAGAGGTAGGGCGCGCTGGCTGGATTCGGGAGAGCCCCAGTTGCGGTGTCACGCCACGGATCGATGGTGCCAGCTTGATTGTGGAATTTTCCGACTGCGGCTGCGGATGGGGAGTCGGCTTTGCCGACAGGATTCCAGGGTGTTCCCGATGCGGTATCACGCCAGGGGTTGGCCTCACTGGCCGGGTCGGCGGCAGTACCAACCACACGCCAGGTCGGCGCAGATGCCTGGCGGGGCCCGGTTTTCTCATTCTGGTTCAGCAACCCACTCAGGGACACCATTTGCATACAACTCTGCAGCGTCCGGTCCTGCGAAGTCTCCGCCAACACGCTACCCGACATATCCAGAGAGACACTGCGCCGAACCGGATCGATCAGCAGCACTACGCCCGGTCCGACCACTTCGCCTATCAACTCCCGGAGGGTCAGGATTTCGTCCCGTACAACCCATTGTGGGAGGGGCTGTGCGGCGATCCGCCGGGCGAGTCGAGGGCCGGAAAGATCGAGTTGAAAGCCTATCTTCGCCAACAGGGCATTCAGGCTGTCCCCGACCGTACTGTGGGGGCTCAGGTCGATGGCGCGTACCGGCATTCGAAATGGGTCGGCCGGCATTACCACCCCATGAGCCGCCGGCCACAGACAACTCAACAGGAACAAGGGCAGCAACTTTTTCATGGTCTCAACTCCTCGACGAAGGGAGCAGGGACAAGCCATGGCGCCCGCTCACAGCGACGCCCCGACACCCTTGCTACCAACCTTGACGAACCCTGCGGGCGACCGACCCACAGCGGGTGCAATCGACCGATAATCTGAGATTTGTCTACGGGCCCGAGGTAGCGGCTGTCGAAACTCCCCGTTGCTTCGCCAAGCAGCAAATAGTGGTCCGGGGGCAAGTTGCCGCCTGCGCGCGCCGGCACCGGCAGGGGCAGCCCCCGGCCATCGCAGGGCAACTGTGCCGTGCCGGCCAGGCTGCGCCCGTTCAGGGTGATTCCAGCGGTAGTGATTCGGTAGTGATCTCCGGGAACACCTGCCACCCGCTTCAACAGGGGCACCAGGCCACCCGGGCACTGCCGGGAGCGGGAGAAATAACCCCGTCGGACAATGAGGTCGTGCAGTTCACCTCGTCGCAGGCAAAAAACAACCAGTTCACCGCGCTGAACCAGCATGTCCCCGGCCATTCGATACAGGCCCCTGGGCATTGAGGCAGTGGTATTGATCCGCAAACCCGCCCAGTAGGCTGTCAGCAGCGAGCCCACGAGCAGGCAGGACAACCAGCGCAGCACCCTGGGCAAGTCCTCACCCCACATCGGAACCGTCCCCGGCAAACACCAGGTCTCGGGTCACCATGACATTGAAGCGATAGCCCGGCCTGACCCGGATACGCGGGCCCACCGCCAACTGACTGCGTACCATTTCCTCAGTCATTTCATTCCACTGCCTGCCGATTGCATCCGCGGTGCGCTCACTGGCGGAGGTGTTCAACTCGCGGGTATCTGCGGTGCTGTGTTGAAAACCTGCGGAGATCAGGCCCAGCAGGGTGGCGTTGCCGAAGGTGCGCCAGTAACGCCGGTCAATTTGATCGGAGAGGCCAGCGTATCCGGCACCATCAACACTGGGCATGGCGTCCAATACAATCGCTTCTCCAGACGGGCGCTGCAGTGTTTGCCAGTCCACCGCAAGGCGTTCCTGACCCAGCGCTGTCGAATTGCGGTAGCTGCCGATCAGCCGGGCACCGGGTGGAATCAGCACCCGACTGCCAGTCTCGGTGTCGTATACCGGCACTCCCACCTGGGCAATTACCTGCGCCGACAACTCGGAATCGATACCCGTGAGCAGGACGGCGGGAATGACCGAGCCGGCACGGAGAATCCGATCGGCGGGCAGACCTGGTTGCGGCGGAGGAACTTCGCCGGCCACTGCAGGTGGCGGAGGAGCGATCCGGGCATTCGCCGGGGTCGGAAGGGCCGTGGTAACTGGCGCCGTAGCGTCCCGATGTACAACGTCATTCACAGTGATGCCGACGGCAGTTGGTGCTGTCAGGGCGGAGAGCAACAGTTCGAGTTTGCTGGCCTCCATCTGCCGCCGCCGTTCCGCATCAGCCTGCTGTATTTGCCGTTCCCGCAGATCGGGAAAGAGTACCTGGGGGGCCGGCACCGGCTCCGCCAGGGGTGGAGCGGGCAGTGTGGTTTCACCGACTTGTTGTTCGGCGAGAGCCAGTACAGCGGCTTTGACGCCACCCCGAGAGCCCTGTTCTGTGGCCATGCCCTGGGCAGCGGAGTCTGGCTCTTTCCCCCTGTCCAACAGGCGCCAACCAATCAACGACACCAACAACACACCGAGCAGGATCGCCAGCAATAGTGGCCGTTGATTCACACGGCGAACTGCTGGGCCAGCAACGGAAATATCAACCGGCATGGTGATAAACCTCGCGTTGGGTCCAGGGGGATATCGCCGACCAGGCTGTACCGCCGCGGACCGGACCGTAGGCACGAGAAAAAATGGCCGAGCCCCAATGCACGGTCAGCAGCCAGCGCGCCGGACCCAGCGGTTCAGTCCGAAGCTGCACCAGCAGCAGAAAATCGGATGGGGTCTCGCTCACCTGGACCGCATAGCCGAGCTTGCGCAGGGCTGTATCCAATTCAGAGTGGATCGGCGAATGCCCTGACAGTGCCAGTGCCGCCTGTTGTGTTGGTGGGTAACGCTGCCATACGAACAAGGCCAGGTCATTGACCATGGTGCGGCGCAGCGTCGGCATCAGGGGAGACCTCGGTGTCTCTGCGCAGGCAGCCAATAGCAGGGCCATACTGAGTAACAGGAATCTCATGGCCGTCCGCGCACAACGGTAACCTGTTGCTGTTCTGAGCCAACCCCGACCAGCAGCGCGGCGCGCTGAAACAAACCGTCCACTATGTAGCGGTTGGCGCGGACCCTATAATTCACCAGGTCGGTCTGCCCGTTGCCGTCCAAAACCAGCAAAACCGGAGTTGGTTGGCCTTGCAGATGGCGGGGAAATTCAATGAAGGTCCGGCTGCCATCATTGAATACCCTCAGCGGGCGCCAGGCCGCCTCCCCGTCAATTTGATAATCGAAATCGAGTTGCTCCAGCGTCACCGGAATGTCGGGAGAAGAGGTTTGCTGCACTGCTGTCGACGGTTGCGACGAAGGTTTCTGGCGCTCCGTGGTGAGGGCCTCGGGGTAGAGAAAGCCAACGCTGGGCATGTAGTCGGTGGGATGGGAAAGCAACTCCAGGTGATAGCTGCGCCGGGTAGTCGGGACATACAATGTGGTGACCAGTCCCGCATCCAGTGGTTTTATCAACAGGTGACTGATCTGCTCCGTAGCGGGGCCGCTCTGGGCATGGCCAATCAGCCAGCGCGCCGTATCCCCCAGGTGGGGGTCGGATGTCAGAGTTTCACCGGGCTGCAGTGCCAGATCGCAGACCCGCAGTGGCGCACAGACAATACGTGCAGCATGCAGCCCGTATACATATAACACTTGCCCGCCGCGGCCCCGAATCGGCTCGCTGTAACGGGACCCTGACCACTCTTCAACCAGTTGCAGGGCTTTCCTCTCCTGCTCGGAGATGGGTGGCAATCGATCGGAGATCCACTCGGCTCGCGTTGACGCAGAGGGCACGACAACCAGGGCAAGTAGTATCACCATCGCTATTTCAACTCGACCCATGACAGTTCCTTGACGTGCAACCCCAACGGATTGGCACGAATGGCCTCTGCGCTGGTCGGCGGCTGCACCGTCACTGACAACAGGGCTCTCCACCTTTCCTCGCTGCGCAGTGCGCCCGAACGTTCCCGGATCCGTTCCAGCCATTCCATTTGCCAGGTGCCACTGGTCTGGCGGAGGATCGAACCGATTTCGATCGCCACGGTTTCCTTGTTTACCCGAATCAGAGGACTGCGGGGACCCAGCCCCTCCTCAAAATATTCATTCACTACCTGGTAGGCCGGGTCGCCGGATCTCAGCAAGGTGTAGGCATCATTGAGAAACTGGGCCTGCAATTCCGGATCCGCAGTCACCGTGCGAAGCTGTACGATAAAGCGGCTCAACAGGGCGCGAACGACCCGTTCATCGGCTGGCAGGGCACGCTCGGCGATATTGACCGGAACCGCCTCCCCCAGGTTATTCACCTCGACCACGTAGGGGACCAACTTGTTTTGTGAGCCGATATAGGCAACACCGGCGACTGCAATTGCGGCCACCCCGAGCGCCGAAAAGGCGGCCCAACGCCAATGATTGCGTTGCGCAATGTAGCTGCCATAGCGCTCATTCCACTCGCGTCTGGCGGCCAGATAGGGGTTGATCTCATCGCTGCTCATGGCTCACAGGTGTGCCGGAATGGAACATGTTTTTGGCAGCCGCACCGGTGAAACCAGCCGCTTCCTCCAGCGTCGCGCCGACCGCGGGACCAACTTTTTCGGCAATTCCCTCGCTGACTTTCTCACCAAATTGCCCACCAACTCTGGCGCCCAGCTTCTCCCCCGCCCTGGCGCCCCACTCCCCTCCCACTGCAGCGCCCACGGAACGCCCCACACCAGCCCCCGCAACCTGGCCCCAGGATGGTTGTGCCGCACCCCCTGCGGCCTGGCCAGCCGCAGGCAAACTACCCCCCTGGCCGGGTGCTCCACCCGCTCCAGGCAGGCCACTGAGTCCGGCTGCACCACCAAATTGTTTGCTCATCGCCACCGCCGCAGCCATGCCGATCATGGCCATGGATTGCACCGACAACGAAGCACCGGCGTGGCTTTGGCCACCGGGGGCAAATCCGCCCGCGATCAGGGACTCGAATGTGGAAGGCAGGTCTTTGGCCAGCACAAACAAAATCAATGAAATGCCCGCCAGGGCGATGGCATCCATGACCGTCAGGTCGGGTACGTTCATCATGCTGTCCATGATGTTGAGACCGACCACCACCAGCAGGTGCATGACAAACAGCTTCAAACCCACGGTAACTGCATATTTGTAGACGTTGGCTGCCCACGCCCAGGTCCACTGCGTACCGGCCAGCGCCATGATGATCACACCCAGAGAGACTACGAAGTGGAGTTCCACTATGGTCAGTAACACCAGCGCGGCAATCCCGGCCATCAACAAAAACATCAGCAGGGCCGCAAGAGCCAAAGCGAAGCTATCGAGTAGACCGACATCGGCATCCAGCACCCTGCCCACCAGCTTCAGACCCGAATCAAAGATATTGGCGGAAGACATCAGCTTTTGCTCCTCGCCAAAGACACCGCCCAACATGGCGAGTTGCTTGAAACTGTCGGTGATGGCCAGCAACCAGGTGTCGCTGTACTCAAGCAACAGCCAAAAGAAACCAATGGTCAGTAACCGGCGCACCAGCCCCCCGACGAAATCCGGAAAGTCCGGCTGCCGCAGGGCGGTCAGCAGACAAAACCATATGAAATCCAGTGTCGCCAAGGTCCAGAAGAAACCTCTGGCGTAGTTCCGGACGGGGCCGGCAATTTGCCTGGTGGCATCCTCGAAACGCTGCTGTACCTCTACTGCAGCGTTGTCCATCACATTGAGTTCTGCTGGTTCCTGGGCCAGGGCCGCTGCACAGCACAGCAAAACCATTACCGGGAGAAGCGTCCATGCTGCCCGCAGTCCTTTCACCACACACCCGGTCCGTCTTTGGTATCTATTGCACTGACCTCTTCAAGCATCTGCTCACGAGCGGCACGCTGCTCGGCCTCGCGGGCGCTTTTCGCAATCCATTCCTGGGTGAACAGTTCCTGCAGCGTGAGCAGCGTTCTGCGCATTTTCTGTAACTGTCCGATCTGCTGACTGGCCAATTGATTGCCGGCCTGCAGCGCCTGCATCCTCCCTTCGGCAGTCTGCGCGGTTTTCACCAACCCTTGCAGCACCTCGGCTTCCTCGGCCAGTGCCCGTCGCTGAACCCGAATGGAATCCAGTGAATTCCGGTAGGCGTTCATCTGGTCCTGGTTCTGTCGCGTGTAGGCCCGGCGCGCCTGCTGCACAGTGCGGGGTTCACTACGCGCCTGTTTCAGATCCCGATAATTGTCCGCCACGCGCTGGCCTGGTTGGGTACTGATGGTCTCGTACTGCTGTTCAATCTGCTCCAGCAAAACCAGAACGCGATGCGCCTCATCCCAGGTGAATTTCTCCGCATTGCGAGTGTTGCGCAGCATTTGCTCCAGCATCGCCAGTTGACGCCGCAGTTGTTCCGTCTGCAGTCGCGTATGTTCGATGGCCTCTGCCGCAGTGATTTTGGACTGCATCAGGTTCTGACGGTCCACTACCGGGTAATCCGCTCTGCAGATGACGGCCACGCACAGCGCCAACACCAACAACACGCTACGCATGAGAAACCCCTCTTTCCTTCAGCCAGGCGGTTCGCCAGTTCTCCCCATGGCTGCGTTCCAGGGCCTTGACCTGGCGTACACTCTCTGTGTCCGACGCACCCAGCCAGGCCAGGGCATAGGGTCCCAATGCCAGTGAAAAACGGCGAAAACCGCGGGGGCTATGAAGAAAGTACTCCCGTTTCGGCTGTGCCATGGCGATTTGCTGGATCTGAGGGCCTGACAGTCCCAAATCCTGGTAGATGGGCCGGTTGAGTTCGTCACAGGCCTGGGCGTTGGGCAACAACAGCTTGGTAGGCAAACCGCGCAGGGCGGCGCTGATGCCCGATTTTTCCAAATCGGCGAGGTACTGGGTCACCAGCACTACGGCACCGTTCTTCTTGCGCATGGTACGCAACCAGTCTTCCACCTGGGCCGCGAACATGGGGTGCCCCAACAACGACCAGGCCTCCTCCAGCAATAGCAAAGTCGGCGAGCCATCCAATGCCTCCTCTATGCGTCGAAACAGGTACAACAACACCGGCAGGGCATGGCGGTCCTGCCATCTCATGAAGTCTCCGGTTTCAAACACGGTGAAATCAGTCAGTCGCAGGTTGTCGCTATCGGCGTCCAACAGTCCGCCGATACCACCATCCACGGTGTAGTCCCGGAGCGCAGTCTTCAGCGTTTCATCCCCCAATGAGGCATACAGGTCGGAGAGGGTCTGGCTGTGTCCCCGAGCCAGTAGATCCAGGGCCTGACGAATCACTTCCCGCTGCCGTGGTGTGACCTCCTCGGCACCAAGTTGCAACTGCGCCAGCATTTCCACCCAGCGAGTTGCCCAGAGGCGTTTGTCCGGTAAACCAATGCCCTGTAATGGAGCGAAGGAGAGGCCGCTGCCAGCCAGTTCGATATGCTGGCCACCCAGGGCCTGACAGAGAGTATAGAGGCTGTAATCCTTGTCGAAGATTACCACCCTGGCCTTCGCATAGCGGCGCTGCTGGGCCGCCAGCAGACCGAGCAGTGTGGACTTGCCGGCACCGGTGGGGCCGAGGATCAGCGCGTGACCCACATCGCCGACATGAAGGTTGAGGCGTAAGGTTGATGCACCGCCGGTTTCGCAATGGAGTAGAGCCGGCGAAGCTGGTGGATAGAGGGCGCAGGGATGCCTGGGTTCGCCCTCCCACAACGACGAAAGGGGCATCAAATCGGCCAGATTGCGCGTACTGAGCAGGGGTCGCCGCAGATTGGGGATGGCGTTTCCGGGAAAACTACCCAGCCAGGCTTCGGTGGCGTTCAGGGTTTCAACCCGCGCCGCAAAGCCCAGGTCATCGATCAGATTGGTGATGAAGCGGGTCTGTTCTTCCAGTATCCCTCGGTCGGCGTGGCGCAGTTCCACAACCGAGGTGTAGTAACCGAAGGAAATCTGCTCTCCGTTGACCTCTCCCATGGCCTGTTCTGTCTCATCGGCCATGGCCATTGCGTCGCGGTCTATGGCGCTACGGCTGGTCTGCATCACCTGGTCCATCAGTCCGCGGATCTTTTGTTGCCAGTGGCGACGCAGCTTGTCCAGTTCGCGCAGCGCACTGCGCCGGTCCAGGCACAGAAAGCGGGTCGACCAGCGATAGTTCAGGGGCTGCTGTTGTAATGGTTCCAGGAAACCGTTCAAAGTTTGGGAGGGGAATCCTTCGATCGCCACCATCGACAGATATTGACCATTGATGTGGGGAGTAACACCATGGTGGAGTTCCGGGGTGCCCAGCACCGCGTCCAGGTAACATCCGAACGGCGGTACTCGCACGGCCGTGGGGTGGTCGGAACCGGCCAGACACAGTCGAAAGTGGCTGAGCAGCGGACAAAACCAAAGTGTCCTGTCCGAACTGGTGCGCACCCGCTGGCTGCGCAGGCGTTGGGCGCCAAGCATTTGCCGCAGCGCCACATCGAGGCTATCGAGTTGACGCAGGTACTCCCCCATGATGCCGGAGGAGACTTCGGTTGGTTCCGGGGACAGCTCGCTGTCAGAAAATAACAACTCTATGCCCCTGGACTTCATCCGTAGCGGTGGTTGGTAGCCCAAAAACAACAAGGTGGTGGTACTGAATTGGGCACCCCGGCCCTGGAAGTACCTGCGCCGCTCGGCATCCATTGCAGCACTGACCGGATCCGGAAAATGGCATTCCTCGGGCTCGGGGTATTCCTGGGCGCTACTGCGAACCACATCTACATTGAGGCACCATCCATCTCCCAGAAAACCCAGCAGTTGATTGACGCGAAACGCCGTGGAATTCCATTGCTCATCGGATATGGAGTCCTGATCCGGGCCATGCAGGACCCATCCGGCCAACAGTGTCCCATCCTTGCATAGCACCACGCCGTCATCGACCAGTGCCGCCCAGGGCAACAAATCCGCAGTGCCCAACTGACGCTGCCGGAACAGTTGCAGAGGTAATGGCCCGTTCATGGGCGCCGGACCTTTGCCCATGGCGTGGCGCGTCCCGCATACCAGGGCTGGTAGCGGCGCTGGCGCAGATATACCTGACGCAGCAACGGATCGGACTTGGCGGCCAGTTGCAGCACGCGGGTCGCCACCGCCCACAGCAACAGGCCGATAACAAAGGTGGGCAGGGACAGCAGTACCACTACCAGCAGCACCGTTACCAGGATGGTGGCTTGCATGAGAACGCGGTCGCCGCCGAGGAACAGACTGGGCCGATACACGGCGCGATACACCGGGGTCAGTTGGCGCACGTCAGATCAGGGCGGCGCTGACGCCGAACAGTTCTTTCATGATCGCAGTGCCGCTGACCAGCAGCGAAATGGCCAGGATCACCATGATGGCGCGGCGACCAAAGTCCCCCATATCGCCACCGGCAATAAGGGCCCAACCGCAGATCACCAGGGCGACCAGTGATATGGCCATAGCCACCGGACCAGTCAATGATCTGGTCAGGATTTCCAGCGGTGACTCCCAGGGTAGTTTGGTACCCTTCCCGGCGAAAGCGGTCGCGGCGTGGAAATACAGCATGGCTGCCAATAACGCTCTATGAAGTTTCATCTTTGAGTTCCCCTTGTTGAACGATATGAATGTCGCTTACCCGGCGTCCGCATTGGGAGCGCTGCAACTGCACCACCAGGTCGACGGCCTCCACGATCAGGTCCCGATGCGGGCCCGACGCGGCTTCACTGGCCAGTTGTTCGAGCCGGGACAGGGCGGCCTTCGGACTGTTGGCATGGACTGTGGTCAGTCCACCGGGATGACCGGTGTTCCAGGCCTTGAGCAGAGTCAAGGCTTCACCACCACGAACCTCGCCCACCAGAATGCGATCCGGACGCAGGCGCAGCGTGGCGCGCAGCAAGGCCCCCATATCCGCAGCCTCTCCGCTGCACAGGGCGACGTGGTTGGGCGCCGCGCATTGCAGTTCCGGCGTATCTTCAATGAGGATCAGGCGGTGCTCCGGGGTTGTTTGGGCCACTTCTGCCACCAGGGCGTTGCAGAAGGTCGTTTTGCCGGTGCTGACCCCCCCCGAAACCACGATGTTGCGGCGTTGGAAGATGGCCTGGACCAGACAACGGGTTTGCGCCGCGCTCAGCACCCCCTGCCTGGTCAGATCTTCCAGGGTAAACACCTGCAGGGCGGGTTTGCGAATACTGAAAACCGGCCGGGTCACCACCGGGGGCAGCAGGCCCTCAAAGCGCTCTCCCCGAAATGGCAGCACGCACTGCACGATGGGGCTCAGTGAACTGCCCGGTTGCCCAGCCAGGGTGGCGGCAGTCTGAATCGCGGCCGCGGCACTGGTTGCATCCAGGTGGCCGACCTCGGTCATGGCTTCGCCCAACTTTTCCAACCACAGGGTGCCATCGGCATTGAGCAGGATTTCGATCACCGAAGGTTCCTGCAGTGCGGCCATCACCTGTTCACCGAAATCGCGACTCAATTTGCTGCGCAAACGCTGCCGGAGGCTGACGGGAGTTTGCCGGAGTTCCTGCGTCGGGGCCTGGGTCTCGCTCACGTCGGGTATCTCCTGGCGTTTCCCAGGTCGAGCCCGTAGTTCCGGGGTCGATAGACGCTACCATGCCGAGGCCGAGAGCGCCGGTTTTGGCCGAACACACCTGACTGATCACGATTGCTCATGGCTTCAGAGAGCAGCCGACCGACCGACGATTGGTTTCGTGCTCGATTTCTTCTTTGGCTTGTTCTCTTTCTTGTATTGTCGCCAGGTAGTACCGGACCACTGTGGAAAAATGCGATAAAAGCTGTTGGTCTGTTGAAAACCCAATTGCGCGGCCAATGCCTTGGATCCCACCTGGCGCTTGGCCAGCGCCTGAAAACAGCGGTAGCGACGCACTCCTTCCCGCAACTGGCGATAGCAGGTATGCTCGGCCCGCAAGCGCCGACGCAGCGTGGACTCACTCATGCCCAGGCGCTCGGCGGCAGCCATGGCGGTCAGGTCAGGCAGAGGCGCTGCCATGAGAATATGCAGCACTCTTTGATGAATACTCCTGGAAGGGTTCTTCGACATAACGGCACTCCTTTGCTTTGGTTCTTGTGATAAGACGCTTATTTCGCGGCCTAGTCTCCAACATAGACCAAGTGGAAGAAGTCTTTAGGTTTTTTTTTCATCAAAACCGGTCAATTTTGCGAAAAAGACCACCCAATCCCCGGTTTTGTGGTTGCGCTGCCGAAAATCTGGCCGCCAGATCGTTCTCGACAGGGATTCCCGGGGTGGAATGGAAACGGGATGGTTAGCTGCTTCGCGAAGGGAAAGTGTCAGGTAGTTCGCAACCGGAGCAGCCCGGCAAACTTCTCGGCGAGGCCCTCAATCACCAAACGGATGACGCTGCACGATGGTCTCGGTCCGGTCGGGGCCGGTGGAGATCAGGTCGATGGGCACCCCGACGTGTTGCTCGATGCAGTGGATGTAGTCGCGGGCGTTGGCCGGCAGGTCGGCCAGGGACCTTGCGCCGAGAGTGGATTCGGACCAGCCCGGCAGCGTGGCGTATTCCGGCAGCAGGTCCCGGTAGTCTTCGCTGGCGAGCGGGTCGCCCGGCACCTGGCCGGCGGCGTCGCGGTAGCCCACGCAGACGCGAATGCTCTCCAGCCCATCCAGCACGTCCAGCTTGGTCAGGCACAGGCCGGAGATGCCGTTGAGCTGCACTGCCCGCCGCAGGGCAACCGCATCAAACCAGCCGCAGCGGCGGGGGCGGCCGGTGGTGGCGCCGAATTCGACGCCGCGGTCGGCGAGCTGCCGCCCGATGCCATCGAACAGCTCGGTGGGAAACGGGCCCGAGCCGACCCGGGTGGTATAGGCCTTGGCAATACCCAACACGTAATCGAGGTCGCGGGGACCGACGCCGCTGCCGCTCGCGGCGGCGCCGGCGGTGGTGTTGGAGGAGGTCACGAACGGATAGGTGCCATGATCGATATCCAGCAGCGAACCCTGGGCTCCCTCAAACAGGATATTGGCGCCGGCGGCGCGCTGCTGGTGCAGCAGGCTGGTGACGTCCGCCAGCAGCGGGCGCAACTGCTCGGCCAGGTTCAGGCAGCGGCTGAGGGTCTGCTCGTAATCCACGGCGTCCGCCCCGTAGTAGCGGGTCAGCACGAAATTGTGATACTCCAGCAGTGCCGCCAGTTTTGGCGCAAAGCGCGTCTCCTCCACCAGGTCACCCAGGCGCAGCCCGCGCCGCGCCACCTTGTCTTCGTAGGCCGGGCCGATTCCGCGCCCGGT
This sequence comes from uncultured Alteromonadaceae bacterium, assembly GCA_964620555.1. Taxonomy (GTDB): domain Bacteria; phylum Pseudomonadota; class Gammaproteobacteria; order Pseudomonadales; family Halieaceae; genus JAPOQD01. The sequence goes on from CAZUGZ010000006.1 coordinate 20,646, forward strand.
GGTGCCGATCCGGTCGGCGCCGCGCTGGGCTTCGCGAGCCTGATCCAGAGCGATGTGGCAGGGCAGCAGCAGGGGGCAGGCGGGGCTTAGCAGGAGGCGCTGGCGCACCGGCACGCCGAGTTTTTCCAGCACCTCGATTTCCTCCAGCAGGGCCTCGGGTGACAGCACCACACCGTTGCCGATCAGGCATTGCACCTGGTCGCGCAATACGCCCGAGGGAATCAGGTGCAACACCGTTTTCCTGCCGTTGATCACCAGCGTGTGGCCGGCGTTGTGACCGCCCTGAAAGCGCACCACCGCCTGCGCCCGAGCGGTCAGAAAATCGACGATCTTGCCCTTGCCCTCGTCTCCCCACTGGGTGCCGAGGACCACTACCGTTCTGCTCATTTTCAACTACTCGTTACAGCGCTTCGACCCGCCACTCACCGTCGCGCAGGCGCAGCGCCCGGTCGCAACGTTCGTCGACTTCACCCGACAGGCTGGTGATGACCAGTTCGCCGGCCTGCCGCAGGCGGTCGACGGCCGATTGCAGGTCGGCATCGGCATCCGACGGAGCGCTGATGCCATTGGCCGGCGCCGGCTCGGCGCCATTGGTCAGCAGTTCCAGCAGGGCGCTGAGGTCTATATTGAAGCCGGTGGCCGGCCGCGCCCGGCCGAACACCTCGCCCACGTCATCGTAGCGTCCACCATTCGCCAGCGCCCGGCCAAAGCCGGGCACGTAGGCGGCAAACACCAGGCCGGTGTGGTAGTGGTAGCCGCGCAATTCGCCCAGGTCGTAGTAGAAGTCCGTGGCCGGGTAGCGCCGGCGCAGGGCGTCGCTCACCTCCCGCAGTTGCTGAACCGCCCCCTCGGCATACCCCAGGCCGTCCAGGATTGCAGCGTCACCGTGGGCACTGGCGAGCTGCAGCAGCCGCTGCCGGCACTGCCGGTCCTCCACCGCCGCCAATATCTGCTCCAGGTCGGGCAGGGATTTGCGCTGCAGGGCATCGAACACTTCCGCCTGCTGTTGCTCGTCGAGCCGCGCGTCCGCCAGCAACTGCCGGTAGATACCGACGTGGCCAAGATCCAGGGTCACCGCTTCGAGGCCGGCCACCCGCAGGGTTTCCAGCATCAGGGAAATCACTTCGAAGTCCGCCTGCAGGCTGCTGGAACCGTACAATTCGGCGCCCACCACGTCGGGGGAGCGGGAGGCCAGTAACGAGCGGCGGCGGGTGTGCAACACGGTGCCGGCGTAACAGAGCCGGCTGACACCGTTGACCGGCAGACTGTGCGCATCGATGCGCGCCACCTGCGGGGTGATGTCGGCACGGATGCCCATGCTGCGGCCGCTGTGCTGATCGGTAACCCGGAAGGTGAGCAGATCGATGTCGTGGCCCAGGCCGATGAGCAGGGATTCGGTGAATTCCACCAGGGGCGGAATCACCAACTGGTAGCCCCAGCCGGCATAGAGGTCCAGCAACTGCCGGCGCAGTCGTTCCATCGCCGCCGCGGGACCAGGCAACACCTCCTCGATCCCGTCAGGCAGTAACCAGCGGTCTGCTGTTGTCATCGATTCCGGGTCCCGCGTCAATTTACAAGATACAACAAAGCCAGCCCCAGCAGCATGCTGCCCAGGCCCACCCAGCGCAGACTGCGGTCGTCGAATTCCGCCGCCACCTGCACCAGGCGGCGCCAGCGGCCCGGGCTGACGAAGGGCAGCATGCCTTCGATGATCAGCACCAGGGCGATCGCCACTGCCAATTGCTGCATCATGCCGGACCGACCCCGTGCAGTATCACGCGCACACAAAAAAACCGTGGAGTACAGCGTTTTGTCGAACGACGCCAACCCTCACGGTTGCGGGATTCTAGCACACTGAAAGGCAGCGTGTGAGGGCGTGGGCAGCTAGGAGTCTGCGCCCCGGCCTCAATTACCGCCGCCGCCGGAATCCTTCAGATAGCGGAAAAAGTCGCTCTCCGGGCCCAGCAGCATGATGTCACCCTTGTCCTGGAAGGAACTCTGGTAGGCCCGCAAACTGCGGGTAAAGGCGTAGAATTCCCGGTCCTGATTGAAGGCATCGGCGTACGTGGCGGTGGCACGGGCGTCCCCTTCACCGCGAATCTGTTCCGCCTCCCGGTAGGCATTGGCCTTGATGATGGTGACCTCGCGGTCGGCCGAGGCGCGAATTCCCTCGGCCAGTTCGCGGCCCTGGGAACGCAGTTCCCGCGCCTCCTTTTCCCGCTCGGCGTTCATGCGCCGGAATACCGATTCACTCACTGCCGGCGGCAGGTCGATCTGCTTGACCCGGACGTCCACCACATCCACTCCCAGTTCGCCGAGCGCCACCCGGTTGAGCTTCTCGCGCAACTCGAGCATCAACTGATCGCGTTCACCGGATACCACTTCGTGCAGGGTGCGCACCGCGACTTCGTTGCGCAGGCCGTCGTTGACGCGCTGCGCCAGCAGGCCGTTGGCACGGTTTTCGTCACCACTGGTGGCGGTGTAGTACTTGGCCACATCGGCCACTTTCCACTTGGCATAGGAGTCCACTACCACGGCCTTCTTTTCCAGGGTGAGGAAACGTTCCGGCTGCGCGTCCACCGTCAACACGCGCGCATCGAAGCGACGCACATTGTTGACAAAGGGAATCTTGAAATGCAGCCCCGGACTGAGGTCGGGTTTGACCACTTCACCAAAGCGCAGCAACACGCCACGCTGGGTTTCCATGATGATGAAGAGCACGTTGCTCATCACAAACAGCGCAAGTACCACGGACAACAGGGTGATTATCGATCTGACTTTCATTTCAACGCCCTCCTCTGCCGCCGGTAGTGCCCCCGCGCACGGTACCGTCAAGCTGCAACTGCTCGGCTACCTGTTCCGCCAATTCGCGCAGATTGATACCACCGGCAGCGGTCGCCGACGCGCCGCCACCACCCTGGCCGACAATCTTGTCCAGCGGCAGATACAGCACATTGTTGCCGCCGTCCACGTCCACCATCACCTTGCTGGAATTGCCGAGCACCGACTGCACCGCATCCACGTACAGACGCTGGCGAGTCACTTCCGGCGCCTTCCGGTATTCCTCCAGCAACTGGGAAAAGCGGTCCGCCTCGCCCAGGGCCTCGGCGATTACCTGCTCCCGGTAGGCACTGGCCTCTTCGATCTGGCGCTGGGCAAAACCGCGGGCTTCCGGAACGATACCGTTGGCATAGGCCTGGGCTTCGTTCTTCAGCCGTTCCTCGTCCTCGCGGGCCTTGATCACGTCGTCAAAGGCTTCCTGCACTTCCGCGGGCGGTTTGGCGTCGTCGATGTTCACCTTGGAAACCTGGATGCCGGTCTGGTAGTAGTTCAGGTAGTCCTGCAGGCGTTCGCGCACGTCCAGAGCCAACTGGGTGCGGCCGTCGGTGAGCACGTAGTCCATGGAGCTGCTGCCCACCACGTGGCGCAGCGCACTCTCGGTGGCGTGCATCAGGCTGCGTTCGGGAGCACGCACCTTGAGCACGAAGTTCTCGGCGTTCTCGATCACGTACTGAACGGAAAGGTCGACCTCGACGATGTTCTCATCCTCGGTCAGCATTTGCTCCCGGTGGGAGGCGGTATTGACGCGGGTGACGTTGACCCGGGTTACCTGGTCGATCAGCGGCGGGTTCCACTGCAGGCCGGGTTGTACCGTGGTGTGGTAACTGCCGAGCCGCAACACCACGCCCCGTTCCTGCTCATCCACCTGGTAAAAGCCGAACAGGCCCCAGACCACCACCGCCACGCCGAGCACTATCGCCAACAGGCCACCAGACCAGAGCCCCTTTCCGGAACTACCGGAACCACCGGAACCACCGGAACCGGCGGAGGAACCGCCGCCGAACAAACCGCCCAGGCGCTCCCGCAACTTGGCCAGAACCTGATCCAGGTCCGGAGGCCCCTGATCCCCACCGCCCCAGGGGTCCCGCGGCCGCTCACGATTGTCACCCGGCTCATTCCAAGCCATAACACTCTCCCATTTCAGTCTGGATTGCCGGAACTGCTGCACCGGCACGAGTCTAGCACAATATCGCCCGAATTGGCCTGAACCAACTGCTCTTCCGCGACTCCGGCGGCCGCCAGAAACCGGCGCCAGTCGCGCTGGTGCAGGCGAAGTTGCAACAGCACACCGCCATCCTCTTCCGGGGCCTCGTGCAACACCGCGCCCAGGTGGTAGAGCCGGGCCCGCAGGGAGCCCTGGGCAGCGGACAACCGCACCCGCCGCTGCACCTTCCCGCCGGCCAGCAGTTCGGCAATTGCCGGGGCCAGTAACTCCAGCCCCACCCCGGTGCGGGCCGACAGCCACACCCGCTTCGGCCTGCCCTGTCGATCGCGGTCCAGCCGCGCAGACTGCTCCAGTACGTCCAGCTTGTTGAAGATTTCCAGCCGGGGAATCTGCTCCGCACCGATCTCCGCCAACACCTGCTCTACCTGGTCGGCCTGTTCCCCCCGCTCGGGACTGGAGACATCGATCACGTGCAACAGCAGGTCGGCGCTGGTGGTTTCCGCCAGCGTGGCCCGAAACGCCTCCACCAGCTTGTGGGGCAGGTGGCGAATGAAACCCACCGTGTCGGTGAGGATCACCGGGCCGCAATTTTCCACTTCCAGGCGACGCAGGGTGGGGTCGAGGGTGGCGAACAATTGATCGGCGGCGAACACCTCGGCCTGGGTCAAGGCATTGAACAGCGTGGATTTGCCGGCGTTGGTGTAGCCCACCAGGCACACGCTGGGCAGGTCGGCGCGGCGGCGCGAGCGGCGCCCCTGCTCGCGCTGTTTTTCCAGCTTGGCCAGGCGCCCGGTCAGCGATTTGATGCGCGCCCGCAACATGCGACGGTCGGATTCCAACTGGGTCTCACCCGGTCCGCGCAGGCCGATACCACCCTTTTGCCGCTCCAGGTGGGTCCAACCGCGCACCAGCCTGGTGGAGATATGCTGTAGCTGAGCCAATTCCACCTGCAACTTGCCGCCGTGGCTGCGGGCGCGCTGGGCAAAGATATCGAGGATCAGGCCGGTTCGGTCGATGACCCGGCACTCCAGGGCGGATTCCAGGTTGCGTTCCTGGCTGGGGCTGAGGACATGATTGAACAGTACCAGTTCGGCCCGATGCCGGTTCACCTGTTCGCAAATCTCCGCCAGCTTGCCGTCTCCGACGAAGGAACGCGGGTGGGGGGCCTGTCGCCGCCCGAATACGTACGCCACCGGGTCGCCCCCGGCGGACAGCGCCAGTTCTTCAAATTCCCGTGGGTCCTCGCGCTGCGCCGCGCCGGAAAAATTGACGTAGACCAGTACCGCACGTTCGCCGGTGGCCGGCCGGTCAAAAAACAAGTGTGCTTTTCGCTGCCGAAGACAGAGAAAACGAGCGAATCAGCACTCTTGCTCGTCGCTGTCTTCGAAAGGCGAAATCCGAGGTACGTGCACCGCCCGCGAGGGCACTACAGTGGAAATGGCATGCTTGTAGATCATCTGGCTGACCGCGTTTTTCAACAGCACCACGAATTGATCAAACGATTCAATTTGACCCTGTAACTTGATGCCATTGACCAGGTAAACCGAAACCGGAACCCGTTCCCTGCGCAGGGTGTTCAGGTAAGGGTCTTGTATGACTTGCCCTTTTGTCATGATGATTCTCCTCAGGTGATAGCGTTCCGGCCGCGGCAGGACGGGCCCCCGCGCAACGGCTGATTCGGTGAGTACAGTGTAACCCCAATTGCCTATATTGCGGCTTCCTGCAAATAATTCAAGGCTACTTGCAACGCAGTTTTGGTGGAATTTTGCAGTTCCTCGGGGCTGCCGGCCGCAACCCCCCGATGATCGGTATGGATCCAGTGCAGGTCAGTGCCGCTGCGCAACCAGGTCAATTGGCGTTTGGCCAGTTGCCTGGTGGCGATTCGACACCGTTCCAGCGCCGTCTGCAAATCGTACTCACCTTCAAAATGCCGCCAAAGTTGCTGGTAGGCCACCGCCCGCATGCTGGGCATGTCCCGATGCAGGTCACCCCGCTGAAAGAGGCCGCGTACTTCGTCCACCAACCCCTGTTCGATCATGTGCTGCAGGCGAAGTTCAATCTGTCGGTGCAACCATTTCCTGTCCCGCGGACAGAGCGCCAGTTTCACCACCTGGTAGTCGTCGCCGGGCACCCGCTGCCGGTCCCGCGGCTGGCGCTGGAGCAGCGCGGACAGGGTTTCGCCGCTCTGCCGGTAGACCTCCAGCGCCCGGGCGATGCGGCGCGAGTGATTCGGGTGAATGCGGGCGGCGGCAGCGGGATCCACCTGCGCGAGCTGCCGGTGCAGGTGCGGCCAGCCATGGACTTCGGCCTCTGCCGCCAGTTGGCGCCGCAACTGCGGGTCGGCAGCCGGCAGATCCGCCAGACCCTCGAACAGGGCCTTGAAATACAACATGCTGCCGCCGACCAGCAACGGGGTGCGCCGACTGGCTACGATCTCGCAAATGTGCTGCTCGGCATGGGTGCAGAATTCCGCCACCGACCAGGGTTGCCCCGGGTCGCGAATGTCCACCAGACGATGGGGCGTGGCAGGCTTGGCAGTGCCGATATTCATCCCCCGGTAGACCAGTGCCGAATCGACACTGATCAACTCGCAGTCGAGGTGCCGGGCCAGTTGTTCCGCCAGCGCGGTCTTGCCCGAGGCGGTAGGGCCCATCAGGCAGATGACGCGGGGCAGGTGCGGGGCTGGCATGGGTCGTTCCGTCATCGCTGGCCTCGGCGCTGCGACCCACCGGCAGCTACCGGGCACCGCCGCGCCCCTGACCGGCCGCGCTCAACGCCCGCGCAGGAACAGCTTGTCCAGTTCGCCAATGGACAACCGGGTCCAGGTGGGCCGGCCATGATTGCACTGCCCGGAGCGTTCCGTGGCTTCCATATCCCGCAACAGGGCATTCATTTCGTCCAGGGAAAGACGGCGGTTGGCGCGCACCGAACCGTGGCAGGCCATGGTAGACAACAGTTCGTCCTGATGCGCCCGGATTCGATCACTGCTGCCGTATTCGATCAGGTCGGACAGGACATCCCGCACCAGTTGCTCCAGGTCGGCGTCGCGCAGCAGCACCGGTACTTCGCGCAGGACCAGTGCCTCCTCGCCCGTGCGCTCCAGCCCCAGGCCCAGTTCGGCAAAGGTCTGTGCCTGGGCCTCGGCACAATCCGCCTCGCGCCGGCTCACGGCGATGGACTGGGGAATCAACAACGGCTGGCGGCGAACGCCACCCTCGGCCTGGGACTGCTTCATGCGCTCGTAGGTGATGCGCTCGTGGGCGGCGTGCATATCCACCACCACCAGACCGGCCTGGTTCTGCGCCAGAATATAGATGCCGTGCAACTGGGCCAGCGCGTAACCCAGCGGTGGCACGGCTTCCTCGGCCACCTCCGGCATCACCTGCTCGCCCGGCCCGGCCGCCCCGGGCCGCTCCGGGTAGGCGCCCGCCCCGGCCGCAGCAGACCGATCCGAACCCCAACCCAGGTGCGGCTGTGCGCCAGCCGCGGGCGGCGGCATGGCCGGGAGCGCCCCGCCGCCGCTGGAACCGCTGCCGGCGCGCAACTCTGCCAGAAACCGGTGCAGACTGCTGAAAATGAAATCGTGGACCATGCGCCCGTCGCGAAAACGCACTTCGTGCTTGGCGGGATGCACGTTCACGTCCACCCGCGCCGGGTCCAGCTCCAGGTACAGCACAAAGGCGGGGTGGCGACCGTGATAGAGGACATCCCGGTAGGCCTGGCGAATGGCATGGGCCACCAGGCGGTCCCTGATTACCCGGCCGTTGACGAAAAAATATTGCAGGTCGGCCTGACTGCGGGAAAAACCGGGCATCCCCACCCAGCCCCACAATTTCAGTTCGGCACCGTCGGTTTCGATGTACAGGGCCTGCTCCATGAAGGCGGGGCCACAGACCTGGGCCACGCGGCGCTCGCGCTGGGCCTGGCTCGGGCCCGGGTCCAGTTGGTGAATCACGCGCTGCTCGTGGCGCAGGCTGAAAGCCACATCGTGGCGGCTCAGGGCCTGGCGCTTGACCATTTCCTCCACATGCCGGAATTCGGTTTTGGCAGTGCGCAGAAACTTGCGCCGGGCCGGGGTATTGAAGAACAGATCGCGCACTTCCACCGTGGTGCCCCGGGGATGGGCCGCTGGAGTCACGGTGGCCTGCAGGTCCCGGCCCGAAGCTTCGACGGCGTGTCCGGCAGAGTCGTCGCCATGGTTGGAGACGATGCGCAGACGCGCCACCGAGCTGATGCTGGCCAGCGCCTCGCCACGGAATCCCAGGCTGGCAACCTGTTCCAGATCCTCCAGCGAGGCAATTTTGCTGGTGGCGTGGCGGTTCAGGGACAAGGGCAGATCCCCGGCATCCATGCCCTGGCCGTCGTCGCGCACTCGCATCAGGCGAACCCCGCCGGCCTCGACTTCCACATCGACCCGGCGAGCACCCGCATCCAGGCCGTTTTCCAATAATTCCTTGATCACCGAGGCGGGCCGCTCCACCACCTCACCGGCGGCAATCTGGTTGGCCAGACGCGGGCTCAGAAGCTGGATTTTCGACATTATTCCGCAGGGATGATCAGCGTCTCACCGACCTTGATCAGACTGCCTGGCAAGTCGTTGCGGGTGCGGATGGAGGCGACGCTGACATTGAACTGCTGGGCGATCTCCGACAGGGTATCACCGCGGCTGATGGTGTACTCCCAACTCCCGGCTTCCTGCTGCCAGGCCAGCAGGGTATCGGCCGGAGCGTGCTCGACGAACCAGGAACGCAGCCCCCGGTAGATGGCCTGCGCCATTTTGCGCTGGTAAGCGCGGTCATTGAGCCGGGCGGCCTCCGTCGGGTTGGAGATAAAACCGGTTTCCACCAGGATGGAGGGGATGTCCGGTGCCTTGAGCACCACAAAGCCGGCCCGTTCGACCCGTTTTTTGTGCAACCTGGAGATGCCGCCGATTTCCCCCAACACCCGCGAACCAATCCCGTTACTCCAGTCCCGGCTGTAGCGCTTGGACATGTCGTAGAGGACCTCGGCCACCTGGTCCTCCTTGTCGGTGATGTTGACGCCGCCCACCCGGTCCGAGGCGTTCTCCCGCTGGGCCAGAAATTTGGCATAGGTACTGGTACTGGCGGCGCCCCGCTCCGACAGGGTGTACACCGAGGCACCCCGGGGCCTGGGGTCGTGAAAGGCATCCGCGTGGATCGAGACCAGCAGATCCGCCTGATGGGAGCGTGCCAACTCGCGCCGCTTTTTCAGGCCCACGTAGTAGTCGCCGTCGCGGGTCATCACCGGCCTGAAGCCCGACGCCCTGGTCAGCAGCGATTTCAGTTCCCTGGCTATGGCCAATACCACGTTTTTCTCGCGAATTCTGTTGGGTCCGCTGCCACCCGGGTCCTCGCCGCCATGACCGGCATCAATGGCAATGACGATATCGCGCCGCTCGGCGGCGGCAACGCTTTTTGTGGCCGCCGGCAACGACTCGGCCTGCGGCGTGGCGCCACCCGGCAGGTCGTACAGGTCCAGCACCAGGCGATCGCCGCGCTGTCCCTCCGCTTTCAACACAAAACTCTGCGGCGTTACCACCACCGCCAGTTCCAGCACCACCCGCAAATCGTCGCCGTTGCGAATGCCATGACGCACCTTGCGGATCGGGGTATCGGCGAGCGGCAGGTCGGCAAAGCTGGTGGCCAGGGAGGTATCGCTGAGATCCACCACCAGGCGCAGGGGCGAATCCAGCAGCACCAGTTGGTGGTGGGGCGGGGCCGAGACATCGAACACCAGCCGGGTGTGATCGGGAGCACGCCACAGGCGCACCTCCTGCAACTGAATGGCCCGGGCCGGCACCGCCACCAGCAACAGGACCAACAGCAGCCAGCGGCCAATGGCGCCCGGATGTCGCCGTGCCGGGGGGAGCACCATCACGCTGGAATCGATAGCCATTGCAAGCCTCCCGGGCTCTTCGCGGCCAGTTCCACCCGGCGGTCCCGGCCCTGCCTGCATATCGTAACCACTAAATCCGGTGGCGGCAAAAAACCTGCGCCATTTTCGGGCCACTCCACCAGCACTGCGCTGCCGTGACCGAAGTAATCCCGCATGCCGATGAACTCCAGTTCCCGCGCATCGGCCACGCGATAGAGGTCGAAGTGATAGACGCTCAGCCGGTCCAGCCGGTAGGCTTCCACCAGGGTGTAAGTAGGGCTTTTTACCGGCCCGGCATGTCCGAGTGCCTGCACCATGGCCCGCGCCAGGGTAGTCTTGCCCACCCCCAGTTCGCCCTGCAAGTACACTACACTGGCAGCCGTCAGATGTTCGGCCAGGTGGGCGCCCAGGGCCACCATACCGGTCTCGTCGACGATTTTCCGCAGCCGCATCAGGGCAGCAGCTTCGGTAGCTGCGGCAGCAACTGGGAGGCCAGCAGGGCACGGCCGGTAGCCGCGACTTCCGCCGCCCGGCCGTGCAGACAGACCCCCAGGCAGGTTGCCGACAGCGGGTCCGGGAGCTGGGCCAGCAGCCCGCCCAGCACACCGCTGAGGACGTCACCCATGCCACCGCTGGCCATGCCGGGATGGCCGTAGCTGCTCACCTGCACCTGCCCGGTGGGACCGGCAATCAGGCTGCCGGCGCCCTTCAACACCACAACACCGCCATAGCGCTGTTGCAATTGGGCTACCGCATCGAAGCGGTCGGCCTGGACCGTGGCGACGTCGCTACCCAGCAGACGCGCGGCCTCCCCCGGATGTGGCGTCAGAATCCAGTCGTCGCGCTGGCCGGCCCCCTGCCCGCCGGCCAGCAGATTGAGCGCATCCGCATCCACCACAAGGGGTTTGCCGCTGCCAAGGGCGGCGTCGAACAATTGCTCCGACCAGGGGGAACGGCCGAGTCCAGGTCCGACTACCACCACCGAAGCTGCTGCCAGCAGCGGCTGCAGGTCGTGCGCGGAACGCACTCCCCGAACCATCACTTCCGGGCAGCGAGCGAGCAGAGCCGGGACGTGTTGCTCGCGGGTGGCCGCACTGACCAGACCGGCGCCGCAACGGGCCGCGGCCTCCGCCGCCAGCAGCAGCGCACCCCCCAGGCCGATATCACCGCCGATCACCAACACCGCACCGAACTGGCCCTTGTGGGCATCGCGGCGCCGCGGCGGCAACGCTTCCCGCACTCGCTCGAAGTCGAGTTGCGACGCCTGGCTCGGTACCTGGCGATACACTGCCGCAGGCACGTCCAGGTCAAACAACTCGATGCGTCCACAGTATTCCGGGCCGGCAGCGGTCAACAGCCCCCGCTTGCAACCGATGAAGGTAACCGTGTGCTCGGCCTTGACCGCGACGCTGGCGGTGGTACCGCTGTCGGCGTACAGACCGGACGGAATATCCAGCGCCAATACCGGCAGGCCGCTGGCGCGGATGGCGGCGATGGCGGCGGCATAAGACGGGTGCAGTTCGCCGCGAAAACCGGTGCCCAGCAAGCCGTCGACAATCACCCCCCGGGCAAGCTCCAGCCCTTCGTCCCAGGCCTGGATGGCGACCCCGGCACGTTCGGCATGTTGTCGGGCCAACAGGGCATCCCCCTGCACCCGGTCGGCCTCGCCCAGTTGGTACACGGCGACCGCAAGGCCCCGCGTGTGCGCCAATTCGGCCACGATATAGCCGTCTCCGGCGTTGTTACCGGTACCACAGAATACGTGCACCGGTTCGGGTTGGGGCCAGTGTTCCAGCAGCGCATTGAAGGCGGCCTGACCGGCGCGGCGCATCAGGCGGATTCCCGGGATGCCCTGCTCTTCGATGGCGAGGCGGTCCAGCTCCCGGGTTTGCGCTGCCGTATAGAGATGCATGGAGTAGAATTATACCCATGTCAGACTGCCTGCAACACTCGGAACTGCTGCCGCTCCTACGCGAATGGGCCAGCGAACTCGGTTTTCAGCAACTCGGTATTGCCGATGTGGACCTGGGCCAGCACCCGCGCTACCTGCAACGCTGGCTGGCAGCCGGCTACCACGGCGACATGGCCTACATGAGCCGACACGGCACGCGCCGCAGCCACCCCGAGCAACTGGTTCCGGGAACCCTGCGGGTGCTGTCGCTGCGCATGGACTACTGGCAGGATGACACCCGGCCACTGACGCTGCTGGAGCAACCGGAGCGGGCCTATATCTCCCGCTACAGCCTGGGCCGCGATTATCACCGCCTGCTGCGCAAGCGGCTGGCACGACTGGCCCGGCGCATACAGGCAGAGACAGGCGGCAATTATCGCGCCTTTGTCGACAGCGCCCCGGTGCTGGAACGGGCCATTGCCGAACGGGCCGGACTGGGGTGGATAGCAAAGAACACCATGTTGATCAACCCGCAGGCGGGGTCCTGGTTTTTCCTCGGTGAAATTTACACCGACGTGCCGCTGCCGGTGGACCCGCCGGAGCAGCCAAACCGGTGCGGAAGCTGTCGCGCCTGCCTGGACATCTGCCCCACCAGGGCCTTTGTGGGGCCCTACCAACTGGATGCCCGGCGCTGCATCTCCTACCTGACCATCGAACACTTCGGCTCCATCGACGAGGAACTTCGGCCGCTGATGGGCAACCGCATCTTCGGCTGTGACGACTGTCAACTGGTCTGCCCCTGGAACAAATTCGCCCGCGTCAGTGCGGAACCGGATTTCAGGCCTCGCCACCAACTGGAAGACGCCGACCTGGTGGACCTGTTCGGCTGGGAAGAAGCGGAATTTCTGCAAAAAACCGAGGGCTCCGCCATTCGCCGCATCGGCTACGAGCGCTGGCTGCGCAACCTGGCCATTGCCCTGGGCAACGCCGGCAGCAGCGAGGCCGTGGTCCCGGCCCTGCGCGCACGGGCCGAGCACCCCTCGGCGCTGGTGCGCGAACACGTGCATTGGGCACTGCGACGCCACGGCGCCGCGACGGCCCCCGCTACCTGAAGAAAACGGTCCGGTAGTAGCGCAGTTCTTCGATGGACTCGCGAATGTCGTCGAGGGCGCGATGGGTACTGCGTTTGCTGAAGCCCTCCACCAGGTCGGCGCGCCAACGCTGCATCAGTATCTTGATGGTCGACACATCGAGATTGCGGTAGTGGAAGTAGGCCTCGAGTTCCGGCATGTGCCGGGCCATGAAACGCCGATCCTGACAGATGCTGTTGCCGCACATGGGCGAAATCCCAGCGGGCACCAGCTCGCGCAGAAATTCGATGGTCCTGCGCGTGGCGGACAGCTCGTCGTCGCTGCTGTCGAGAACCCGCTGCACCAGGCCGGACTCGTTGTGGTGACGGGTATTCCATTCGTCCATCGCCGCCAGCCGCTGCTCCGACTGGTGCAGCGCAATCACCGGGCCCTCTGCCAAGGTGCGCAATTCGCCGTCGGTGACGATGGTGGCGATTTCGATCACCACATCCCGCTCCGGGTCGAGGCCGGTCATTTCCATATCGACCCAGATCAGATTGTGCTTGCTGGACATTGGCCAACCCACCTGCGCATTGTCACGTCGAAGGAAATCACACCACACCCCTCCCTGCTCCGCTGCCCCTGGCTGCTGCCGACAGCCGGCACAGTGTAGCAAACGCCTGGCGGCAGGCACCAACGCCGCACGGGCAGCGCCCGGGTAGCGCAGCGGAAGGTTGGTGCGACAGGTGGGTAGGTTCCCAACCAGGAGCAAAAAAAAGATACACTGTGGCCCCTTTCTGCAAGGGCGAGACCATGTCCGCACTGCCGCTGCTGTTGGAGATCGAAGAATTCCAGGCTTGCCGGGGGCAGCCGCCGGCGCTGCTGGTGGACGTCTCCAGTCCGCAGAATTACCACCACGGCCACATTCCCGGTGCGCTGCACCTGCCGCCGGGTGCTTTGCTGTGCGGGGTGGCGCCGGCGCCCGGCAAGCTTCCCGACCGCCTGCACCTGGAACGGCTGTTTTGCCAACTGGGCCTGACCCCGGCAACCCAGGTGATCGCCTACGACGACGAGGGCGGCGGCTGGGCCGCACGCCTGCTGTGGACGCTGGAGGTGCTGGGCCACCGCCATTACCGTTACCTCAACGGCGGTATCAGGGCCTGGCGCGGCGCCGGTTTCGAGTTGGAGACGACCGTCAACCAGCCGCGGCCCAGCCAGTATACGGCCACCATCCAGCGCCGGGATATTGCCGAAATAGAGGACATTCTGCCGCGCCTGGACGATCCCGGGCTGGGCATATGGGATGCCCGCTCGGCGGCGGAATACCGGGGGGAACGGTCGGGTTCGGCCCGGGCCGGCCACATTCCCGGTGCCGTCAACATCGACTGGCTGGAGTTGATCGATCACGACCGCGACTCCCGACTGGTTGATCCGGAACGGTTGCGGCCACGCCTGCAACAGTTGGGTCTGGGCGCCGACAAGGACATCGTTACCCATTGCCAGAGCCATCACCGCTCCTCACTCAGTTGGCTGGTGATGAAAATTCTCGGCTATCCGTCGGTGAAGGGCTATCACGGGTCGTGGGGGGAATGGGGCAACCGGCAGGATACCCCCATCGAGTGCTGAATGGCTGCACCGCAATGAACACACCATCTTCGCGACTGCTGTGGACTCCCGGCGCCGAGCGCATCCAGAACAGCCGGATGCGCCTGTACATGGATTGGCTGGCGCGGGAACGGGGTCTCGCATTTGCCGATTACCAGGCCTTGTGGCGATGGTCGGTAGACGACATCGAAGCCTTCTGGGCCAGCATTGCAGACTATTTCGAAATCAGATTCCACCGCCCCTGCACCCGGCTGCTGGGCCGGCGGGAAATGCCGGGGGCCCAGTGGTTTGTCGACAGTGAACTGAATTTTGTCGACCAGATCCTGCGCCACGAGACCGGCGAGCGTCCCGCTATCTGGTTTGCCTCGGAAACGGCGGCCCTGGATAGTCTGTCCTGGGCTGAACTCCGCGCCCAGGCCGGTGCGGTGGCTGCCCACCTGCGCCGAGCCGGGGTGAAACGGGGAGACCGGGTTGCCGTCTACGCGCCCAACGCCCCGGAGACGATCAGTACCTTTCTCGCGGTCGCCAGCCTCGGCGCCATCTGGTCGGTATGCGCACCGGAGATGGGAGTGCGCTCGATACTGGACCGCTTCGCACAGATTGAACCGCTGGTGCTGATTGCGGTAACCAGTTGTCAGCACGCCGGCAAGGCAGTGGACAAGGCCGAGGTGGTAGCCAGACTCGCCGCCGAGCTGCCCAGCATCGAGGCAATTGTTCAGTTGCCCTCCGCTGGGGCCACACCCGTGTCGGCACGGCAACCGGTGACCCGCTGGCAAGACATCATCGACCGGCCCGCCGAGCTGGTGGTCGAACCGCTGCCCTTTGACCACCCCCTGTGGATCGTGTATTCCTCGGGAACCACCGGTTTGCCCAAGCCCATCGTGCACGGCCACGGCGGCATCACCCTGGAATTCGTTCGCTCCATAGGCCTGCATCTGAACGCCGGAGTGGGGGATATCTTCAGCTGGTACACCAGTACCGGCTGGATCATGTGGAATGTCCAGCTCGCCGCGCTGGCGGCCGGGGCCAGCATCGCAATCTATGACGGCAGCCCGTCCACCCCGGACTGGGGCACACTGTGGCGCTTTGTCAGCGAAGCCAAAGTGACCATCTTCGGCAACGGCGCCGCATTTTTCACCAACTGCATGAAAGCGGACATCACACCGCGGGCCATCGCCGATCTTTCGCATTTGCACACCATCGGTTCCACGGGCTCGCCGCTGTCGGAAGATGGCTACGAGTGGCTGTACCGGGAACTGGGGCCGGACCTGTGGCTCACTCCGCTCTCCGGTGGCACCGATTTCAGTGGCGCCTTCGTCGGCGGCTGTGTCCTGTTGCCGGTGTACAGCGGTGAAATGCAGTGTGTCTTTCTGGGTGCCGATATTCACGCCTTTGACGAACAGGGCGAGGGCCTGGTGGATGCGGTGGGAGAACTGGTTTGCCTGCAACCGCTACCTTCGATGCCACTCTACCTGTGGAATGACGACGACGGCAGCCGCTACCACGACAGCTATTTTGATACCTGGCCGGGAATCTGGCGCCACGGCGACTGGATCAGGATTACGGCGGAAGGCAGAAGTGTGATCTACGGGCGTTCCGATGCCACCATCAATCGGTTCGGCGTCCGCCTCGGCACGGCAGAGATCTACCGGGCCGTCGAAGCGCTACCGCAAGTACTGGACAGCCTGGTAGTCGACCTGGAATTTCTGGGGCGCGACAGCTACATGCCGCTGTTTGTGGTATTGCCGGAGGGACAAACGCTCGATGCGGCACTCGAGCACAGCATCGTTCAGACCATTCGCAAATCGGTTTCGGCGCGCTTTGTCCCCAACGACATCTTTCAGGTCGAAGAGGTACCCCGCACCCTGTCCGGGAAGAAGCTGGAAGTCCCGATCAAGAAAATATTGCTCGGCCAAGCCCCCGACAAAGTCGCGAACCGGGATACCATGGCCAATCCGGACAGCCTGGACTGGTTCATCGAGTTCGCCGGGCGTGCCCCGAAAGAAGACCGCCAGACCGAATAAATTGCGGCCTTGTGCCGGACTGTGCGAATCAGTAGTATCCACACCTGCAAATTTCCCGCGGCCCCATGGCCGTCTCTCCTTGCTGCACCGAGAGGGCAGCGAACCCCGTAAGGAGCACCGTATGCGACATTACGAAATCGTATTCCTGGTTCATCCGAACCAGTCCGAACAGGTCCCCGGCATGATTGAACGCTACACCAGCGCCATCGGCAGGGACGGCGGCAAAGTCCACCGCCTGGAAGACTGGGGTCGCCGCCAGTTGGCCTACCCCATCAACAAGATTCACAAGGCCCACTACATCCTCATGAACGTGGAAATCAGCGACGTGGGCATGGAAGAGTTATCCACCAGCTTCCGCTTCAATGATGCGGTGATCCGCAACCTGGTCATCCGCCGCGACCAGGCGGTGACTGAAGAGTCACTGATCATGAAACAGGAAAAGGAACAGCGCGAACGCAAGAACCGGTACGAAGCTAAGAAGGCAGCAGAGACCGCCGGGGAGCAGCGTGCGGAAGCCGAGACCGAGGCAGTTGAATCGCCCGACGCCGAGCCGGCCGAAGCGCCCGTCGCGGAAGCCGAAGTCGAGGAAGCCGAACCCCTGGAAGCCGAACCCGCAGCAACCGAACCCCTGGAAGCCGAACCCGCGGCAGACGAAACGCCGGCAGCCCCAGACCAGGAAGCGACGCCGGACAGCGGCGCCGATGACGATAACCCCTCGAGAGGATAGCAGCCATGGCACGTTTTTTTCGCCGTCGCAAGTATTGCAAATTCACTGCTGAAGGCGTTACCGAGATCGATTACAAGGATCTCGAAACGCTCAAGCAATACGTTTCGGAAACCGGCAAGATCATTCCCAGCCGCATCACCGGGACCAAATCCAAATACCAGCGTCAGTTGGCCACCGCGGTCAAGCGGGCTCGCTTCCTGGCGCTGTTGCCGTACACGGACGCACACAAATAGGCGCACGGAACCCACCGCCGCGGTGCGTTCATGAAGGTCGTAGCCCAATATGTGATGCGGGGCCGCCTGCAGGCCCTGTGGGTAGCGCTGGTGGGCGCCAGCCTGATGCTGCTGACCTGGGTCAGCGCGGCGGTGGTCGCATTGGTCACCCTGCGCCGGGGGCCTGCCGAAGGCGGCCTGCTGCTGGCCCTGGCAGTGCTGCCGGCTGCCTTCATGCTGACCCGCACGGGCGATGTGGGTCCACTGAACATGCTGGTCGGCACCGGTGTGCTGGCGCTGGTCCTGCGTTGGGCCGTATCCTGGCAACTGACCCTGCTGACGGCCGTCGCAGTGGGGCTCGGCACGGGCTTTACGCTACTGTGGTTCGGCGAGGCCCTGCTCGAACGTTATGCGGAGCTGCTGGGCAGACTGTTTGAAGATTTGCAGGCCCGGCTGCCGGAGGGGCAGTTGCAGGTGCCGGAATTATCCACCATTGCCGGGACCCTGGGCTTCATGAACGCCCTGAGTTGCGTGATGTGCCTGTTGCTGGCGCGCTACTGGCAGTCCGCGCTGTACAACCCGGGCGGATTTCGCGAGGAGTTGCACGGACTGCGGCTGGCGGCCCCACTGGCCATTGCGCTGCTGTCAATACTGCTGGGGCTGAGTTTTGTGGGTATCGAATACCGTCCCTGGGCGGTGCTGTTCGCCCTGCCCCTGAGTATTGCCGGCCTGGGCTACATTCACGCCCACGCGGCCCGGCGCGGGCTGGGCACCGGCTGGCTCGGCCTGTTCTACCTGCTGTGGCTGCTGTTGGACCTGGTCAAACTGGTAGTGATCGGCATCGCCATCGCGGACAGTCTGTTCGATTTGCGCGGCCGCTGGCGGGGTGGCGGCAAAGGCAGGCAAATTCAATAACGGTTCAATTGCGGGGAATTCCCGCCGAGGAAGAGGAAACACAGGATGGACGTCATATTACTGGAAAAAATCGGCAAGCTGGGTGATCTCGGTGACCGGGTCACGGTCAAGCCGGGTTACGGCCGCAACTACCTGATTCCCCAGGGCAAGGCGGTGCCGGCGAATGCGGCGAACATGGCCGAATACGAATCGCGCCGCGCCGAACTGGAGGCCAATGCCGCGGCGACGCAGGCTGCCGCCGAGGCGCGTGCCGAGCGGCTCGGGGAACTGGGCCAGATTTCCATCGCGGCCAAGGCCGGCGAGGAAGGCAAGCTGTTTGGCTCAGTCACCACCCGCGACATTGCCGAAGCCGTCACTGCCGCGGGCGTCGAGTTGGGCAAGTCGGAACTGCGCATGCCCGATGGGTCGCTGCGCAAAATCGGCGAGTACGAAATCGCCGTTCACCTGCATGGCAACGTCGACGCCGTCGTCTCCGTGGCGGTGGTGGCCGAATGATGGTGGCGGGAGGGTGTAGCCACTGCATGACCACTTGTGGTTAAGTAGCCAGGGAGAAGTGTGACCGAACAGTAGCCAGGACCACGATGGCCGAACAAAACTACCCCGGCGAGTCTTTTGGCGAAGACCCGGAACTATTGAATCTCAGGCTTCCGCCGCACTCCATCGAGGCGGAGCAGGCAGTGCTGGGTGGACTGATACTCAACAACGCGGCCTGGGACACGGTCTCTGAACAGGTTGTCACCGACAACTTCTATCGCCGCGACCACCGTCTGATCTTTGTGCAGATCGCCAGGCTGGCGGAGGCCGGTGGGCCGGTGGATGTGGTCACCCTGGGTGAATCACTCAATCAGGAGGGAGTACTGGAGGAGGCCGGGGGCATGGCCTATCTCTACGAACTCGAGCAGAACACTCCCAGCGCATCCAACATTCGCGCCTATGCCAATGTGGTGAGAGAACGGGCGACCTTGCGCAACCTGATACAGACCGCCCAGGATATCGCCGACAGTGGCTTCAATCCCCAGGGCCGGGAATCCGCGGAGCTGATTGACGAAGCCGAACGCAGGATCATGGCGGTTTCCGAGCGGGTGCCCAAAGTGGGGGGGCCGCAACCGGTCGAGCCGCTGCTGAACGAGGTGGTGGAGCACATCGCGGAGTTGAGCGAATCCGATTCGGAAATCACCGGTTTGAGTACCGGCTTTCTGGAACTGGACCGCATGACTTCGGGTCTGCAGCGCGCCGACATGATTGTGGTGGCGGGGCGGCCGGGCATGGGCAAAACCAGCCTGGCCATGAACCTGGTGGAGCACGCGGTATTGCAGATGGGAAAAACCGTGCTGGTATTCAGCATGGAGATGTCCGCCACCCAGTTGATCCTGCGCCTGCTGGCTTCGGTGGGCCGCATCGACCAGACCCGCATTCGCAGCGGTCAACTGGACCACGACGACTGGGCCAGGTTGAGCACCGCAATGGAAAGGTTGAAGGACGGGCGGCTCTATATCGACGATACCGCGGCACTGAATCCCACCGAAGTCCGCAGCCGGGCGCGGCGACTGGTGCGCGAGCACGGTGAACTGGGCCTGATCATGGTGGATTATCTGCAGTTGATGCGGGTATCGGGCAACAGCGAGGGACGCGTTGCCGAAATCTCCGAAATCTCGCGCAATCTGAAGGCGATCGCCAAGGAATTCGACTGTCCGGTGCTGGCCGTGGCGCAACTCAACCGCGCCCTGGAGCAGCGGGTCGACCGCAGGCCCGTAAATTCGGACCTGCGCGATTCCGGAGCCATCGAACAGGACGCCGACGTCATCATGTTCATCTACCGCGAGGAGTTCTACAACGAAGACAGCCCCGAAAAGGGTGTGGCGGAAATCATTTTCGGCAAGCAGCGCAACGGCCCCACCGGCAAAAAAAGACTGGCCTTTAACGGCAAGTACACCCGTTTCGACAACCTGGCGCCGGAGGCTGCCGCGGGCTGACGACGGTCGATCATCCGGCCAGAATTTGCTTCAGTTCGGCCAGGTACGCCCGCGCTTCGGATTTTGAAACCGGTTGGGAAGTGGGCTCCGGCAGGGCCTCCGGAGCGGGTATCTCCAGTTTTTTCCCGGCCATCACCTCGGTGCAGTAGTCGCGGTAGCGCTCGCGAAACAGCGGCCAGGTGATTTTTTCCGGATTGTTGGCGAGCACGAACCAGTCGCTGTCGCGTCCGGCCAGGTAGACCGCCGGGTGACTCCAGCGCTGGGCGGATTTGGGGCTCCCGGCGCGGCAGGCTTCCAGGTAGGCAGTGCGCGCGTCCGGCAGGCCCAGCCGGCCCAGACGGCGCTCGCAACATTGCAGCATAAAGTTGAGTGTCGGCAGGTATTCGCTGGTTTTTATGACCTCGTCGGCGGCGTCCTGAATGTGTTGCGGCGAGTAGCTTGCCAGCGCCTTCTTCCACAGCCTCTTCACCTGTAGCAGTGGCCCATCATCCGGGTACGCCTTGTAGTACTGGTTGTGGTAGTTGAGCCGAAACAGCGCGAACACCTGGTTGATGGCGTCGTCATCCGGCCTGCCAGGCGCCACCGGGCCCGCTTCCGGGCGCGGGCCAGCGCCGCCGGCGGCAAGCGCGCCGCCCCCCGGCTCAGAGGACGTCGCTGAGGTCTTCCGCGAGGCTTCTAGCCCGCGTACTGCGCCTGCCAGGAGTTCCTTGCTGCTGTGCATTTTCGCCGTCCCTCGGTAGGGTGTGAATCTCTGCCCACTGGCGCTTCACCCAGCGCAGGAACTTGTTGTCCCAGTCGCGGTGCAGTTGATTCTGCTTGCGCCAGTAGAGTACGAACTCCGGCAACAGCGTTGCCGCGTAATCCAGGTCGATTTCCGCCATGCGCAGGATGTCGTAGACGGCCGCGTCGGGTTGCCAGTGTTGGTCGATACAAAAGGGCTCGGCCGCGGCGCTCAGCTTGTGCCGGTAGATTGCCCATTGGCGGCGGATGTGGCTGACGAATTTGGAGTTCAGGGTTTTGGTGGTCTCTCCCCGCTCCCGCCAGTAGAGCAGGAACTCGGGAATGGCATCTTCAATAAACTGCGGATCGGTATCTACCCTCAGCATGATGTCCATGGCCTCCTGGCTGGGACGCCAGTCGTCGGGGATCGGTGTGGGCGGCGCGGCGGCCGCGTGGATTGCCGGTCCGGCGCCGCCGTCGGGCAGGAACTGCAGTTCCCCCGCCGCCTGTTCGCGGCGGCGCCAGCGGCTCAGCACCCATTGGCGGAACTTGTTTTCCCAGGCGATTTCGCAGTCGCCGCGGTCGCGCCAGTAATGGACAAACTCCTCCACCTGCTGCAGGGCAAAGGCCGAGGGAATACCGTGGTTCAGATTCAGTGACTGCAACAGGTCCGCAGCGGGTGACCAGTGGGGGTCAATGGCCTGGCCGTGCTCGTTGGCGGCCGGTGTCTGCGTGACCGGTGGGGCGCGGCGGGGTTCGTTGAGGGCAAAGACCAAATATTCCGACTCCCGCTGTGGAGCGGAATCCAGAACGATCAGGCCCTTGTCGGCGAGACTGCGGGTGATGCGCAGCAGTTCGCCCTCCCGCCAGAAGGGCAGGTTGTCGGCCAGCCACTGCCGTTCCACCGAAAGCCAGTCCAGGCCCCGAACCGATTGCGCCTCGCGGTGAGTGAACAGTTCGTTGAGGTATTGCAGGAGAATCGATTCTTCCAGACCTATGGACGCAGCCAGTTGCGGCGAAAAAAACAATTGCCGTTCCGGAAAGAAGCGGGACATGTCCTACCCTCTGTGCTGCTATGATGATTCTATGCCCGGCAGCGCGTGCTGCCAAATGATTTTTGCAAACGCCGCGCGGTGGCGGCAGCGGAGCGTGCCAACGCGTGGCATTCGCTTCCGATGCGGGGATAATGGCAGCCCTGCAAGGAGAATGGGAACGAGAGAGCGAGCCATGGCCAAAGGCAAAAACAGGACGGCCTGGGTCTGCAACGAATGCGGCTCGGAACACGCCAAGTGGCAGGGCCAGTGCGCGGATTGCGGGGCCTGGAACGCGGTGGTGGAATTCCGTCCCGGGGCGCTGCCGGCGGGGCAGCCCCGGGCGGCGGCCGAGGCCACCGCGCTGGCGGATATCGACCTGCGCAGCCTGCCCCGTTTCAGCGCCGGCGCGGGGGAATTCGACCGGGTGCTGGGCGGGGGCCTGGTACCGGGTTCGACCATACTGATCGGCGGCAACCCCGGGGCCGGCAAGAGCACGCTGTTGTTGCAGACCCTCTGTCACCTGGCCCGCAGCCGGGATGCACTCTACGTCACCGGCGAGGAATCCCTGCAGCA
Source organism: uncultured Alteromonadaceae bacterium (assembly GCA_964620555.1). Classification (GTDB taxonomy): domain Bacteria; phylum Pseudomonadota; class Gammaproteobacteria; order Pseudomonadales; family Halieaceae; genus JAPOQD01. The sequence goes on from CAZUGZ010000006.1 coordinate 43,291, forward strand.
GGTGGCGATGCGCGCCAGGCGCCTGGGTCTGCCCATGGAACAACTGCGCCTGCTCTCGGAAACCAGCCTGGAGGCCATCGTCGCCGCCGCGCAAAAGCACGCACCGCAAGTGCTGGTGGTGGACTCCATACAGGTGGTACACAGCGAGGAACTGACCGCGGCGGCGGGCTCCGTTTCCCAGGTGCGGCAATGCGCGGCGGTGCTGCTGCGCTATGCCAAGCTGACCGATTCGGTACTGTTTCTGGTGGGGCACGTCACCAAGGACGGCTCGCTGGCCGGGCCCAAAGTGCTGGAACACATGATCGACTGCTCCATCCTGCTGGAAGATACCGCGGACTCCCGCTTTCGTACCCTGCGCGGCCAGAAAAACCGGTTTGGCGCAGTGAACGAACTGGGCGTCTTCGCCATGACCGAACAGGGGCTGAAGGAAGTCAGGAATCCCTCCGCCATCTTTCTCAATCGGGCCGAAGCACCCGCCGCCGGCAGTGCAGTGATGGCGGTGTGGGAGGGAAGCCGCCCCCTGCTGGTGGAAATCCAGGCGCTGGTGGACGACAGCCAGTTGCACAATCCGCGGCGGGTGGCGGTGGGGGTGGAAGCCAATCGCCTGAATATGCTGCTGGCGGTGCTGCACCGCCACGGCGGCCTGCAAGTGGGAGACCAGGATGTCTTTGCCAATGTGGTGGGGGGCGTGAAAGTTCTGGAAACCAGTGCCGACCTGGCACTGCTGCTGGCCATCGTTTCCAGCTTCCGCGACCGCGCCCTGCCGGCGGACCTGGTGGTCTTCGGGGAAGTGGGCCTGTCCGGGGAAATCCGCCCGGTTCCGGGTGGTCAGGAGCGCCTGCAGGAAGCCGCCAAGCACGGCTTTTGCCGTGCCATCGTGCCCCGCGCCAACCTGCCCAAGCAAGCCATTGCGGGAATGCAGGTCACCGGCGTCAGCCGCCTCCACGAAGCCCTCGACTTCTGAGTGGAATCGGTGCCCCGCCGGCAGTCGTGGGCTATTTCAGCTTGCGGTATTTTCTGCGCCGTGGCCGGTTGGCCTCATCACCCAGGCGGCGCTGGCGGTCGGCCAGATAATCGGTGTAATTGCCCTCGTGGAAGACCACTGCGCCCTCGTCCTCAAAGGCCAGGATGTGGGTGGCGATGCGGTCCAGAAACCAGCGGTCGTGAGAAATCACCAGGGCACAACCGGGGAAGGCCAGCAGCGCCTGCTCCAGGGCTCGCAGGGTTTCGACATCGAGGTCGTTGGTGGGCTCGTCCAGCAACAGCACATTGGCGCCCCGTTTCAGCAACTTGGCCAGGTGCAGTCGGTTGCGCTCGCCACCGGACAGGTCCCTGACATGTTTTTGCTGGTCCGCCCCGCGGAAGTTGAAACGGCTGACATAGGCGCGGGAGTTCAACTGGTAGTTGCCGACCTGGATGAGGTCCTGCTGGTCGGAAATTTCCTCCCATACGGTGCGCGAGCCATCCAGTTCGTCCCGGCTTTGGTCGACGTAGGCCAGGCGCACCGTATCGCCCAACCGCACGCTGCCGTCATCGGCCTGTTCGGCACCGGTGAGAATCCTGAACAGGGTGGTCTTGCCCATGCCATTGGCACCGATGACGCCGACCATGGCGCCCTTGGGCACGGCAAAACTCAATTCTTCAAACAGGGTCCGCCCAGCGTAGCTCTTGCTGATGTCATCGACTTCGATTACCAGGTCGCCCAGGCGCGGGCCCGGCGGGATGTAGATCTCGTTGGTTTCATTGCGGGTCTGGAACTGCCGGGACTGCAATTCCTCGAAGCGCTGCAGACGCGCCTTGCTCTTGGCCTGGCGGCCCCTGGGGTTGGCCCGCACCCACTCGAGTTCCGCGCGCAGGGCCTGCCGGTGGGACTCCTGTTGGCGCTGTTCCTGGGCCAGGCGCTGCTGTTTGGCCTCCAGCCACGCCGTGTAGTTGCCCTGGTAGGGAATGCCTCGGCCCCGATCCAGTTCCAGAATCCAGCCCGCGGCATTGTCGAGAAAATAGCGGTCGTGAGTGACGGCTACCACGGTGCCCGGGAAATCCAGCAGAAAGCGCTCCAGCCACGCCACACTTTCCGCGTCCAGGTGGTTGGTGGGCTCGTCCAGCAGCAGCAGGTCCGGGTTGCTCAGCAGCAGCCGACAGAGGGCGATCCGGCGCCGTTCGCCGCCGGACAGCTTGTCCACCGGCGACTCCCAGGGGGGTAGCCGCAGGGCATCCGCCGCCACTTCCAGGCGCTGCTCCAGATGGTGGGCGTCGGTGGCCTGGGCAATGCCTTCCCAGTGCGCCTGACGCTTGGCCAGGTCCTCGAAGTCCGCGTCGGGCTCGGCGTAGGCGGCATAGACCCGGTCCAACTCGGCCAGTGCCTCGAGCGCATCCCCCACGCCCTGTTCCACATTGCCGCGCACATCGCGATCGGGGTCCAGCAGCGGTTCCTGGGGCAGGTACCCGACGCGGATGCCCGGCTGCGGTCGCGCCTCACCGCTGATTTCGGTCTCCAGCCCGGCCATGATGCGCAGCAGGGTGGACTTGCCGGCGCCGTTGAGGCCCAGCACCCCGATCTTGGCCCCCGGGAAGAAGGACAGGGAAATATCTTCCAGGATCTGGCGTTTGGGCGGCACCGTCTTGCCGACGCGATTCATCGTGTATACGTATTGGGACATGGACGCACCCGCGCGGGGGAAAGGGTCTGGACCGTTTTTTTGCGGCGGCAAGTGTACTCAATTTGCCCGTTTCGGGCCATTGCCGGGCCGCGGGTCTGCCGGCAACGATTGCGCATTGTCCCCGGCCTGGGGAATACCACTATTACCGGGCAGTTTGCTTGCCACCTGCGAAAACGGGGCGCTACACTCGTTGCATGCAGTCAGGGACTGTGTCAACCGGGGGAGCTATCGTGAACAGATTGCAAAAGAATGCGCGCTGGACAGCCGCAATATGCGCCCTCTGCGCCGGATTCATGAACGCGCAGTGGGTCAGCGCCCAGGGGATTCTCGAAGAAGTGATCGTAACGGCGGAAAAGCGGGAAACCACGCTGCAGGATACCGCCGTCTCGGTCACCGCCTTCAGTCAGGACGACCTGGAGCGGGGGTTGATCAACAACAACATGGACATCCAGATGGCGGTGCCCAACATGTTGATGACCAGGGACTTTTTTACCACCGCTGCGATCAGTATCCGCGGCGTCGGCCAGCTTGCCGTCGGCTCCTCTGCCGACCCCGGCACCGGGGTTCACATGAACGGTGTCTACCTCAGCAACAGCCGCATATTCGAGACCGAGTATTTCGACACCGAGCGGGTGGAAGTCTTGCGCGGCCCGCAAGGCACCCTGTACGGGCGCAACACCACCGGCGGGGTGATCAACGTGATTACCAGGAAGCCGGAACAGGAATTCGGTGGCTTCATCGATGCGACCTACGGCGACTACGACTACCTGCGCACCCGCGCGGCGCTGAACATTCCCCTCAGCGATACCGTATGGCAGCGCTTTTCCCTGTTCTACACCCGGCGCGACGGCTTTGTGGACAACGTATTCAACGGCGATGAAATCGACGGCCGCGACATGTACGCGTTGCGCTCGTCGACGTCTTTCAATTTCGGCGACAGCACCGATGCGACCCTGGTCATCAACTATTTCGATGAGGACAGCGACCGCATGAGGAGCTCCGGCAGCTACTGCGCCACCGATCCGGCAGGCATCCTCGGCTGCCTGCCCAACCGCGGAAAACCCATCGGTCTGCCGCACACCGGCAGCACTGTGGGCGGCTACCTGACCTCGGTGGTGGGCCTGGTCACCGGTACCCAGTTTCCGGCGAATGACTCTGCCCGCTCCCTGGCCCCCGAGGACCCGCGCAAGGTCAATTTTGACTACACCCCCGTCTACGAGACCGATGAGACAACCGTCACCCTGGAGATCAACCACGATTTCGGCGATCTGAGCTTCACCTCCCTGAGCGGCTACCACGAAGCCTCACTGGATGCCCGCAACGATTACGACTCCACCGTCAACCTGGAAATCTGGCCGCTCAGCACCACCTACCAACGGGGCCCGGACGGTCCGTCCACGGTCAACTACCTGGAACAGAATGACCGTTCGACCTCGGAACCTGAACAGTACAGCCAGGAGTTTCGGCTGGCCTCCGACTTTGCCGGCGACCTGAATTTCCTGCTCGGCGCCTTCTACCTGGAGTACGAGACGGAGACGCACTACTACGTCTACTCCTCCGCGCTTTCGCTGTTCGGTCAAACCTTGGGCGTTCCCGAGAACCAGCGACTCTACGACAACGACACCAGCCCGTACAAGCTCGATACCTGGGCCCTGTTCGGCGAACTCTATTACGACATCAACGAGCGCACCAGTCTGACCCTTGGTCTGCGTTACACCGACGAATCCAAGGACTCCACCCAGCGCACCATCTACCTGACCGGTCTGGCCAACCCGAACGCGCCGGGCGGCGGGTACGACAACTTCAAGGATGACTGGCAGGAGAGCACCGGCAGGGTCAACATCAATTACCGCTGGAACGACGAGACCCTGCTGCACGCCACCGTGGCTCGCAGCTACAAGGGCGGTGGTTTCAACCCGCTCGACGCGGAATCCGAGCTGCTCGACCCCGAACAGGGCGGCGATCCCAACCTGGCGGGCTTCGAGCCCGAGTTCATCAACTCGATCGAACTCGGTGCCAAGACCCGCCTGTTTGACAACACCCTGCAAGCCAACGTGACCTTGTTCTGGTACGACTACGAAGACCTGCAGATTTCCAAGATCGTCAGCCAGACCTCGATCAACGAGAATACCGACGCCGATATCCAGGGCCTCGAGGGGGAGTTCATCTGGGCGCCGGATGAACACTGGAACGTGGTGCTGAACCTGTCCTGGCTGGATACCGAACTGGGCGACCTGCTGACCTTCGACCCCGGAGACCCCAACCAGATGGGGACTACCGAGGGTGTTGTCAACGGGCCGCTGAACAACACCAATCGGGTACTGAGCTGCAACTGCCAGGGCATTCCGGTCAACATCGAGGGCGGAGAGTTGCCGGGCGCTCCGCAATTCACGTCGTATCTGGCGGTCAGCTACGGCTGGTACCTGGCCGGCGGAATGCGCCTGGACCTGTCCACCAGTTACTACTATCAGGACGAGTTCTACACCCGCATCTTCAATACCGAGGATGATCTGCTGGAGAGCTGGGACGTATGGAACGCCACGGTGATGCTCACCGCGGCGGATGAATCCTGGTACGCCGAGGGCTGGGTTCGCAACATCAACGACGACGAGCACTGGACCGGCCAGCGTCTGCAGGACTCGGCAGTGGGACTGTTCCGCTCCTACCAGTTGCTGGAACCACGCACCTTCGGGGTCACCCTGGGCTACCGTTTCTAGGAGTCTGCGCCGTAGAAAAATCCGTCGTGAGGATGTGCCGCGTTCGCAACAGGATTATTTTCCACGGCGCAGACTCCTGGCTGCCGCGATGCCCGCCATGCGGCCGGAGAAGGTGGCGTCGCCCACCGACATGCCGCTGGCATAGCCCTCGGCGCGGCGCACCACGCCGCATGCGGTTCTGCCGGCCGCGTAGAGCCCGGGAATCTGCCGGCCGTCGGCACTCAGCACTTCCCCGCTGGGGAGGGTGTCCAGGCCACCCAGGGTGAAATAGGGCCAAAAGGAACCGCGGCCCGGTGTCACGTCCAGCGCCACCAGGGGGGGCTCCAGGGGCTGCAGCCATTCCGGCTGCTTGTGGAACAGCCAATCCTCACCCGCTGCCACCATCCGGTTGTAGTACGCCACCGTGTGTTGCAGCGCCCCCTCCGGCAGCGCCAGCTCCGCTTCCAGTTCCTGCACCGTGGTACCGGTGCCACAGACCTCTGCCGCCATGAAATTCATCTGCTCGTAATCCCCGTACTGGTCTACGGTAACGATGAAATAAAAACGCTCGCCGGCAGTTTCCAGAATCGCATTGCCCAGCCGGGCGTGGTAGACGTCTTCGTTGATCAGGCGCTGGGCCTTGTCGTTGATCAGGATGCCGGAGGTGATGGAGGCCGGTGGGTAGTACGGCAGGCTGATGAAACCCTCGTGCATGTTGATGGCCGCCCCACCCACCCCCATACCCATCAGGATGCCACTGCCGGTATCGCCCGGATTGCCGACCTCGTTATTGCCCCGGCAGAGCTTGGGCGCATACTTGCGGAGCATCTCCCGATTCATGACAAAGCCGCCGGCACACAGAATCACGCCCCTGCGTGCCCGCACATTCAGTTGCTGCCGGTCCCTGCGCACCACCAGGCCGACTACGGAACCGTCCGCCTCGACAATCAGGGTCAGCGCCCGCACCTCGTATTGCACGGCGATGGCCTCGCGCTGTTGTACATTTTCCATGAGGATCTTCATGAACAGCGGGCCACCGTTGTCCCCCTCGATGTACAGGTTGTGGCCACGCGCCGCCGGTTTGGCCCGCTCGCTGAAGGGATGGGCCTTTTCACTGCCGGTGTAGAGCAGGCCGTCGTCGGTCAGACACATGACGGCGCGGGTCTGGTGGAAGCTGTCCTTGAACGGCACCCCCAGTTCGCAGAGCCAGTCGAAGTGGGCCAGACTGTTTTCACAGTAGTTGCGAATCTTGGCCTCGTCGGCCTGGGGGCCAGCGCACATCATCATGTAGGTGAACATGTCCTCGGTGCTGTCCTCAAAACCGCAGGCCCGCTGCACCCGGGTCCCGCCACCGCCGCCCAGGTAGATTTCCGCGCTGGACAGGACCGTGGAGCCACCGGCGGCACTGGCGACCTCGAAAACTGTGACCTCGGCGCCCGCGTCCGCAGCCTCGATCGCTGCGCAGGCACCGGCCCCGCCACATCCGACGATGGCCACATCGGTCTCCAGGTGCCATTGCTCCACAGCGCTGGCCTGCAGTGGCCGGGTGGGGGAAGTCTTGTCTGCCATGTCGAAGCCTCGTGCCGGTTGCCGGTGGTGGTTGGCGACCCCGGCGCGAACGCCGGGGTGGGCTGGTCATGGTAGTCTCTGCCCGTTGCCAATGCCATTGCGGAACCGCTACGACCCCCGCCGGTCGATTACAAAAGTTCATACCGCCAGGGGATTTTTCGCTCGCATGGGCGCCGGACCGCAACGCGCCCGCCGTCGTGCCGGGCCTGGCCCGGCATTCAGTGGCTTGCCGCGACAACCGGAAAAGTCACTGGATTCCCGCTTGCGCCGGAATGGCAAAGGGGGGGCGGAATGATTACCAGGTGCTGGTAAGCTATCAGCCTCATGGAATCGATCAGAGGTTCCTTTGACTTCGGGAGTAGAAAGCAATGCCAAGCCGCCGTGACACGATCGCCATGAGCAAAGAGGAAATCTGGGAATTCATCGAAACCCAGAAAAGCATTCAGGTATGCACCATCAACGGGGATGGAACACCTCATCTCACGGTCATGTGGTTTGCCGTCAAGGAGGGCGCCATCGTGCTGGAAACTTTCACCAAATCACAGAAAATCGTCAATCTGAAGCGCAACCCGAATATTGCGGTATTACTGGAAGATGGCACCGAGTACAGCGAACTGCGCGGCGTATCCATCAATTGCAAAGCGGAACTGATAGAAGATTATGACACTGTACACGCCCTGCATGTGGATGTCGTGGTCCGCAACCAACCGGGTGTAACGCCTGAGCAGGCGGCTGAGTTCACCAGGGAAATGAGCCGGAAAAAAACCGTTATTCTCGTCCGTCCGGACAAGGTAATGAGCTGGGATCACCGAAAGCTGGACGGAGTTTATTGAGATGATTACCAACTTTGACGACTACTGCATTCATCAGACCGCGGAACCGGTCTCGCAGCCCGCGCAGAGCGACCGCAACTTCTATGATCGCTACTGGTTCAACGGCATGGATGGGGACGGTACCTACCTGTTTGAATGCGGCTTCGGGCTGTATCCCAACCGCCGGATCATGGACGCCCATTTCAGCGTCACCCTGGGCAACACCCAGTATTCCTTTCACGCCTCCCGGCGAGCCCCGCGGGAGCGTTCCGAAACCACGGTCGGCCCACTCAGTGTGGAGGTCCTGGAGCCCATGCGCCAGGTGCGGGTGCGCCTGCGGGAAAATGAACACGGGATCGAATGCGACCTGGTGTTCACGGCCGCCAGTATTCCCCACGAAGAACCCCAGAACCTGCTCCATGACGACGGTCACCTGATCATGCACAACTCCCGATTTACCCAGATGGGCTATTGGGACGGGTATTTCCGGATCGATGGACAACGGGTGGATGTGGTGCGCGCCTACGCCACCCGTGACAAGTCGTGGGGAGTGCGGCCGGTGGGGGAACCCCAGGGTGGCGCTCCGGGCCTGCTGGCCGGCGAGCCGGGAGTGTACTGGTGCTGGAACCCGATCAATTTCGGCGCTTTCAGCACCCAGATGGGAACCTTTGAGGACCGCGACGGACACGCCACGCAGCTCAGTGCCAGTCTGCTGCCCCTGTACGACAATCCACGGGACATTCCCCGTGGTGAGGACGCGGGGGTGATCGAGATGACCGAGGTCAAACACTCCATCGTCTGGGAACCCGGTACCCGGCGGGCCGCCTCGGCGCAGCTCAATCTCACCGACCGTGGCGGCCAGCGCTACGACATCAGCATGCAGCCGATGCTGCGCTTGCAGATGACGGGCATTGGCTACAATCACCCGCAATGGGGGCATGCCATCTGGAAGGGCGAACTGGAAACCGGTCGCGAGCAGTGGGAACTGGATAGCCTGGACCCGCTGGAATACCAGAATCTGCACGTGCATCTGGCGGTGCGGGCGCAGCTGGGTGAACGCACCGGGATCGGTACCCTGGAAACCATCGTCATCGGGCGCCATGACCCCTCCGGCTTCAAAGAACTTTTCGATGGCGCGCAGTGACGGGATATACCGGTCAGGGAAGTAACGGGGTCGATGTTACGGGTCAATCGGATCCGTGGGAGAGGCGCTGTTGCAGGAAGTTGCCGATATCGGCCTGCGCCACCAGTTGGGGCTCCGGCTGCCGGCGGTTGCGGTACTCCAGCTTGCCCTGGGCCAGGTTGCGCTCGCCGACCACCAGTTGATGGGGAATACCGAGTAATTCCATATCCGCGAACTTGACACCGGGACGCTCGTTGCGGTCGTCCAGCAACACCTCCACTCCGGCCGCGCTGAGCTCCTGGTACAGTTGCTCGGCGCAGCGGCTGACGGCGGTCGACTTGTGCTGGTTCACCGCGGTGATGGCGAGTTGGAAGGGGGCGATCGGTTCGGGCCAGACGATGCCATTGGCGTCGTGGTTCTGTTCGATGGCGGCGGCGACGATGCGGCTGACGCCGATGCCGTAACAGCCCATGGCCAGACTCCGTTCGCGGCCCTGCTCATCCTGGACCTTGGCCGCCATTGCCTCGCTGTAGCGGGTACCCAACTGAAAGATGTGGCCCACTTCAATGCCGCGTTTGATCTGCAGCGTGCCCTGGCCATCGGGACTGGGGTCCCCTTCCACCACCTGGCGCAGGTCGACGACCGGGCCGGTCTGGCAATCGCGCTCCCAGTTGACTCCGCGCAGGTGATAACCATCGCGATTGGCGCCGCAGACGAAATCGGCGAGGTGCGCGGCGGCGCGGTCGGTGAACACGGGAAACTGCAACCCCACCGGGCCCAGCGAGCCGAAATCGCAGCCGCCGAAACTGCGAATGGAGTCCTGGTCGGCAAATTCCAGGGGTGCGGCCACCGCATCCAGTTTTTCCGCTTTGACCAGACTGAGTTCGTGGTCGCCACGCAACTGCAGGGCGACCAGCGGCGCGGCCGGGTCCGCGCCCTTGACGATCAGGGTCTTCAAGGTGGTGTCCGCGTCGATGCCGAGCTGCCTGCAGACCGCCTCGATACTGCGCTGGCCCGGGGTGGCCACCTCCTGCAGCGGCTGCGACGGCGCGGCGACCGCGCCGGCCGGCGCCAGCGCCTCGGCCACTTCCACATTGACTGCGTAGTCGCTGGCGTCACTGACGGCGATGGCGTCCTCCCCGGTATCCGCCAACACGTGAAATTCCTGGGACACCTTGCCACCGATGGCGCCGCTGTCGGCGGTCACCGAACGAAATTCCAGCCCCAGGCGGCTGAAGATGGCGCTGTAGGCTGCGTACATCCGGTCGTAGGTCCGTTGCAGCGAAGCCTCATCCAGATGAAAGGAATAGGCGTCTTTCATCAGGAATTCCCGCGCCCGCATGATGCCGAAACGGGGCCGGACTTCATCGCGAAACTTGGTCTGAATCTGGTAGAAGGTCTGTGGCAGTTGCCGGTAGCTGCCGATTTCGCCACGCAGCAGGTCGGTGATGACTTCCTCGTGGGTCGGACCCAGGCAGAACGGGCGCTGGTGGCGGTCCTCCAGGCGCAGCAATTCCGGGCCATACTCTTTCCAGCGCCCGGATTCCTTCCAAAGCTCGGCGGGCTGCACCATGGGCATGCTCATTTCCTGGGCTCCGCAGCGGTCCATTTCCTCGCGCACGATGTTTTCCACCTTGCGCAGGACCCGCAATCCCATGGGTAGCCAGCTATAGATCCCGGCGGCCAGTTTGCGGATCAGGCCGGCGCGCACCATGAGTTGGTGGCTGATGATTTCGGCGTCAGAGGGAATCTCCCTGACCGTGGCGATGAGGAACTGGCTGGCACGCATGGAACTAATCTTGGGGGAGACCGCTTCCGGGAAACTCTCATTCTACGATGCTTTACCGGGCCGGAACAGTGGACAGGCCGACCGATAGCCGCCCGGCATCGGCCGAAAAAACACCCGCATTTGGAGCCGTGCGGCAGAGTAGACTAGAATAGCGCACGGGACTGGTGATCAGGTTGCCAGTGACCCGCTTGCCGGACAAAAAACCTTTCAATCTCAATTGGAGTTGCACGTGAGTAAACTCAAACTTCACTGGCGCATTCTCATTGCCATCGTTCTTGCCGCGGTAATCGGGACCATCACCGGAACGGAAGCCGCCATCTTCGGCATCACCTTCTACAGCATGTATGACTTTGTCGGAACGCTGTTCCTCAATGCGCTGCGCATGATCATCGTGCCGCTGATCACGGCCTCCATCATTACCGGAATCGCCAGCCTCAGCGGCGGCAGTGATCTGGGCCGGATAGGTCTGAAAACCATAACGTACTATGCTGCCAGCAGCACGATCGCCATCCTGGTCGGTCTGCTATTCGTCAATTTCTTCAGTCCCGGCATACTGGACGGAGTGCCCGTGGGAGAGCGTCTCAACCTGACGCTGGACAATGCCGAGGTGAGTTCGGCAGTCGCCAGCGTCGAGGGTCGTGGCGGTGGCGATATCGTGCAGATATTCATTCGCATGGTTCCCACCAATATCGTCGCGGCCGCTGCCAATGGGGAGATGCTGGGCCTGATATTCTTCAGCCTGGTGTTCGGCTATTTCATGTCCCTGATTCCGGCCGGGCAGGGGGAGACGCTGCTGAATTTCTGGAAGGCCGTGTCCGAGACCATGATGAAGATCACCATGTGGATCATGCAGTTTGCCCCGTACGGGGTGTTCGGACTGGTGGCGAAGACGGTGGCCGCGACCGGCTTCGCGGCCTTCATGCCGATGCTGTGGTTCTTCATCACGGCACTGCTGGCGTTGTTGACGCACATGTTCATCATCATGCCACTGTTGCTGAAATACGTCGCCGGTGTGAGCCCGCTGGCCCATATCAGGGCGATGGCGCCAGCCATGCTGACCGCCTTCTCCACGGCTTCTTCATCGGCAACCCTGCCCCTGACCATGGAATGCCTGCAAAAGAAATCGGGGGTATCGGAACGGACCACCAGTTTCGTTCTGCCGCTCGGCGCTACTGTCAACATGGACGGGACGGCATTGTACGAGTGTGTCGCCGCGATGTTCCTGGCCCAGGCGTACGGTCTGGACCTGAGCCTTACGACCCAGTTCACGATCGTTCTCATCGCGCTGCTTACTTCGATCGGGGTGGCGGGAATTCCGGCCGCCAGCCTGGTGGCCATCACGGTGATACTGACTGCCATCGGCCTGCCGGTGGAAGCCATTGGCCTGCTGCTGGTCACTGATCGCGTCCTGGATATGATCCGTACCTCGGTCAACATCTTTTCCGATTCCTGTGGCGCCGTGCTGATAGCGAAGTCAGAGAAGGAAACCGGCATCCTGGTATAGGAGCCTGCGCCTTGCGACCGGCTACCGGCTACCGGCGAAAGAAATTTTGCGGTAAGATTCACGGTTGATCTGTTTTCCTGGTTGGGAGTTATGCCGATATACGAGTACCAATGCCTGTCCTGCGCCGAGGAATTGGAGGCACTGCAGAAAATCAGTGACCAGCCGCTGCGGGAATGTCCCTTCTGTGGCCGTGACGAACTCAGGAAGAAAGTGTCCGCGGCGGCGTTTCGCCTCAAGGGCGGCGGTTGGTATGAAACCGATTTCAAGACCGGCGACAAGAGGTACCTTGCCGGTGATGAAAAGCCCGCCGCCAACGACGGCCCCGGCAAGGAGGCCGCAGTGGACAAATCCTCCTCCGCCGGTGCCGGCAGTACCGGCGATGCCGCAGCGGTAGGCTGAAAAGACCGCCTCACCCAACCGGGTCTTCTCCATGCGCAGTCATTATTGTGGCGCCCTGACCCCCGATCACATCGGTCTGTCCGTCTCCCTGTGTGGCTGGGTGGACCGTCGGCGCGACCACGGCGGGGTGATCTTCCTCGATCTTCGCGACCGCGAAGGTATCGTGCAGGTGGTGTTCGACCCGGACACCGGGCAGCACTTCGAACGTGCCGACCAGGTGCGCGGCGAGTATGTGCTGCAAATCACGGGCCTGGTGAGAGCGCGCACCGAAGACACCGTCAACCCCAATATGGCGACCGGCGGGGTCGAGGTGCTGGGCAAGCGACTGGAGATTCTCAACGGCGCCGCGACGCCTCCGTTTCAATTGGATGAGTACACTAACGTGGGCGAAGAGGTGCGCCTGCGCTACCGCTACCTGGATCTGCGTCGCCCCGAATTGCAGCAGCGCATCCGGCAGCGCTCGCGCATCAACGCCACGGTGCGCAGGTTTCTGGAAGGGGAGGGATTTCTCGACATCGAAACGCCCATTCTCACCCGGGCCACTCCGGAGGGGGCGCGGGACTACCTGGTTCCGAGCCGCAACCATGGGGGAAAATTCTACGCCCTGCCCCAGTCGCCCCAGTTGTTCAAGCAACTGCTGATGGTGTCCGGATTTGACCGCTACTACCAGATTGCCCGCTGCTTCCGCGACGAGGACCTGCGGGCCGACCGCCAACCCGAGTTCACCCAGATCGATATCGAGACCTGCTTCATGCCGGAACAGCAGATCATGGCGATTGGCGAGCGCATGGTTCGCGTGCTGTTTGAAGAGGTGCTGGAAGTGGAGTTGCCGGAATTTCCACGTTTGCGTCACGCCGAAGCCACGCAGCGTTTCGGCAGCGACCGGCCCGACCTGCGCATTCCACTGGAGCTGGTCAGCATCGACGACCTGATGGCCGATGTGGAGTTCAAGGTATTCCGGGACCCGGCCCGGGATCCGGCGGGCCGGGTGGCGGCGCTCCGGGTGCCCGCCGGCGCCACCATCAGCCGCAAGGAAATCGACGACTACACCCGCCACGTCTCCCTGTTTGGCGCTCGCGGTCTGGCCTGGATCAAGGTCAACGACCTGGCCAACGGGGTGGCGGGTCTGCAGTCGCCCATCCTCAAGTTCATCCCGGCGGAGGTGGTGATGGAACTGATGCGGCGGCTGCAGGCAGCGAACGGGGATATCGTCTTCTTTGGCGCCGGTGCGGCGCCGCTGGTCAACGAATCGCTGGGGGCGCTGCGGGTCAAGCTGGGCGCCGACCTGAAGCTGGTGAAGGAAGGCTGGAAGCCACTCTGGGTAACTGATTTTCCCATGTTCGAGACCAGCCCGGAAGGTGGCTGGACTTCCTCCCACCACCCCTTCACCGCACCCTGCTGCAGCGTCGAAGAACTCCGCTCCGACCCGGGCGGCGCCCTGTCCCGCGCCTACGACATGGTGCTCAACGGGGCCGAGTTGGGTGGCGGCTCGATACGTATCCATGAGCCGCAAATGCAGTCCGCGGTATTCGAGGTTCTCGGAATCGGCCCTGAGGAGGCACAGCAGAAATTCGGTTTCCTGCTGGACGCGCTGAAATTCGGGGCGCCACCCCACGGTGGCATCGCTTTTGGCCTGGACCGGCTGGTGATGCTGATGACTGACGCGACCTCCATCCGCGACGTGATTGCCTTCCCCAAGACCCAGACTGCCGCCTGTCTGATGACCGAGGCGCCGGATGCGGTAGACGAGGCCCTGCTGCAGGACCTGAACATTCGGTTGCGCCGGCCCATCGGCAGCGGTTCGGTGGAGAGCTCCGGGGAGTAGCGGGCGGCGTATGGCAGGCCACAGCAAATGGGCGAACATCAAGCACCGCAAGGCGGCGCAGGACGCCCGTCGCGGCAAGATCTTCACCCGGCTGATCCGCGAACTGGTGGTGGCGGCCAAACTGGGAGGACCCAACCCGGACGACAACCCCCGGCTGCGGACGGCAGTGGACAAGGCACTGGGTGCCAATATGACCCGCGACACCGTGGCCCGTGCCATCGCCCGCGGAGCCGGCGGCAGCGCCAGCGACGACGTGGAGGAACTGACCTACGAAGGCTATGCCGGCGGCGGCGTCGCGGTACTGGTCGAGGCGATGACCGACAATCGCAATCGCACCGTGGCGGAAGTGCGTCACGCCTTCAGCAAATACGGCGGCCAGTTGGGCGCCGACGGTTCCGTGGCCTATCTGTTCAACCGTTGCGGCGTGCTCATTTTCGCCGCGGAAGTCGATGAAGACGAGCTGTTCGCGGCGGCCCTGGAAGCCGGCGCGGACGACATCGGGAATCTTGCCGATGGCAGCTTCGAGGTACTGACGCCCTGGCGGGATTTCACCGCGGTACAACAGGCCCTGCAGGCGGCCGGTTTCGAACCGGTGGCCGGCGAAGTTACCCTGCTGCCCGAAACCACGGTATCGGTTGACGCGGCCAGGGTGGATACCGTCCTGAGCCTGGTGGACGCCCTGGAAGAACTGGATGATGTGCAGAATGTCTATACCAATATGGACATTCCCGAGGGCCTGCTGCACAGTTAGGGTTGAGGTGATACGCAGGTGATGTTATGGCGCTCGTGCTGGGCATAGATCCGGGGTCACTCAAAACCGGCTTTGGCATCATCAACCATCATGGCGGCCACAGCGAATACCTGACCAGCGGCGTCATTCGCCTGCCCCGGGTGCCGTTGTCCGAGCGGCTCAAACTGATCTTTGACGGGGTGACCCAGGTAGTGGAGCAATATTGCCCGCAGGAACTGGCGATTGAAGAGGTATTCCTGGCCCGGGACGCGAGGGCGGCCCTGAAATTGGGGCAGGCCCGCGGCGCCGCTATCGTGGCGTGTGCCAACCAGTCCCTGCCGGTCTACGAATACGCCAGCAGGGCCATCAAGCTGGCCGTGGTGGGCACCGGCGGCGCCAGCAAAGGCCAGGTGCAGCACATGGTCAAGAGCTTGTTGAAGTTGCCCGCCATGCCCGGCGAAGATGCCGCCGACGCCCTGGCGACGGCCCTGTGTCATGCCCACACCCAACAGGGTATGATTACTCTCGCCCGCGCCCGCAACAGCGCTTCCCACCGCTCCCGCCGGGGCGAGACGAACAGCCCATGATTGGACGCCTGACCGGTATTCTGAAGGAAAAACAGGCCCCCCATATTCTTTTGGAGGTGGGCGGCGTCGGCTATGAAATCCAGGTGCCCATGACCACCCTGTACGAGCTGCCGGGCATCGGCGACTCCACCACCATGTACACCCACTTCGTGGTCCGCGAAGATGCGCAGCTCCTGTACGGCTTTCATCGGCAGCAGGAGCGCCGCCTGTTTCGGGAGTTGATCAAGGTCAATGGGGTGGGACCAAAAATGGGCCTGGCCATTCTTTCGGGCATGGATGCGGACAGCTTTGTGCGTGCGGTACGACTCGAAGACAGCCAGACGCTGTTGCTGCTGCCGGGAATAGGCAAGAGGATTGCGGAGCGGCTGTTGGTGGAAATGCGCGACCGGCTGGAGGGCTGGGCGATCGAAACCGGAGCGGAGGTGACCCCCAAAAGTGCCGGCCAGCGACAGATGCTGGCGGAGGCCGAGAGTGCCCTGGTGGCGCTGGGCTACCGTCCCACCGAGGCCAGCCGGGCGCTCTCGGCCGTGGAACACGAGGACCTGGACAGCGTGGAGGAATGGATTCGGCTGGCCCTGCAATCCATGGTGAAAAACTGATGATTGAAACCGATCGATTGCTGGGCAGGGAAGCGGCGGCGGACCCCGGCGAGGAAATCGCCGACCGCGCCCTGCGGCCTCACACCCTGGCGGAATACGCGGGGCAATCGACGGTGCGGGAACAGATGGCGCTGTTCATGGAGGCCGCCCGCCGCCGCGGGGAACCACTGGACCACACCCTGATCTTTGGCCCCCCGGGACTGGGGAAAACCACCCTGGCCTACATCATTGCCCATGAGATGGACGTGGAGATCAAGACCACCTCGGGCCCGGTAAT
Source organism: uncultured Alteromonadaceae bacterium (assembly GCA_964620555.1). Lineage (GTDB taxonomy): Bacteria > Pseudomonadota > Gammaproteobacteria > Pseudomonadales > Halieaceae > JAPOQD01. The sequence goes on from CAZUGZ010000006.1 coordinate 59,861, forward strand.
CGAAAAACCGGGGGACGTCGCCGCCCTGCTGACCAACCTGAACGACGGCGATGTGTTGTTCATCGATGAGGTCCACCGGCTCAGCCCCCATGTGGAGGAGATTCTGTACCCGGCGATGGAGCAGAATCAGATCGATATCATGATTGGAGAGGGCCCGGCGGCGCGCTCCATCAAATTGGAACTGCCCCATTTCACGCTGGTCGCCGCCACTACCCGGGCCGGTCTCCTGACCTCACCGCTGCGCGACCGCTTCGGAATCGTACAGCGGCTGGAATTTTACCGGGTGGAGGAGCTGGCCCTGATCCTCAAGCGTGCCGCCGCCATTCTGGACATCGCCCTGGCCGAAGACGGCGCCACGGAAATCGCCACGCGCTCCAGGGGAACCCCGCGCATCGCCAACCGCCTGCTGCGACGGGTGCGTGACTACGCCGAGGTTCGCGCCGATGCCAACATCAGCCGGCCGGTGGCACAGCAGGCGCTGGATATGCTCAATGTCGATCAACGGGGGTTTGACCACCTGGACCGCCGCCTGCTGCTCAGCCTGATAGAGAAATTCGATGGCGGCCCGGTGGGGGTGGAGAGCCTTGCCGCGGCGATTTCGGAAGAGCGGGGTACCATCGAGGATGTGCTGGAACCCTATCTGATCCAGCAGGGCTATATTGCCCGCACACCCCGGGGACGCATTGCGACCCGCCACGCCTACCTTCATTTCGGCCTGCCCTACCCCACCGCCCAGACCACCCTGGACATGAACTTCAGCCAGGGGGACCCAGGCACAGGAGAAAGAACTTGAACCAACAATTGAGCCTGGTCGACCTGGTCCTCAACGCCAGTTTCACGGTGCAGGCGGTCATGGTCATTCTGTTATTGGCCTCGGTCACCTCCTGGTTCATGATCGTGCAACGGCTGTTGTATTTTTCCCGGGTGCAGCGGGAGAGCCGGGAGTTCGAGGAGCAGTTCTGGTCCGGTATCGATCTCTCCGAGCTCTATCGCGACGGTGAAGAGCGAGCCAACGCGGGCCAGACTTTGGGTATGGAGGCTATCTTTCGCGCCGGCTTCAAGGAATTCTCGCGACTGGCCCAGCAGCCGGGGCTGGACTCGGAGGCGATCATGGACGGTGCCCAGCGCGCCATGCGGGTTGCCAAAGCGCGGGAAGAGGAGGCCCTGGAACATCACCTGCCGTTCCTGGCAACGGTGGGTTCGACCAGCCCCTACGTGGGCCTGTTCGGGACCGTGTGGGGCATCATGAATTCCTTCCGTGGCCTGGCCAATGCCACCCAGGCCACCCTGGCGACGGTGGCCCCCGGCATTTCGGAGGCACTGATTGCCACCGCCATGGGGCTGTTTGCCGCCATACCCGCGGTCATCGCCTACAATCGCTTTGCCTCCCGCGTCGACGTCAGCCTCAACCGCTACGACACCTTTGCCGACGAGTTTTCCAGCATTCTGCACCGCCAGGCCTTCGCCATGGCGGCCGGCAATCGATGACCCGTCAACGCCACAAACACCGGCCGATGTCCGAGATCAATGTGGTCCCCTACATTGATGTAATGCTGGTATTGCTGATCATTTTCATGGTCACGGCACCGCTGTTGATGCAGGGAGTCCAGGTCGACCTGCCACAGGCCGACAGCGATCCCGTGGACAATCAGGATCCCGAGCCGGTGATCGTTTCCATCAACGCCGCCGGCGAGTTGTTTCTCAACCTGGGGGCGGACCACCAGCAGGTGTTGAGTCTTGCCACCGTAAAGCAGCGAGTCTCCGTGGTGATGCGGCGCAACCCGGGAAAACCGGTGATGATCTGGGGCGACCGGGGTGTGCCCTATGGGCAGGTAGTGGTGTTGATGGCGGCCCTGCAGGAGGCGGGAGTTCCCAGCATCGGCCTGGTCACGGACGATCCCCGATGAACCTGCTGCTCGGCCCGAGGCTGATCTTCTGGCGACCGGCTGGCGCCAGCGTGGCCCTGCACGCCCTGCTGTTGGCAATGTTGACCCTGAACTGGAGCTGGCGCCAGCCGCCCACCGTGCAGACCGCCCCGCCACCGAATTTCATTTCGGCGAAACTGGTTGCAGCTCCACAGCCACCGCCACCGGAACCAGCGCGCAGGTCACTGGACGCCGTTCCCGCCCCGGTGCCGGCACCCGCGCAGCCGAAACCGAAACCGGCTCCGGTACAGCCTGCCAGCAAGCCCAGGCCGGAACCCCCGGCGGAGGTCATCAGCGAGCCCACAGCGCAGACCGAAGGGCCGAGCGCCGCGCAACGGGCGGCCCGGGCCCGCGAGGAACTGGCCCAATTGCTGGCGGCGGAAACTGCCATGCTGGAAAGGTCCGACGACGAAACCACTGCGCTGAGCTATATCGCCCTGATCTCCCGCAGCGTGGAGAGCCACTGGAGCCGCCCACCCAGTGCCCGCAACGGCATGGAGGTGGAACTGGTCATCCAGCTGATTCCCACCGGGGAAGTGGTCAGTGTGACCGTGGTCCGCGGCAGCGGTCTGGCTGCGTTCGACCGTTCGGCGGTCAACGCGGTGCGCAAGGCGGGCCGCTTTCCGGAACTGCAACAACTTCCCTCGCGAATTTTCGAGAGCAGGTTCCGACAGTTCCGCCTGTTGTTCAAACCGGAGGATTTACGCTTTTGAAGAATCTCACTGCGTTGCTGCTGGTCTGGCTTTGGTGCCTGATCCCACTGCCGGCACAGGCCGAACTGGTCATCGAAATCACAGCCGGGCGGGACAACCCCACCTCCATCGCCGTGGTGCCCTTTGCCTGGTCCGGTTGGGGCAGCGCCGACCAGGACGTGGCGCAGATCGTCCAGCAGGACCTGCACCGCAGTGGCCAGTTCGCGCCGCTGGGGCGGGCCGATATGCTGAGTTTACCCAGCGCGGAAGCGGAAGTGTTTTTCCGTGATTGGCGGGTGACCAACGTGGAATACCTGCTGATCGGCCGGGTCTCCGCCGATGAGTTCGCCGGCGCAGTCGCGGTCGCCACCATCGAATACGAACTGTTCGACGTGTTCCGGCAGGAACGCATACTGCAGGGCAGTGAAAGCGGCCCCAGGACGGAGTTGCGGATGTTGAGCCACCGGGTCAGCGACGCGGTGTACCAGCAACTCACCGGCATTCGCGGTGCCTTTGCCACCCGCATTCTGTACGTCAACGTCACCCAGCGGGTAGCTGCGGCGGATACCTTTCGACTGATGCTGGCGGATTCCGATGGCGCCCGCGCCCAACAGGTACTGATATCCAACGAACCGCTTCTCAGTCCCAGCTGGGCCCCGGATGGCCGACAGATCGCCTACGTGTCTTTTGAAACCGGCCGGCCAGCCATCTACCGCCAGGACCTGTTCAGTGGCGAGCGCGAACGGCTCACCAGTTACCCGGGCATCAACGGCGCCCCGTCCTGGTCGCCGGATGGCAACAGGCTGGCACTCGTCCTGTCCAAGGATGGCAATCCGAATATCTATGTGCTGGATCTCGCCAGTCGCCACCTGCGGCAGCTGACCCGACACTATGCCATCGACACCGAACCCGCGTGGATGCCCGATGGCCAGAGCCTGCTGTTTACCTCCGACCGGGGTGGACGGCCACAGATTTATCGCGTGGACCTGGCCAGCGGGCAGATCGAGCGGGTGACCTATGACGGGCGCTGGAATGCCCGCGCCACGGTGGCGGCGGACGGGCGTACCATGGCCCTGGTCAACCAGCGGGACAACCGCTATCACATCGCGGTGCAGGACCTGAAACGGGACAGGATGCAAATTCTGACTGCCACGGAACTGGATGAATCTCCCAGTGTTGCTCCCAATGGCTCTATGCTACTGTATGCCACGAAATTTGATGGTAGAGGGATATTGGCTGCGGTGTCGGTTGATGGTAGAGTGAAGTTCAGACTACCTTCTCGCGAGGGTGATGTGCGGGAGCCCGCCTGGTCACCATATCTGGGTAACCCCTGAACTTAAATAGGAAATAGCAAGCTATGAAAAAACTACTTGGCGCCAGCAAGGCATTGTCAGTGCTGTTTGCTGTCATCTGGATGGTTGGATGTGCCAGCAGCGGCCCCTCCGACGAAGAAATTGCTGCGGCAGAAGAAGCGGCGCGCCGCGCTGCGGAACAGGCCGCCATGGAGCAGGCCGAAGCCGAGCAAGCGGCAGCGGCGGCAGCGGCGGCTGCCCAGCAGCAGCTGGTGGATGCAGCGGCGGCGGCGGGCAATGTGGTCTACTTCGATTTTGACAGTTCCACCCTGACCCCGACATCCCTCGGCATTCTCGATGCCCATATCGCCCTGGCCCATACCAACGACAGGAACTTCCGCCTGGAAGGTCACGCCGATGAGCGCGGCACCCGCGAGTACAATATTGCCCTGGGAGAGCGCCGTGCCAAGGCGGTCATGGACTACATGGCGGCCAATGGTGTGGCCGGTCACCGCATGGAAACGGTGAGCTACGGTGAAGAACGTCCCGTGGCCTATGGTTCCGGCGAAGAAAACTGGTCGCAGAACCGCCGCGTCGAACTGCAGTAGTCTCCATGCAGCGGGGCCTTCTTGCTGTCCTGGCGGGGCTGGCCTGTTGTGTCGGCCCCGCTTTGGTATTTGCCCAGGATTTCATCGACGTAGAGGCGGAGCGGGCCCGGGCAGCCACCGCCGCTGAAACCACCCCCGCGCCGGCTGTCGCATTTCCCGCCAGCGCCCCGGACCGGCCCCCGGTCGAACCGTCCCAACCCGCCAACAGCGCTCCCGCCGCGACTGCCGGCGGAAGCGGCAACCTTGCTGAATTGTTCTACCAGCTACAGGTGCTGCAACAGGAAGTGCGGCAACTGCATGGGCAGATGGAAGACCAGGCACACCAGATTCGCCAACTCAGACAGCAAAGCCTGGAGCGCTACATGGATATGGACCGGCGCCTCAGCGGGGCGGCCGGCACCGGTTCCAGTGAACTCTCCGGCGCTGCCGGCGCGACCTCCCAGAGCCCTGCCGAGGCCGTGGCCCTGCCCGGAGAAGAGGACGCCTATCGCGCCGCCTACGCGCTGCTGGTGGGCCAGGAATTCGACCAGGCAGTCGCCGCTTTCAAGCAGTTTCTGCTGGATTACCCCAATGGCCGCTTTGCGCCCAACGCCTATTACTGGCTGGGAGAACTCTACCTGGTGATAGACCCGCGCGACCTGGAAGCTTCCCGGCAGTCGTTTACCCTGCTGCTGGAGCAGTATCCCGGCAACAGCAAGGAAGCGGATGCCCGCTACAAGCTGGGAGTAGTGTATTTTGAGAAGGGCAATGCCGAGGTAGCCCGGCAACACCTCGACCGCGTCCTCCAGGAGCAGGACAGCAACAGTTCCGTGGCGAAACTGACCCGGGATTTTATCGCTGAGAACTACTGACCGGACCCGTGTCGGCACCGACGCCTCGCCTGCGCATCACTGAAATCTTCTATTCACTGCAGGGAGAGTCGAGCAGCGTCGGTCTGCCCACGGCATTTGTGCGCCTCACCGGCTGTCCGCTGCGCTGCACCTATTGCGATACGGCCTATGCCTTTCACGGCGGAGAACTGCTCAGCCTGGCCGAGATCACTGCCCGGGTTGCCAGCTACCGGCCCCGCCATGTGACCGTCACCGGTGGCGAGCCCCTGGCCCAGCCCGACTGTCTGGCGCTGCTCAGTCGCCTGTGCGACGCGGATTACGAGGTATCGCTGGAGACCGGTGGCGCGCTGAGCGTGGCCCAGGTAGACGAGCGCGTGATCAAGGTGCTGGACCTGAAGACACCCGGGTCGGGAGAAGTGGAACGCAATGATTATCGCAACATTGAATACCTGTCGGCGCGGGATCAGGTCAAGTTTGTGATTTGTGATCGGCAGGACTACGAGTGGTCGCGTTTCAAGCTGGAGCAATATCGGCTGGGCGAACGGGTGGCGGACGTGCTTTTCTCCCCCAGCTACGAGCAACTCGATTTCGCCCGTCTGGCGGAGTGGATCCTGGCCGACAATCTGCCGGTCCGCTTCCAGTTGCAGCTTCACAAGATACTCTGGAATGACCAACCGGGGCGCTGAACGGAACGACGGGAAGGCGGTCGTGCTGCTGTCCGGCGGTCTGGATTCGGCCACCGTACTGGCGCTCGCCGGGTCCCGGGGCTACCAGTGTCATACCATCAGTTTTGATTACGGCCAGCGCCATGGTGCGGAATTGGCAGCCGCCGGGCGCATTGCCGAGGCCATGCAGGTCGTGGAACACAAGGTGCTGCGGCTGGACCTGGGGGGCATTGGTGGTTCCGCCCTCACCGATACCAGTATTCCCGTGCCCGAGCGGGAAAGCCCAGGCATCCCCATCACCTACGTTCCGGCACGCAATACCATTTTCCTGTCCCTTGCCCTGGGCTGGGCGGAAGTACTGGGGGCGGGCAGCATCTGGATTGGCGTGAATGCCGTGGATTACTCCGGTTACCCGGATTGCCGCCCGGAATATGTGCGCGCCTTTCAGGCCATGGCCAACCTGGCCACCCGGGCGGCCGTGGACGGGGCCAGGCTTGACATCGTGACCCCCCTGGAAAATATGGACAAGGCGGAGATCATCCGCACCGGCATCCGTTTGGGGGTGGATTACGCGCTGACGGTTTCCTGTTACCAGGCCAGCGCCGACGGACTGGCCTGCGGAGTCTGCGACAGTTGCCGCCTGCGCCGGCGGGGCTTCGCCCGGGCCGCCGTGACGGACCCCACCCGCTACCGCGCCGATGGGTAGCACAGCAGCCTGCCAGGCTGCGGGAATGGGGTGAGCCTATTGATTGTAGCGGCGGATTCCGTAACATACGCCGCTCTTTGCGGGGCCGTTAGCTCAGTTGGTAGAGCAGTTGGCTTTTAACCAATTGGTCGCTGGTTCGAATCCAGCACGGCCCACCATTTTTTCCTCTTATCAAACAATCAGGGCTCTACCCCATTATCGGGGGATATGCATTCATCTCACTCGGTTGATCAATATTTGCACATGACATTATTAGCTAGGACTGCTATTGTGTACACAACGGCACACAAATAAATGAGGTCTATCATGGATACCGCGCCTACCAAAATCAGCATCCGGGAATTTCGTTCTCATTTGGCTCAATATGCCGGAGCCGATTCTCCTATTGCGATTACCCGTTACGGCGAAACGGTTGGCTATTATATTCCCGCGCGTCCAAGCCCAGACAAAGCAGAAATAGATGCACTCAAGGAAGCAGCTTCACGCCTGGATTCTCTGTTGGCTGACGCCGGCGTGAGCGAAAAAGAAATGTTGGTA
>CAZUGZ010000006.1:67125-67900 GCA_964620555.1 uncultured Alteromonadaceae bacterium
ACTACGAGGCAACAAGGATTAATGGCACTCAGCAAAACCCTGGTCCTGGATGCGAATATTTTAATTCGTGCTGTACTAGGAAAAAAAGTGCGCTCAATACTAGAAGAGTCTTCACCAAATATCAGCTTCTTTGCGCCTGATGTTTGCTTTGAAGATGCAGAAATATATTTGCCTATTTTATTCGAGAAACGTCGATTACCATCTGAGCCAGCGCTGGAAGTATTGGCTCACATCTCAAGGATTGTGCAAGCCGTGGAATCCGAACTCTACCGCGGGTATGAAGAACAAGCCATGCAACGCATTTCTATACGCGACCCAAACGATTGGCCAATTGTTGCTACTGCTCTCGCTCTGGACTGCCCCATATGGACGGAAGACGCTGACTTCTTTGGATCAGGAATTGCGACTTGGACTACTGATCGAATACACCTGTTTGTTGCTCCAACAAACTAAACCAAGATACTTCAAGAAAATATCGCAGTCGCGTTTATTAAAGCCGCTCAACGACAAAGTCGACGAAAATTATCGAGCCACCTAAAAATACACTAGGAATAGCAAAATATGGCTAGCGGCGTTTAGTACCACAGAACAAAAGGACTAACTAAATGGATGCACAGTATCTGTGTGCTTCGGCTGCCGCTGAAGGGGGAGTCAATGAGAAAAATCTATGGTCAGTTGACTGAAGATGAACACCTGGATTAAAACCCCGTCAACGTGACGCGTTGGGAAATCAGGTGTTCACGTTCAACAGGAATGGCTGTTCAGCTTCGCAGGA
>CAZUGZ010000007.1:0-65882 GCA_964620555.1 uncultured Alteromonadaceae bacterium
CCGGCGCCCAGGCGCTGGCGGTGACCGTTCGCGGCCTGGCGCTGCGCGAGATCAGTACGCGCGACCTGCCCCGTCTCGTGCGCAAGGAACTCGCGGCGGGGCTCGCGAACGGCGTGGCGCTGGCGCTCGTATGCGGGGCCGGGGTGTACCTGTGGAGCGGTTCGATCGGCCTTGCCGGAGTCATCTCCAGCGCCATGGTCCTGTCAATGCCCGCCGCAGGTATCGCTGGCGCCGTGGTGCCGGTCGTACTGGCCCGGCTCGGCCAGGACCCCGCCACGGCGTCGTCGATCATCCTGACTACGGCGACCGACGTGATCGGGTTCCTGTCTTTTCTCGGCATCGCGATGGGGTTGTCGGCGTTTCTCTAAGCGACCGGCACCCTGCCTCGCAGATGACGAACCGCCAGCCCCCGCAACCACCCCAATACCTTGCTTGAACGACGCGAAGACATGGGGTAGCCCCGCCTGCCTTTTTTTCTCTGCCCTCCAGCCCGTTCGCAGACTGTGGTGGCAGACGTTGTGGCCGGCTGCGGGGGGCACAGATGGATACCAGTTTTTCTGAGGAAGATATCGCCTTTCGTGAGGAGGTCCGGCGGTTCTTTGCCGAGAGTTACGACGAGGAATTCCGCTCCAGCTTCGCAGTGTCGGGGCTTCGTCAGTGGCAGATCGAATGGCAGAAAAAGCTGTACGAGCGGGGCTGGGCCGCTCCCAACTGGCCCGAAGAGTACGGCGGCACCGGCTGGGGCCCAACCTGGAAGTACATTTTCGAGACCGAGCGCGCCAGCGCCGACGCGCCGGATGTGATGCCCTTTGGGCTGAAAATGGTGGGTCCGGTGATTTACACCTTTGGCAACGATGCCCAGAAAGAGCACTTTCTGCCCCGCATTCTGCGCAGTGACGACTGGTGGTGTCAGGGTTATTCGGAGCCCGGTGCCGGTTCCGACCTCGCCTCGCTGAAAACCCGGGCTGAATCCGACGGCGACGACTACGTGGTCGATGGCGCCAAGATATGGACCACGTATGCCCAGCACGCCGACTGGATCTTTTGCCTGGTTCGCACCAGCAGGGAAGGCAAACCGCAGCAGGGCATCAGTTTTCTGCTGATCGACATGAGCAGCCCGGGGATCGAGGTCAACCCCATCATCACCATCGATGGAGATCACTCGCTGAACGAGGTGGTATTCAACTCGGTTCGGGTGCCCAAAGCCAACCGGATCGGTGAAGAAAACCAGGGTTGGACTTACGCCAAGGCGCTGCTGATGCACGAGCGAACCGGCATCGCCGCCGTGGGGCAATGCCGCCGAAATCTGGCCCTGGTGGCCGAACGGGCTGCCACCGAACTCCACGGTGGGCGGCCGCTGCTGGAAAATCCCACATTCCGGAGCCGCCTCGGCGCCGTGGAAGTGGAGTTGATGGCCCTGGAATACACCGAATTACGGGTGCTGGCGACGCTGATTTCGGGAACCGCGCCGGGACCGGAATCCTCGCTGCTCAAGATCAAGGGTACGGAAATTCAGCAGACCCTGCAGGAACTGGACATGGAAGTTGCCGGATATTACCAGGGTGCACTGAACGATGATTCCGGTTCCAATCCCAGCGGCCACCCCTTTGCCGCCGAGGTGTGCAGAAATTACCTGTATGGCCGCGCCGCCACCATCTATGCGGGTTCCAACGAAGTGCAGAAGAACATCATCGCCAAATCAGTTTTAAATCTGGGATAAGCCGGGGCAGGCCCATGAATTTTGAATTTACAGAAGAACAGGTGATGCTCCGGAACAGCGTCGCCCGCTTCGTGGAAAACCACTACGGCATGGAAAAACGCCGCGCCCTGGTGGACAGCGATACCGGTTTCAGCGCCGGGAACTGGCAGACCTTTGCCGAGCTGGGGTGGCTTGCCGTTCCCTTTGTCGAGGAGGTGGGGGGCTATGGCGGCAATCCGGTGGACCTGATGGTGTTGATGGAGGAACTGGGCAAGGGGCTGGTGGTGGAACCCTACCTGGCCACGGTCCTGTTGTTCGGTGGTCTGGTACAGGCCCGGGGCAGCAGCGCCCAGCAGACGGAATTGCTTGGCCAAGTGATGGCTGGCGAACTGCAGGGCGCCTTTGCCTTCCTGGAACGCCAGTCCCGGTTCGAGATGGAACAGATCAGTACCCGGGCCAGCCGGCGGGGGCGGGACTGGGTCGTCGATGGTGAAAAGACAGTGGTCTTCAACGGCGCCAGCGCCGAACAGTTCCTGGTTTCCGCCCGCGGCGGGGAGTCGGCCGGTATCGGCCTGTTTCTGGTGGCCGCCGGGGCCGACGGCGTGAGCCGTACCAGTTACCGTCTGATGGATGGCCAGCGGGTCGCCAATATCCGCTTCGAGGGTGCCCCCGCTACCCCGCTGGGAGACGGGGGGGATGCCTTGCCCGCCGTGGAGCAGGTAGTGGCCACCGCCACCCTGGCCCTGTGTGCCCAGGCCATGGGTATCATGCAGTTCCTGCAGGATACTACCGTGGAATACGCCCGTACCCGCCAGCAGTTCGGAGTGCCGATCGGCTCGTTCCAGGCGCTGCAGCACCGCCTGGTGGAAACCTTCATATGCTGCGAGCAGACCCGCTCCCTGCTCTATCGCGCGGCGTGCTCGGCCCAGCAACAGTTTCGGCAATCCTCCCCGCAACCCTCCCAGCAACAGCAGCGGGACCTGCACGCGCTCAAGGCGTTAGTGGCCCGGCATGGCCAGCGGGTGGGAGCCGAGGCCATTCAGATACACGGCGGGATCGGCATGACTGACGAACTGTCCGTCGGCCATTACGTCAAATGCCTGATGATGATCAACACCTGCTTCGGCAACGGCGACTACCATCAGGAAAAGTTCAACCAATTGTCCTATGGTGCCGAGGCCGCGGCCTGACGACCGGGTAGCCGGAACAGCAGCGCCATTGTGGAAACATCCCTTCGTTTTGCCCGGGCCATTCTCAATGGGTTCGAGTCCTATTTTGCCGATTTCCAGAACATTACCCTGGCCGCCAAAGCACGTTTCGAAGAAGCCGACTGGCAGGCGGTACACCGCGCCTCCCGCGAGCGGATAGACCTCTACAAGCTCAAGGTCAGGCGGGCGATCGATACCCTGCGGGTGATTGCCGGTGAACGTCTGCAGCAGCGCGAATTCTGGGGTGAGGCGCGATGCCACTACGCCCGACTCATCGAGGGGCACAACAACTACGAGATTGCCGAGACGTTCTTCAACTCCGCCTATTGTTCGGTGTTGCAGCATCGCCAGATTCGCGACGAGTACGCCTTCGTGTTCTCGCCCCAGGGCGACCTGCCCGCCGTGGGCGACGCCATCTTGGATCGGCTGATGCACAATGCGCACCGGCTGCCGCTAAAGGGGGGAGTCACTGAGAAATCGGCGCTGCCGGGTTGCCCGACAGTGCACAATTAATACCGGCCACAGTTTCATTGCTGCCTTGGAAGGTCAGTCAGTTTTAATACTGAAATCCTGCTGGAGACTACTCCAGTGGAGTTTTAACCCCGCCTTATGTGCCTCATCCATAGGCAAATCTTTCAAGGCATCGGGCCATAGGGTGCGAGCTTTGTCCATTGCATCATCCAGATGTGGCTTTATCGCTCGCCAGGGAATATCCGCTCTAACGGCCCATGACTGAAAATTGGCTGCCGTTACCGCATTCCAGTCTTTGGTCTTGCCAAGGTTGAGAGCGTATTTTCTTTCGTCCTCGATGTAGACGCTTGTTGTTACGATGTCGTAGGCAGGTGAGAGCCGGGGAGTTACCTGATCCTCATACAGTAGGCTCCAGTTCTTCAGGTGTGCGTCGCCATTGGCGAGCAGTATGTTGACCAGTAATCGGCGAGCCAGTTGCTGGGCATCGGCCAGGCCGTCGCCGGAATAGTCGTAAATCACCTTGCCGATTTGTTCGTAGCTGGCGAAGCCATATTTTTCGTGCGGGTATTTCACCAGTATCTGTGCGAAGTCTTCCATGTGTATGCGCTCGTTGTTCTGGCGATCAAACCGTTTGATGGCAAAAGCTTGGCTTTCATCAGGCAGGTTGATTTGTGGCAGGTTATCGAGCTTATCCAGATCAACCAATTTAATTTCAGGAATATCGACGTCGACCATTGCAGCTAAAGACATGGCGGTATATTCATTGAGCGGTACGTTCTTGTGTTTGGTGGATGGCGTTTTGATTATCCAGTCGCCCAGAGCATCGCCCTTAGACAGATTGTAGCGACCGTCTTTTTCCTTCATGGAAAACTTCATCTGGACGCCCGCCAATGAAAACCTGTTTTCCTGATCGCCTTTGTGGAACTTCACAGCCTTTGCTTTTCCGTGCGTGGTAAGAACGCTTTCAGGCACGTCGTCCGGCTCCATCGGAGTGGCGACCAGGGCGCCGGGCAGGTCTTCGCCCAGATACGAAAAGATGTGAAACTCGTTATCGACATGGACTTTAAGTCCCTGTGCTATTAGCTCACGCAGAGAGCCTTCCGGTAACAGGTTTGATAGGACAGGGTGGAGTCGCTGACTTCTTGCCCAGGGTTCGGACAGCACTTTTTCAGCGCGCGGAAAATTGGGATGGGTAATCAGGCTGAATGTGGGGCGGGCAGGATCGCCGGTGAATTCTTCGGCGAAGCTCAGCACATTGCGGCCGTTACTAAAGCCCGCCAGGTAGCCGATCAATCGGCCATGCAGTGTAAGCTGAAGGACATTGAGTTCATCGCCACTATCCGTGTTCGCCGTGCTCATTCGTCATCCCCCAGCATGTCTTCCCAGGGGTCATCCGATACGCTTTTTTTGTGTACGGTGCCCGATCCTTTTACCGTCGCACCGCCGACAGTTTTACCTTCCAGAACCTCTTTTACCGCCTGTATCTTCTCCTGAGGAATCAGCAGAATTTCGCTGTTCAGACCCTTGGCGATGAGTTCCAGAGTGCGCAGCCCGGGGTTGCCCTTGGATTCGAGACGTTGGTATTGCTGGCGCGATATACCGACGCGCAGCAGCATATCGTGCTGTTTCAGTCCCAGCTTTATCCGGCGGTTTTTGAGTTGATCTAATAACGACTTCATAATGAAACACATATGTTGCTTAAATCATAATAGAAGCATATTAGTTGCTTTTCTAGAAAAAGGCAACATATATATTTCTTTTTGAGATTTCCTGACCTAAGCACAGGAAAAGCAACAAATATATTTCTTTTTGGCGGCCTCGGAACAAAAGCCGCCGAGCCCCTTTTGCCATCTGGTGCCCGTCAATGAAATCGAACAGGTAGGAAGTATTGAGCAGAAATACCTTGCTTGAACGATGCACAGACATGGGGTAGCCTCACCTGCCTTTTTTTCTCTGCCCTCCAGCCCGTTCGCAGACTGTGGTGGCAGACGTTGTGGCCGGCTGCGGGGGGCACAGATGGATACCAGTTTTTCTGAGGAAGATATCGCCTTTCGTGAGGAGGTCCGGCGGTTCTTTGCCGAGAGTTACGACGAGGAATTCCGCTCCAGCTTCGCAGTGTCGGGGCTTCGTCAGTGGCAGATCGAATGGCAGAAAAAGCTGTACGAGCGGGGCTGGGCCGCTCCCAACTGGCCCGAAGAGTACGGCGGCACCGGCTGGGGCCCAACCTGGAAGTACATTTTCGAGACCGAGCGCGCCAGCGCCGACGCGCCGGATGTGATGCCCTTTGGGCTGAAAATGGTGGGTCCGGTGATTTACACCTTTGGCAACGATGCCCAGAAAGAGCACTTTCTGCCCCGCATTCTGCGCAGTGACGACTGGTGGTGTCAGGGTTATTCGGAGCCCGGTGCCGGTTCCGACCTCGCCTCGCTGAAAACCCGGGCTGAATCCGACGGCGACGACTACGTGGTCGATGGCGCCAAGATATGGACCACGTATGCCCAGCACGCCGACTGGATCTTTTGCCTGGTTCGCACCAGCAGGGAAGGCAAACCGCAGCAGGGCATCAGTTTTCTGCTGATCGACATGAGCAGCCCGGGGATCGAGGTCAACCCCATCATCACCATCGATGGAGATCACTCGCTGAACGAGGTGGTATTCAACTCGGTTCGGGTGCCCAAAGCCAACCGGATCGGTGAAGAAAACCAGGGTTGGACTTACGCCAAGGCGCTGCTGATGCACGAGCGAACCGGCATCGCCGCCGTGGGGCAATGCCGCCGAAATCTGGCCCTGGTGGCCGAACGGGCTGCCACCGAACTCCACGGTGGGCGGCCGCTGCTGGAAAATCCCACATTCCGGAGCCGCCTCGGCGCCGTGGAAGTGGAGTTGATGGCCCTGGAATACACCGAATTACGGGTGCTGGCGACGCTGATTTCGGGAACCGCGCCGGGACCGGAATCCTCGCTGCTCAAGATCAAGGGTACGGAAATTCAGCAGACCCTGCAGGAACTGGACATGGAAGTTGCCGGATATTACCAGGGTGCACTGAACGATGATTCCGGTTCCAATCCCAGCGGCCACCCCTTTGCCGCCGAGGTGTGCAGAAATTACCTGTATGGCCGCGCCGCCACCATCTATGCGGGTTCCAACGAAGTGCAGAAGAACATCATCGCCAAATCAGTTTTAAATCTGGGATAAGCCGGGGCAGGCCCATGAATTTTGAATTTACAGAAGAACAGGTGATGCTCCGGAACAGCGTCGCCCGCTTCGTGGAAAACCACTACGGCATGGAAAAACGCCGCGCCCTGGTGGACAGCGATACCGGTTTCAGCGCCGGGAACTGGCAGACCTTTGCCGAGCTGGGGTGGCTTGCCGTTCCCTTTGTCGAGGAGGTGGGGGGCTATGGCGGCAATCCGGTGGACCTGATGGTGTTGATGGAGGAACTGGGCAAGGGGCTGGTGGTGGAACCCTACCTGGCCACGGTCCTGTTGTTCGGTGGTCTGGTACAGGCCCGGGGCAGCAGCGCCCAGCAGACGGAATTGCTTGGCCAAGTGATGGCTGGCGAACTGCAGGGCGCCTTTGCCTTCCTGGAACGCCAGTCCCGGTTCGAGATGGAACAGATCAGTACCCGGGCCAGCCGGCGGGGGCGGGACTGGGTCGTCGATGGTGAAAAGACAGTGGTCTTCAACGGCGCCAGCGCCGAACAGTTCCTGGTTTCCGCCCGCGGCGGGGAGTCGGCCGGTATCGGCCTGTTTCTGGTGGCCGCCGGGGCCGACGGCGTGAGCCGTACCAGTTACCGTCTGATGGATGGCCAGCGGGTCGCCAATATCCGCTTCGAGGGTGCCCCCGCTACCCCGCTGGGAGACGGGGGGGATGCCTTGCCCGCCGTGGAGCAGGTAGTGGCCACCGCCACCCTGGCCCTGTGTGCCCAGGCCATGGGTATCATGCAGTTCCTGCAGGATACTACCGTGGAATACGCCCGTACCCGCCAGCAGTTCGGAGTGCCGATCGGCTCGTTCCAGGCGCTGCAGCACCGCCTGGTGGAAACCTTCATATGCTGCGAGCAGACCCGCTCCCTGCTCTATCGCGCGGCGTGCTCGGCCCAGCAACAGTTTCGGCAATCCTCCCCGCAACCCTCCCAGCAACAGCAGCGGGACCTGCACGCGCTCAAGGCGTTAGTGGCCCGGCATGGCCAGCGGGTGGGAGCCGAGGCCATTCAGATACACGGCGGGATCGGCATGACTGACGAACTGTCCGTCGGCCATTACGTCAAATGCCTGATGATGATCAACACCTGCTTCGGCAACGGCGACTACCATCAGGAAAAGTTCAACCAATTGTCCTATGGTGCCGAGGCCGCGGCCTGACGACCGGGTAGCCGGAACAGCAGCGCCATTGTGGAAACATCCCTTCGTTTTGCCCGGGCCATTCTCAATGGGTTCGAGTCCTATTTTGCCGATTTCCAGAACATTACCCTGGCCGCCAAAGCACGTTTCGAAGAAGCCGACTGGCAGGCGGTACACCGCGCCTCCCGCGAGCGGATAGACCTCTACAAGCTCAAGGTCAGGCGGGCGATCGATACCCTGCGGGTGATTGCCGGTGAACGTCTGCAGCAGCGCGAATTCTGGGGTGAGGCGCGATGCCACTACGCCCGACTCATCGAGGGGCACAACAACTACGAGATTGCCGAGACGTTCTTCAACTCCGCCTATTGTTCGGTGTTGCAGCATCGCCAGATTCGCGACGAGTACGCCTTCGTGTTCTCGCCCCAGGGCGACCTGCCCGCCGTGGGCGACGCCAGGATGTGGAAGGAGTACCGGATCACCAGCACAGTGGACCGGTTTTTCGACCAGTTGCTGGATGACTTTGCCCTGTCGATACCCTATCGGGACAAACAGCGCGATATCCAGCATATCGTCTCGGTATTCCACGACTTTCTGCTGCCCCGCTTCGAGCTGCCGGTGCAGCGGATCGAGGCTCGCGTGCTGGAATCCCTGTTTTTCCGAAACAAGGCGGCATACCTGGTCGGCCAACTGGTGGCGGGGGACCAGACCATGCCCTTCGTACTGCCCCTGCTGCACACCGAGCAGGGCAGCGTGTACGTGGACACCATTCTGTTCGGTGCCGACCAGGTCAGTGTGATTTTCACGTTTACCCGCTCCTACTTCATGGTGGATGCCGAGGTGCCCTCGCGCTACGTGACGTTTCTGCAGGAGCTGATGCCGGCCAAGCCGATCTCGGAGATCTACAGTTGCCTGGGCCACAACAAGCACGGCAAGACCTGTTTCCACCGCAGTGCCTACCTGCACATGCGGGAGACCCGCGATCAGTTCCACGTGGCGCCGGGCATCAAGGGTATGGTGATGAGCGTTTTCACCATGCCCAGCTACGATTTTGTATTCAAGGTGATCAAGGACCGGTTTACCCCGCCCAAGGACATCAGCCGCGAGCAGGTACTGGCCAAGTACCGGCTGGTGAAGCGGGCCGACCGCGCCGGGCGCATGGCCGACACCCAGGAATTCACCAACCTCGCGTTTTCCCGCAGCCGCTTTGGCGACGACCTGATGGATGAATTGCGGCAACTGGCCGGATCCTCTCTCGAAGAACGCGGCAAGACCCTGATTATCAGGCACGTCTACGTGGAACGGCGGATGATACCGTTGAACCTGTACCTGCGGGACGCCGACGATGAACAGTTGCTCTCGGTCATGGACGAATACGGCAATGCCATCAAGGAACTGGCCGCGGCCAATATCTTTCCCGGCGACATGCTGTTGAAGAATTTCGGCGTTACCCGGCACGGGCGGGTCGTGTTCTACGATTACGACGAGTTGTGCCCGCTGATGGACTGCAATTTCCGGGATCTTCCGCAGCCGCATACCGAAGACCAGCACCTGGCTGACAAACCCTGGTACAAGGTGGCTGACAACGACATTTTCCCCGAGGAATTCCGGCACTTCTTCAGCGGTAACCAGCGGGCCCGGCGGGCCTTTGACGAGCAGCACAGCGACCTCTATCAAGCCGGGTTCTGGCGGGAACTGCAACGACAGGTTGGCGCCGGCAAGGTGGGCGATGTCTTTCCCTACCGCCGAAAACTGCGATTTGCCAACCAGGATTGGCCCCGGCATCGGGCCGGGACGGGCTGAGCGTGGATATCTACCTGGTCCGGCACGGCGAGGCGGAGGCCCGCTGGGGAGACCGCCCGGACCCCGGCCTGACCAGGCTGGGCCGGCAGCAGGCCAGGAAGGTGCGTGACCAACTGGAATCCACCAGCGACCTCAAAATAGCCAGCAGTCCCATGTTGCGCGCCCGTGAGTCCGCCCATCCCCTGGCCAACATCCGGCGCGAATCGATCGTGGTCGAACCGAGCTTTCGGGAAATTCCCACCCCGCCGGGCCTCGCCGACCGTCGCACCTGGTTGCGGACATTGATGAAACAGAACTGGGATGAACAGAGCCCGGAAATTCTGCGATGGCGGGACGGCATCTGGTCAGCCCTGTTCGAACTCGACGGACACACCGCCGTCTTCACTCATTTCATGGTCATCAATGCCGTGATCGGCCGACTGACCGAGGCCGAGGGGACCGTGTGCTGCGTGCCGGACTACGGCTCGATCACCCGCCTGCGCCTGGAGCAGCGGACGCTGCAGTTGGTGGAACTGGGGCGCCAGCATATGACAGAGGTCAAGTAGGGGAGGGGCGGCAGGGCGCCGGTCGTTTGCGGAACAGTTGCATCCTGGAGGAGTTGACAAATGAGTTTCGCTGAAAAATTTCGTCATTTTCCAATATTCCTGTTGCTGTCGTTCGTCACCTTTGGCCTGTATCCAGTCTATTTCATGGTCTCCAGACAACAGGAGCAAAATGAAATTCTGAAAGAGATCAGGGATAGCCTGGAAGCAAAGGAGTAGTATTTGCCGGGGAACGGCTTGCGGCTCGCCATGGAGAAGGGCGGTTTTCAACACGGAGGCTTTTGTGATGCCCACCATTGAAGGATTTCGCATCGAAAATTATGGAATTCTCAGGGATGTGACACTGGGGAAGCTCTGGCATACACAGGATGCCAGGCCCCTGACCTCCCTGACCGCCATCATCGGCGACAACGGCGTCGGCAAGAGCACCATCTTCGACGCCCTGGGTTTTGTGGCCGACGCATTCCGACATGGTGTCGAGGAGGCCTGTGATTCACGGGGCCGCGGTGGCTTTCAGCGGCTGCGCACGCAAGGGCAGACCGAACCGATTCGTTTCGAAATCTACTATCGGCAACACCGGACTTCCCGTCCCATTACCTATCAACTGTCCATCGACGAGGACCAGGGGCGCCCATTCGTTTGCGGCGAGCATCTCCGGCAAAGGCGCAAGGGCCAGAAGCGTGGCCATCCCTTCTCGTTTCTGCGCCTCCGGAATGGTCGCGGGCTCGTATGGAAAGGGGAGGAAACCGTCACCCACGCCGACAACGACCAAGTCGACCTGTTCGGAGAACGCATTGCGGTCACGGCGTCGAGGGAATCCAGTGACAGGGAAGCTGTGCAACTTGCGGACCCGGGTCATCCGGGCATCGCGACACTGGAGTCGCTGCAGCAACACCCCCGATTTGCCGCATTTCGCAGTTTTATCGAAGATCGCCATTTGAGCTACCTCAATTTCGATGCGGCCCGGGAGTGGCCGCTCACTGGTCCCGAAAAACGCCTGAACCGGAGCGGCGACAATCTCGGCAATGTCGTGCAATTCCTGGAGCAGCAACACCCGGAACGCTGGCAGCGGATAGTGCGGCGCATTGCCCGAAAGATTCCCGAGATAGACCGGGTCGCTACGGAATCCACGGACGATGGCCGCCTGCTGCTTCGTTTCGACGGTCAGGGTTCCGATGAGGCCTTCCACGCCCGGCAGATGTCGGCTGGAACGATGAAGGTTTTTGCCTACCTGCTGTTGCTCGAGGACCCCTCGCCAGCGCCGCTATTGTGTATCGAGGAGCCGGAGAACGGCCTCTATCACAGTTTGCTAGAAATGCTGGCCCGGGAATTTCGTGCCCATGTCTCCGGCCGACAGGGCGAATCACAGGTTTTCATCACCACCCACCAGCCGCACCTGGTCGATGCGCTGGAGCCACAAGAGGTCTGGATTCTGAACAGGGACCGGGCGGCGGGCCGGGCCGGTTTCACTGTGGCGCGGCGCGCCGACGACGAGCTGGCGACGACCGCCCCGCTTGCCGAAGGGCTGTCATTGGATGGGCGCTGGTATAGCGACCACCGGATCGGCAGGGGAGCCGGCGTCTGAGCGGGCTGCGAAAGAGCGGGGGTAGCCGTTCGCGACGAGAGGATGAACCGGTTTGAATCCGTTCGCTACCACCCGCACTGCCGCCCCGCGTTCTGCTCCGCCAACCAGCCGCGCAACGGCGCGAAATAGTCGAGAATGGCGGCGGCGTCCATGGTTCGCTGTCCGGTCAGGGCCGCCATGGTTTCCGGCCAGGGTTGACTGGCGCCCATGCTCATGGCCTCGCCCAGCCGCTCTCCGGCGGCGCTATTGGCGTAGATGGAGCATTCGTGCAGCGGCCCCTCATGGCCCGCAGTTTCACACAGGGACTGGTGGAACTGGAACTGCATGATGAACGACAGAAAATAGCGGGTGTAGGGCGTGTTGCCGGGGATGTGGTACTTGGCGCCGGGATCGAAATCCGCTTCGGAACGGGGTGCCGGGGCGGCGATACCCTGGTAGGCGGTGCGCAGGTCCCACCAGCCCTGATTGTAGTTTTCCGGCGCGATTTCCCCGGAGAATACTTTCCAGCGCCATTGATCGACCAGTTTGCCGAAGGGCAGGAAGGCGATTTTGTCCAGCGCCATTTTCATTTGCTGGTTGATGGTTGCCTCGGGGCTTGTCACCACTTCTTCGAGCAGGCCTTGTCGTCTCAGGTAGTCCTGGGTCATGGACAACTCGATGGTGTCGCCGATGGCTTCGTGAAAGCCGTCGTGGGCGCCGTCGCGGAAAAATGGAAGCTGGTCGCGGTACATCAGAAAATAGTAGATATGTCCCAGTTCGTGGTGCAGGGTGCCGAGTTGTCCCGCCGTGGGCTCAACGCACTGCTTGATGCGCGGGTCGGTCCCATTGCCCATATCCCAGGCACTGGCGTGACAGACTACCTCCCGGTCCGCCGGTTTCCTGAGCAGGGAATTGGTCCAGAAGCTGGCGGGCAACTCGGGCAGCCCGAGGGAGGTGAAAAAGCTCTCTGCCAACTTCGTCATGCGCACTTCGTCGTAGCCCTGCTCGACCAGCGCGGCACTGATGTCCCATTCCGATACGCCGGGGTAGGGCTCCACCAGGGGGTAGATATTGCCCCAGGTCTGGGACCACATGTTGCCCAGCAGGTGAGCCGGGATGGGGCCGTCCGCCGGTACCAGTTGGTCGCCGTACTGTTCACCCAGTTTGGCGCGAACGTGGCAGTGCAGTTGCTCGTACAGGGGCTCGACCTGGGACCAGAGACGCTCGGTTTCCCGTTCGAAGGCGTCCACTTCCATCTCGTAGCCGGATTTCCACAGCGCACCGACATCGGCGTAGCCGTATTCCCGCGCCCCCGTGTTCATCAGTTCCACGAAGCGTCGATACATGGGCCGCAGCGGCACCGCTACGCTGCGCCAGTCCAACCAGGCTTCCAGTAGCTGGTCGTAGTCGCGGGAACTCTCCATGATCTTTTCCAGTTCCCCCAGGTTGCGACAGATCCCCGACTGGTCACAGGATTTGCCGGCACCGTACATGCCCTCCATTTCCGTGGCCAGTGTGGCCAGTTCAGCCTGCATCCCGGCATCCTCCGGCGCCGGCATGGTAGTGCTGGTCAGCAGCCGGTCCAGTATCCGCCGGGTCTGGGGGTCGGTTTCCACTCCGACGTATTGCCTGGCCTGGGCCACTACACCGCTGGCGAAGGCCAACTGCCGTTCGCCGGCTTTGGCGGCCAGCACCGCGGTATCCGGTGTGATATAGGTTGCCCGCACCCAGTAGGCCGCCTCGGCCTCCTTGTTGATTTCCAGCGCCTCGGCCTGAACGCGTTCCACAAACGCTGCCGGGCTCTCCGTGAAAATCGCCGTTCCATCCTCCCCGGTGTCCACTCTGCCGCAGGCGGCGACAGTGCTGACGAGCAGAGCGCAGAAGCCCGTCTTGAGCCAATGGGTTACTATGGAATCGAAATTTCGGCGCACGTTCTCTCTCCTGCGGGAGTAGGGTGGGTCGTTACCGGGAGGCCGGCATTCTACCACCAGAACCACGGAGGCTCAGAATTGGTATGTGGGCCAGACTACGCTGACCATGAATAGAAAAGCACCCGCACAGTTCGCCGCGCTGTTGGCGGCGGAGCGACTGCCGGCCAGTTACCGGGACTTCGCGCGGCGCTGGATCGAGCCCCTCGCCGACTGGCTGCTGACCGAGGTCCGGCGGCACGGTGACGCCCCCCTGCTGGTGGGTGTCAACGGCGCACAGGGCACCGGCAAGACTACGCTGTGCAAATTCCTGCGGGAATTGCTGGAACCGGAAATCGCCACCGTCACTTTGGCACTGGACGATTTCTACCTGGAACGTGCTGCCCGCCAGCGGCTGGCGGAGCAGGTACACCCGCTGCTGGCGACCAGGGGGGTGCCCGGGACGCACGATATCACGTTGTTGCAGACCACCCTGGAGCAACTGCTGGCGGGTACTGCCGCGTCCTGGCCCCGCTTCGACAAGGCCGCGGATGACCGCTTGCCCGAGGCAGTCTGGCCCCGCAGTGAGGCACCGGTCGCGCTGGTGTTGCTGGAGGGGTGGTGCATCGGCTGCCCGCCGCAGCCCCAGGCGCTGCTGGAGCAGCCGGTCAATCGATTGGAAGCCCAGGAAGATGGCGATGGCCGGTGGCGGCGTCACGTCAACGCAGTTCTGGCCGATCAGTACGCACAGGTCTTTGCCGGGCTACAGCGTTTGATCGTGCTGCAGGCTCCCTCGCTGGCGGCGGTACGGCGCTGGCGGGCGTTACAGGAACGGAAATTGGCGCAAAGGGAACCCGGGCGGACCATGGATAGGGCTCGGTTGCACCATTTCCTGCAGCACTACGAACGGTTGACGAACTGGTGCCTGGCAGAATTGCCGAAGCGGGCGGATTATCTGCTCAGGCTGGATGAACGGCACCAGGTAGCCGAGGTGGTGCTGCGATGAACCCGCTGTTGGTGGTCAGTGACCTGGATGGCACACTGTTGAATGAGGACTACAGTTTTGCAGAGGCGGTCCCGGCCCTCACCGAGTTGCGGAAGCGTGGCATTCCACTGGTATTCAACACCAGTAAAACTGCTTCCGAATGCGTGTATTGGCAGCAGCAGTTGGGGGTTCCCGGGCCATTCATCTGTGAAAACGGGGCGGCCATCGGCCATTGGGATGGCAGGCTGCAGGTCGAGCAGGAATTCGCCCCACCGCGCAGCGAGGTACTGGCGGCGCTGCAGGTGCTGCGTGGCGAAGGGTTTCAGTTTTTCGGCTTTAGCGATTGCAGGTTGCAGCAGTTGGCGTCGATGACCGGTCTGCCGCTGGCCCAGGCCCGGCTGGCGGCGCAGCGGCAGTACAGCGAGCCACTCTCGTTGCGGGCCGGCGCTGCGCGGCAGCGGGTGTTTCGGGAGCGCCTGGCCGATTTTGGCCTGGTCGCCACCCAGGGAGGGCGCTTTCTCACCGTGAGCGGGGATGTGGACAAGGGCCGCGCCATGCCGGGTCTGTCAAATCACTACGGCCCGGTAACGCTGGTGGTGGTGGGCGACAGCCCCAACGATCTGAGCATGCTGCGAAGAGCCGATATCGCATTGCTGATACGCTCGCGCCATACGGAGAAAATGCTGACCGAATTGCATGCGCTGGCAGCGGGGCATACACAGAAGCAGCGGCCGGCACAGGGGGAATTGCAGTTGAGCGAACCCCGAATGATAGTGCACAGTGAGGCCACCGGTTCCGAGGGATGGGCACAGGTCATGATGAATTTGTTGGAGGGGGTATGAGCGATGGGTGATTTTCACCAGAATGGGCTGGTAACGACCTTGCACAACCTGTCGCGCAGGCCGGTGGCGAAACTGGAGGAGGAACTGCTCTCTTTCCGTGACGAGCGGCCCATGACGCTGGTGTTGCCCAGCCTCTATTCGGAACTGTCGCGACCGGCGCTGAAGCACATCGTCGCGGAGCTCAGCCAGGTGCCCTACCTCAGCGAAATCGTGGTGGGACTGGACCGGGCCGACGAGGCGCAATTTCGCCATGCGCTGGAATACTTCGCCGACCTGGGTCAGCACCACCGCATCCTCTGGAACGACGGCCCCCGACTCCAGGCCCTGGACCGGGAATTGCAGAAATTGGGGCTGGCGCCCACGGAGATGGGCAAGGGTCGCAATGTCTGGTATTGCCTCGGTTATGTGCTGGGCTCCGGGCGCGGCAAATCGGTGGCCCTGCACGACTGCGACATCGTTACCTACGAGCGGGAACTGCTGGCGCGCCTGATCTATCCGGTGGCCCATCCCACTTTCAGCTATGCCTTTTGCAAGGGGTATTACTCGCGGGTGGGCAACAACATCATGGGCGGCCGGGTCAGCCGGCTGTTCGTGACACCGCTGCTCCGGGCGCTGACCAAGGTCTGTGGATACTCCGAATTCATCGAGTACCTGGACAGTTTTCGCTACCCGCTGGCGGGCGAGTTTTCGCTGCGCGCCGACGTCATCAACGACCTTCTCATTCCCAGCGACTGGGGTCTGGAAATCGGCATTCTGGCGGAAATGAATCGCAGCTACGCGAACCGGCGCCTGTGCCAGGTGGATATCGCCGACGTCTACGATCACAAACACCAGGAACTGTCCGCGGCCGATGCCGGTAACGGCCTGTCCCGGATGAGCACCGATATCGCCAAGGCGCTGTTTCGCAAGCTGGCCACCATGGGGGCCGTCTTTTCAGCGGAAAAATTCCGCACCATCAAGGCCACCTACTATCGGGTGGCGCTGGATTTCATCGATACCTACCACAACGACGCCCTCATCAACGGCCTCGACTACGACCGTCATCGGGAAGAACAGGCGGTGGAATTGTTCGCCCGCAATGTGATGATTGCCGGTGATCAGTTTCTGGAAAACCCCATGGAAAAACCCTTCATGCCGAGCTGGAACCGGGTGCGCTCAGCCTGGCCTGAGGTGCTGGCC
The DNA here is from genome assembly GCA_964620555.1 of uncultured Alteromonadaceae bacterium. Lineage (GTDB taxonomy): Bacteria > Pseudomonadota > Gammaproteobacteria > Pseudomonadales > Halieaceae > JAPOQD01. The sequence goes on from CAZUGZ010000007.1 coordinate 16,541, forward strand.
CACCTCCATGGGGCGGTGGAGGAAGATTACCGGGAATTTGCCGGCGCCGGCTGAAGGCGTTGCCCGATGGCGGAAACTCACGGCCCGGATCTGCACCACCGCCTGTGTGAACACCTGGCGCTGCTCTACCCGGCCCACGACCCTGCGCTGCTGGCCGGCCAACTGCTGGACGCCATGGGGCTGGCGCGGGATTGTCCGTCCCCCGAGCCGCGGCGCAACCTCTGGGACCAGGGCGACAGTGTACTGATCACCTACGGTAACAGTGTGGTCGAGCCCCATCGGCGTCCCCTGCAAACCTTGCACGACCTGCTGCAGACCGAGCTGACCGGGGTGGTGTCCGCAGTGCATATCCTGCCCTTTTTCCCCTACAGTTCCGATGACGGCTTTGCAGTGATGGACTACCTGTCGGTCGATCCTGCCCTGGGGGAATGGGAGGATGTGTCCGCCATCGCGGCGGATTGCCAGTTGATGGCCGATCTGGTGCTGAATCACGCTTCCACACGCAGCCACTGGTTCGAAAACTTCAAGCGCGGGGCAGACCCCGGCCGGGACTACTTCATCGAGGCGGACCCGCGGGCCGACCACTCGGCAGTGGTGCGTCCGCGCAGCACACCGCTGCTTCGCGGTGTGCGGACCGCTGCCGGTGAGCGCCACGTCTGGTGTACCTTCGGCCCCGACCAGGCGGATTTGAACTTTGCCAATCCCCAGGTGCTGTTGGAGTTTGCCGGCATTATCCGCAGCTACCTGGATAGGGGTGTGCAGTGGTTTCGGCTGGACGCGGTGGCCTTTCTCTGGAAACAGCCGGGCAGTTCCTGCATGCACCTGCCCCAGACCCATGCCATCATCAAGCTGTTGCGGACCCTGATCGAGCACCACAGCCCGGATGTGCGGGTGGTGACCGAAACCAATGTGCCCAACCGGGAGAACCTGGCCTACTTCGGCGACGCCGATGAAGCTCACCTCATCTACAATTTTTCCCTGCCGCCGCTGGTGTTGTACACGCTGCTGAGTGGCGATTGCCAGCATCTCGAGAGCTGGATGATGAGTATGCCGCCGGCCCGGCCCGGCACTGCCTATCTCAACTTCATTGCCTCACACGACGGCATCGGCCTGCGGCCGCTGGACGGGCTGCTGCGGGAGGAGGAACGACAGCAACTGCTGGACTGCATGGCCGGCTTCGGCGGTAGAATCACCATGCGCCGGGCGCGAGAGGGGGGTCTCAAGCCCTATGAAATCAACATCTCGCTGTACGACGCCCTGCAGGGTACGCTGACCGGCGCCGCCGATGGAATGAACACCCGGCGCTACCTGTGTGCGCATCTCATCATGTTGGCGCTGGAGGGTATTCCAGCGCTCTATATCAACAGCCTGTTCGGGGCCAGGAATGACTACCGGCGCCTGCGGCACACCGGCCACAATCGCGCCATCAACCGCCACATCTGGCAGCGGGAAGAGTTGCAGGCGGCGCTGGCCGACCCCGGTCTGCACCACGGGCCGGTATTCAAAGCCCTCTGCCGTTACCTGCGCATCCGCCGGGCGCAGCCGGCCTTCCATCCCAACGCCGCCCAGTTGACTCTGCATCTGGGCAACTCGGTATTTGCCTTCTGGCGCCAGAGCAGTTGCCGCGAACAGAGCATTTTCTGTCTCAACAACGTGACCGCCACTCCCCAACGCATCGACCTCGGGGACCTCAACCTGATTGGCACAGACCGCTGGTGGGACCTGCTGCAGGGCGACGAACTCACCCTGGCGGCTGCGGAACTGGAACTGGCGCCCTACCAGAGTGTGTGGCTGAGCAATTTGAACCTCCAGCAGCAGTCAGGCCGCAGGGCGCCGCATTCCTAATCCGGGCGTACCTCGCCCAGCACCTTGATCCAGTCGCCGGCGCGGGGTTCCCCGCGCGGGTACTGGGCGTTCAGCAATCGCAACTGGTTTTCGGCATCGGGAATCTTGCTGTGCCGGGCAAGCTGGGCCCAGGTCGTGTCCGGCCTGGCCTGGATATATTCGATTCGGTGTCCCGGCGGGCTCCGCAACTCGGATTTTTTCATGGGCCTGAAGCTGCCGATCAGGGCCTGGAAGTAGGCGTCCTTGATCGGAAAATCAGCTTCCTGCGTGGCCTCGCCTTCGAACAGGTAGGCGATATTGCCGCGGTAAATCACCGCCAGCCGGCGGCTGCCGCCCCGCCCGTCAGCGGGGGCAATGGCGCTGTAGCCCATCAACCCCGCCTGTTTCAAGGGCTCCGCACGAATCATCCCGGCCGCCTCCGCCCTCAGTTGCGTCGCCAGGAAGCCCCGCATGGTGGCATTCTGGTCGCGGCGCTGGATGGTCAGGGTAAGCTTGGCTGAGCCGTCGTCGGCCTCGCTGACAATGGCCTTTGACCCGGGGTGAACCGTCCAGCGCTCGGGTTTGACGAAGGAGAACTGGAGTTTGTTGTGGTAAAAGCGCTGCTCATCGCGCTGGCTGGTTCGGGCCCGCTTGCCGAAGGGCATGCCGTTGAGGAGGTCGCGGAACTCCGCCGGATGGACTTCCCGGCGGGGCACGGGCGGCAGCTTGCTGGCGGTGCCGATGACTTCCAGCAGGCGCGCGTCATTGCGGGGGTGGGTCGCGAACAGGCCGTGATAGCTGCGGGGTTTCCTGCCGCTCTGGTGCGCCCGTCGTCGCTCGTACAGTTCATGGTCCTTGAGTACGCTGATGACTTCCAGCAGCACGTTGGGGTCGTAGCCGGTGCGGTGCATGTATTCGGCTCCCTTGCGGTCGGCCTCCAGCTCGTGTTCGCGCCCGTAGCCCCGCACCACTGCCGTCCCCGCCATGTCGGAGGCCTCGGCCAGATCCGCAGAACCGGTCAGCACGTAAGCGGCCGCCGAAATCAGTTTGCTGCCCGCCGCCGCGGTCTTTTGGCGGGCGGTGTGCCGGGCGGTGATGTGGGCGATTTCATGGCCGAGCACGCCCGCCAACTCCGCCTCGCTACGCAGATACACGAGCAAACCGCGATTGATGTAGACGTAGCCGCCGGCCATGGCGAAGGCATTGATATTGCCGCTGTCGATTACGGTAAACGTGTATTCAATATCGGGCCGGTCGCTGTTGCGGGCCAGTTGCTGGCCGATCCGGTTCACGTAATTCTGCATCCGCTGATCCGGGTACACGGAATTGCTGTCGATAATTTGCTGGTGCTGTCTGGCGCTTTCGGAAACCGCCAGCGGCCCGGAAACGGGGGCACGGAGTGCCGGCTCGGCGGCCGCGAAGCTGGGCGCCGTGGCTGCCCCGGGAAAACCGGCCAGGGGCAGGACGGTGGCCAGACAAAGCCGGTGGGCAATGCGTTTCAGGGGGGAGAAATTGCTGGAGTTACCTGCCTGGGTGAACATGGCGAACGGGTCCTGTACGTGGTGCTACTCGGTACTGAGGAACTGCAACAGTTGGCTGGCAAGGCCGCCGCAGGCGGTATTCTGGACCGGTGCAATAATGGGTATGGGTACCACCAGGGCAGGCAGATAGGACTGGCCGCTGGCGGTGGCGCTGATGCGGCCCACCTCCCGCTGCCCGGCAAAATCCCAGATTACGGCTTCGTATTTCGAATCGTCGTCCCAGGTCCCGAAACCAAAACAACCGGCGGCGCCGGCGCCGATACCGCAGGTCATGGAACCGGCCATGTCGCTGCGGGTGGTGCTGCCGTCGATCCATACCAGGTAGGTAATCCGCTTCCGCTCCAGTGCTTCCCGCACCGGCGCCACTTCCATCAGGCGGTTGAGACCGGCGGGATGGGTGGGAGCCGTGCGGGGTTCAAACCAGGGATACAGGGCATCCAGAAAATCCTGCTCGGGCAGCACCCGGATGTCGCGCCCGGCTCGGGAAACATGGTTGGCCACGCAGGTGACAAATTCCAGTTCGGTGTCGTAATCACTGGCATGCCGGCGACCCAGGATGGCCACCGTGGCTTCGCGCATTTGCCCACCGGCTTCGGCAGCCACCATGGTGTTGTCCATGGTGACCGAGACACAACCGCCCAGCAGGCCGAGATTCGCCGCAGCCCACAGCAGCACCCAGCGTAGCGTTCAAAAGTTCTCTCCCACCCCGATTTCCTCCAACCACTGATCGATTTCGGGAACCCTGGCAAAATTCATGGCGAAGTTGGCCCCGGCATCGCGCAACGCCTGCACCGCAGCCAGGTTCACCGCCTCCTCTGCTCCCTGCAGGAAAGCGGTGGGTGTCTTGCCGTAACAGGTCATGGTCCAGTCCGCCAGAAATTCTCCATCGACTCTGTACAACTGGTAGCGGTAGCGCATCCATACCTCAAACACGTTGATCCTGGTGTGGCGGGGGATGGCGTATTGCAGTTCGTCGACATGGGGCACCAGGATAGCGTCCACCTCCAGCCCCGCGCCGGTCCGGCCCGTGGTGGTTGACGCTGCCCCGGAATCCTGTGCCGCCGGTGTTGCGTCCGCTGTCGGCGGCTGCCAGGGCAGTTCCTCCACCAGCACCACGCGCTCGAACATGCCGTTCAGCAGGGAGTCGTACATGGTGGTCTGGGCAGCGCCGGTGTACACGGTCCAGTCGGACTCGCCGGGCTTGGCGGATTGGTCAAAAAATTCGTGATTGCGAAACTCCTCGTCGTAATAGACCCCCAGGGTGACTGGAATTTTTTCCAGCACCGGTGCCGGGAACTGGCCCTGAACCATCACCTCGTTGGCTCCGCAGGCGGCCAGCACCAGGCCGGCCAGCAGACTACCGGTAATCTTCCAGTCCGACAAAACTGCCTCCGTTGCGATAGGTGAGTTCTCTCATCAGGGTGGCAAAGCGAATGCCGGTGCCCTGCAAATGCGCCTGTTGATCCAGTAGTACCGGGAATCCGACCCCGTGGATACGCACCCGCCGGTTGCCGTGGCGGTCGGCGCGGTTCAGGCGGTCCACCGTATCCACCACCTCCTGTATCGAAGGGCCGGAAAATTCATCGCCGAATACGTAAATGCTGATCTTCTTGTCCGGGTCATAAAACGCGCTGATGGCCTCGGTGATGCCCTCCACCGGCGAACTGTTGCTGAAGATCTCCCAGTTGCGCAGTGTATCCAGGATTACCTTGCGCCGGCCGGGGGTATCCGGCATCCACTTGCGCCGGTAGCGGGAAAACATGTAGTTGCCCATGTCGTTGAGCACCTGGATGCCCTTCACCTTTGGATAGATGCTCAAAACGGCCTCGAATTCCCTGAGCATGCGAGGCCAGCTATAGCCCTTCATGGAACCGGACGTGTCGATGACGAAAATGATGTATTCGCTGTCCACCGGAATGCCCCCGATCAGGTCATTGCGGCGCTGGCTGCTGGTGCCCAGCAGGCGCTCCATCTCCAGGGTGAGTCGTTGGTGGGCTATTCTGAGCTGTTGGCTGATTTGCTCTTCGCCCTCGCTGGTCTGGTTCAGCGTCTCCTGCCGGGCATCCAGTTCGGCCAGTTGCCGGCGCAGCAGGGCAACGCGCTGGCGATGCCGGGAAAGCTGCTCCTGTTTGGTGATCAGGTCGCGATTCAGAATTCGGGTTTCCCCGCGCAGCTCGAACACCTGTTCGCGCAGGGTGATGGCGCGGTCTTCCAGCGCCTTCAGCGTGGCTTCGATCAGTTGCGGTTCCACGGTTTTGGTAATCATCAGCAACAGTATCACCGCCCCGAAGCCACAGCAGATGACATCCAGAAAGGAAAGGCTGAACTGCTCCATGGGCCGGCGACTGGGCATCAGGGCCAATCCCTGGAGGGGCTGAGCAGGGTGCCCGAACTGGTTTTGGCGAGTTTCCAGAATTCCGCCGCCGCCGCCGGGTCACCTTCCATGGGGGCCAGAATGATGTTCACCGGAATCCCCTTGGGCAGCAACTCGACCGCGCGCCCGAACAACTTGCGCCGCTCGGGCTCCCGCACTGTGGCGGTCCTGGGAGGCGTCCGGCCCTGGGTGGGCAGGCCATCGGTAATGAGAAACAGGTTGTCCGGCCACGGCGAGATGTCCAGCGCCGCCCGCAGCGCATTTTCCAGGCTGGTTCCATCCGTGGGCACCAACTCCTGCAATTGGGCTACCGCCCGATTGAGCTGGTCGTGATCGGACACCGGCAGCCACTCGCCGCGGGTTCCCTCCAGCAGGGGGCTGGCCTGGGTGTTGAACGCATAGATCTGGTAGTGGCTGTCGACGGGTAACTGGGCGGTGAGCCACTCCACCGTGGCGATCGCCCGCTGCCATTTGGCGGCCCGTTTCTTTACCGGGTCGGCCATGTTGCGCAAGCGGATCACGTTGACCACTTCCGGGGCCAGCATGCTGGCGGAGACATCCAGCAGAATCATGATGTGTTCCCCGCCCAGGTTGAGCCCGGTCAGATACTGGCGGTTGCCGTCGCCGACAAAGTCACGCGCCGAGTTGGCTTTGGCCAGTGCCTCGGTTGCGCGCAGTTGCTCCACCTGCCGTTCGAGGGCCCGCAATTCGGCCCGCAGTCTCTCCTCTTCGGCGGGGCGTGACCTGGCTTCGTCTTCCAGGCTGTCGAGCAGGTCCTGCAGGGAGTTGATCTCGGAGATGATACGGCTGGCCAGGCCCTGCGCCTCCACCATCCTGAAATCCGTATCGGCGATGCTGTTGCGCAGCTTGACCAGCCCCTCCTGGCCTTGTTCCAGGTCTTCCTGCAACAGTTTCACCTCGGATTTCAGGTCCACATTGCGGACACTGGATTCCGCCTTGACCGCGTGGTCCATGAGCAGAAATACCAGCACCACTGCGCCGAAGCCGCAGGACATGACATCGAGAAAGCTGAGGTTGAAAACTGCGCTGCTACGTTTGCGAGCCATTTCCCGGTATTGCCTCTCCAAGCATCAACTGCGGGCCGCCACTGCTCTGCACGGTGTCGCCACAGCGCAGTGGCTGCGCGCTGGTGACCGGTTCGCCATTGACCCGCGGCGGTTCGCCGCTGCCCGGATAGAGAATGTGGACGCCGTTGCGATATTCGACGTGATAGCTGCTGTCGGCGGTGGTCCGGGGCTGCCCGGTCAGGTTGGGGACGGATTCGGGCTGCGGTGACGCGTCGGCGCCGGCGGACTCGGCCAGGGCGGGCAGGCTGGTGATGAAAACCGCCTCCTGACCGGGTTCACGGCGAATCTCCCGTTGACAGCGCCCCACGCTCTGGGCAACGGCATCGTCGGGAAGCAAACGGGCACTGTTCAGCCGCTCGCCGAGTCCCGGCAGCAGCGCCAGCATTGGGTCGAGCAACACCGGCACGGCGTCTTCCGGCAGACTCCCCACCAGTCGCTGGCGGTGGGCGCCGCAACTTTCGACCAGGCTGAAATAATCGAGCCGGGCTCGGTGTCCCGACAACTCCAGGACGTCTTCGCCCGCGGCTGCCAGTTGCACCACCAATTGCGGCAACTGGTCGTGCAGGGCCTGTTCCGAGTCCGCCTTGCGGCGTGGGTCGAAACGGGTTTGACGGACAAAGGAGGTGGCGATGGAATTGATCAGGCAATCCTGCAATGCCAGCCAGCCGGAGTCCGCGATGGCAGTGACGGAATGACGGCGCAACTCACCCTGGTGGGCCTCCAGCCGGCTCACCACCGCCTGGTGCAGCTGCAACTCCAGAAACCACAGCGGTCCCGCCTGGGCAGCGCCGGCGGCGGCCGCGACGGCCCGGTCGACCAGCCCGACCAGGCGCACCCCGCACTGCCCCACCACCCCCAGCAGCAGCGCCAGTTGTTCTTTCTGCAGGCTGCTCGGTACCGCCAGTATCAGTTCCTCGGGATGGTTGCCCTGTTCGAGGATGGCGCACAGGTGGGCGTGTACCAGGTCGGCACTGTGGCGCACCGGACCAAAGGCGGGTTGCAGTGGCGCGGTGTTCAGTTGCCACCAGTAGCGGTGGTTGACTTTGCGTGGCTGCAGGCGGGAGCGCGCTCGCGCCGGCGTGCCAAACTGATAATTTTTCCCCTCCAGCAGGGCATAGCCGGGGCTGGTCAGCAGCAGTTCCCCGTCCTGCCACAGGCGCAGTCCGCAATCGTTGATATCCAGCAGGGCGGTACTCATGGCAGGGTCGGCTGACGCTGCGGGTGCTGGTCCGGTACCGCCAGGTGACGCAGCAGGCGCTGGTCGCAGTAGCGCTGGGTGTCCTGTACCAACCGTTCCTGGGTGAGCTGCAACTGGTGCAGGCAGAACATGATGACGATGCTCAGCACCAGTGCCACAAAGGTGCTGTTGAAGGCCACCCCCAGGCTGACGGTCACCCCGGTGATATCCCCCTCCACCGCCCGGTGGGCCTGCCCCAGGGCATCGCTGATTCCGCGTACCGTGCCGATGAAGCCGATGGAGGGAATGGCCCAGGCGATATAGCGAATCATCGACAATTCCGAATCCAGGCGGTCCGCTTCCCCTTCGCATTGTTCCTTGATGGTATTGCTCACCGCGGGAATGCTGGCGGTGGTGGCGAAGCGCTGCAGGGCCGCCAGCAGGGTTCTCGGCAACAGGCTGTCGCGTTGCTCCAATGTTTCCAGGGAGCGGCTGTACTCGCGTGTATCCTCGGGCAGGATGCTGGTGCCTTCGCTGACTTCCAGCAGCGAGTGCTCCAGCAGACCCCTTTCGCGCAAGGTGAATCGGGCCTTGTAGCCGATGACGGCCAATGCCCAGAACAGCAGGATAAAACAGGTTTCCTGTTCCAGGTCGCGCACCACGACATACAGGGATTGTTCGGGTACATAATCCCCACCCGCGGCCTGCAGTTCTGCCTGCTGTTCGATGATGGCGTCGGCGTTGGGGCGGATCAGTCCCACGTAGGTGCCGTGTACCAGGATGATGGTAATCAGCAGGGCAAAGAGCTGAAAGATGAATTCCGATGACAGGGTGAGTTTCATGGCGGTTCAAATGTCCACGGGAAAGGAGACGGAGGAATCTTCCGAAATTTGTTCCGAAGCCCGGTAGTCCTGCGCCGCCTCGGCATCCCGGTCCGGATTCTCAGCTTCGGTGGGCGAGGTCGGCTCGGTTTGCGTCGACACCGGGGTAGTCTCGCTCTCCGCGGCGGGCGTTGCGGTATCCGGCTGGGCCGTCGCCGCCATGGCCAGCACCAGGAACGCCGATATCAGCGGTACGGAAATGGTTGGTATGAGGGACATCAGGGTTTCTCCGCGTAGCGGGCTATGCGAAAGCCTACGTCATTGCGGCCCGCTTGCCCATAATCCCGGAACGATAACCGCAATTCGGTAAAGCTGCCATGGGCCCAGCTTGCGCCGCGGATTACATGGTGATTGCCGGTCTGCGTTCCCAGCGGGTCCCGCGCCACCGTACCGCGGGTGCTGGCCAGGCTGTATACGTCGTGTACCCATTCCGCCACATTGCCGCCGAGGTCGTAAATACCGTGTGAGTCGGCGGGGAAACTGGCCACGGGAGCACTGACTGCGTGGCCATCGTTGTAGCCGCTGACGGTGCGACCGGTGATGTAGGCGGCGCTTGCGTCGGCATAGTTGGCCAGCACCTGCCGGGGCGGAAATTCGTCGCCCCAGGGAAACTTGAGGAGTCCCTGCGGACGGTAGCGGGCCAGCCAGGCCCATTCGGCTTCGCTGGGCAGGCGGTAGCCCGTGGAGCCGGCGTCAAAGCCGGTTACCACGCCGTCCTCCACCAGGTAGAACGGCGGCAGTTCATCGGCTTCACTGAGCCAGTTGCAGTACTGGGCGGCATCGTTCCAGCTCACCATCACTACCGGCTGGCGGTCCCGGTTCAGGCCGTTGCCGCTCACCTGCCCGGAATCGTGGGTGGGGCGGAACTTGCGGAACTGCCCGTTGCTGACTTCCCGGTAACTGAAATAAAACCGGCGCGTCAGGGATACCGGGTGCAGAACTTCGTTGGCGCGACGGCCCGGTTCCCGCCGGGAAGCCCCCATGGTGAAGTCGCCGGGGCTGAACAGCCCCAGGCTGGGACCGCCCGGGCTGTCGATTTCCCGCGGCAGTGCCGCCACCTGCGCCTCGGCCTCGGTCACCAGTTGCACCTGGATAATCTGGTGCAGGTCGGCGCGGGGGGTGAACCGACGCTGCTGGGAACGATAGTCGGCGCGCCGTACCTCCAGGGTCTGTTCAAACACCGGCAGGCGCAGTGCGCGCGAGCCTCGGCCCTGGCTCACACCGTCGACCAGGATTTCCGCGTCTTCCGGTTGCACCTCGACTCGCACTTCCGCCAGCTGGGCCGCCAGAACCAGCCGCAGTTCGCGACGCTGTTCCGGTTGCAGGGCGAGCTCCCGATTGACCCGCCTATAGCCCGGTTTGAACACCGCGAGCTGGTGCCTGTCACCGGGACTCAGCACCAGTGACAGGGGCGTTTGCCCCTGGTACTCGCCATCCAGGGTGACGTTGGCGCGGCTGGGTTCGGTATGCAGGGAGAGGATGCCCGCCGCCGCCTGCAGGGTGACCTTTGGCAGCACCTGGGCCAACCCGGCACTGACCTGCAGTGTTTGTTGCCAGTCCCGGTAGCCGGGTAGTTGCAGGCCGATTTGATGTTCTCCCTGGAGGATTTCCAGTTGGGCGGGGGTGCGTCCTGCCACTTCCCCGTCTACCAGCACCGTTGCGGCACTGGGTGTGCTGTCGATGTGAATAGCGGCCCAGGCCGGTTGCAGGGCCAGCGAAAACTGCTGAAGCTGCCCGCGGCCGCTGACCACCAATGTCGTTTGCAAGGGCAGGTAGCGCGGCGCATGCAGGGTCATCTGGTGTTCACCGGCGGCTACCGACAACTGCTGCAGGGGGGTGAAACCCTGGCTTTTTTCGTCGATCAGTACCTGGGCGCCGCTGGGTTGACTGACGATGTCGAGCAGGCCGGGCAGCGGTTGCAGGCGGATGGAAAGTTGTTGCCGGTCCGAGTCGTCAACGGTCAATTCCCGTTGCTGGGGATAGTAGCCGGGGGCCTCGGCGCGGAGCTGGTAGTTGCCCGGGCGGAACAGGGACCACGGGCCGAGCCGGAAATGCAGACCGCCATCGATCGACAGCGCGGTATTGGCGGGCTCGACGTCGACGGAGACGGAGCGCGCCGTGAGCAGAAACCACATGGCCAGGACAAACAGCAGCAGCACCGGTACCAGGGTCAGCAACAGCAGGGAGGGGCCCCGATGCCGGCGGGACGGCGCACTGTCTTCCAGCCGGGTAAACGGTGCGGGCTCTATGACCTCCCCTGACCGCACCATTCAGATGGGCTCCACACAGCGGATCTCGATCACCGGGTTGGACTTGCCGTGGGCCACGGTGAATTCCCTGCGCACATCCCGATAGCCGCTGCGCACCCCCACCGCGGTATAGCTCCCCGGTCTCAATTCCAGCGTGTGCTGACGGAAGCTGCCCAGCCGGGCCACCCGGTTGATGGTCACTTCGGTCAAATCATCCGATTGCAGGCTGACGGGTAGCGGGGTGGTGGCCAGGCGCAGGGTTTCCCTTACCTGTGTCAGTTGTCGCTGCAGTTTGGGACCACTCTGCTCAAGTTCGGCAGCCTCGCGCCAGGTACGCTGGGCCTGCGCCAGCACCTGGCTGTCGGCCAGCCTCTCGGGTTGGTCGACGATGCGTTGCAGGCGCCGTTCCAGGTCCACCCGGGCCGCACTGCGAATTTTTCCGGCGCGGGCGAACACCACTGTTTCGTCGATCTCCAGAATGGCCTGGTAGTCGTTCAGTGCCTGCTGCCAGTGCTCTTCGCTCTCCGCCCTCCGCGCCCCGGTGGCCAGTTGCCCGATGCGGGCCTGGGTGCGGGCCAGACGCGTTTCCTGCAGCGCGCTGGCGGCCTCCGGGGCCTTGGGTCGCAGCCGCTGGGCAGCCAGAAATTCCCGTTCGCTGCGAGCAAAATCGGCTTGCTCCAGCGCCGCGTAACCCGCGCTCATGGCGCGGCTGAAATCGCGCGTGGTGATCCTGCGTCGGCTCTCGGCCAACGCCTCGACTACCCTGGGGTGTTGCGGGTCCAGCGCCGCGGCCTGCATCAACAGGCGGTGCGCCTGATCCAGGTCAGCGCCGGCCGCCGCCGCTTGCTGCAACAACGGCAGCAGCTGTTCCAGTTTTTCCACCCGGGCGAGAGCCTGTACGACTTCGTTGTGCTCCGGCTGCAGCAGCAGGGCGAGCTGCAAATGCTGCCTGGCCTGCTCGGCCTGACCGGCGGCGATGGCGGCCAGCCCCTGTTGCCAGTGCTCGGCAAATAATTTTTCCGCGCTGTCGCCGATGGCCAGCAACTGTTCCAGTCCCCGTTGATAACCCGCCGTGGCGGCGGGGTACTGCTGTTGCCGGTACAACTGGTCGGCCTCTGCGGCCACCGCGAGCGCGGCGGCAAATTCCTCTCCGGCCCACTGTTCGACGTCGTTTTCCTCCAGCCGGAACTGCTCTTCCAGCAACCTGGCCAGGACTTCCTGGGCCGCTTTGCGCTGGCGCAGCGACTGGGCTTCGGCCCAGGGGGAAAGCTCTGTGGTCGGGGTTGAGCGGGTGGCCGGGTCAACTGCCACGGGTGGTGGAGGCGTCGCTTCAGGAACCCGCGAGGGCAACCAGAAAACTACCATTGCCACGATCAGCAGCAAGCCACCCAGGGTTGCTGCTACGCCGATTTGCGTACCACGACCGCGATGGCCGTCGGGCCGGGACGTGCCATCGGCCTGGGCAGGGCCCACCGGGGTAAACTCCACCGGCTCCAGCTTCTGGTTGTGTTCGTCCATTGCCGGGGAACGTCAGATAGCTTCAACCTGCCGGGGCCTGTTCGTCGGCTGCAGTCGCCTCGTCTGGCGCGACCTGCTTCGCATCCTCCGGCTCGCTCGGCAAACCCACTTCCGTGGCGTAGATTTCCCGTAACAATTGTTGCCATTGCCGGTACTGGTCCTGCACGTTTCCGGTGAGGGTGATGCTGCGGTTTTCCAGCTCGATCACCTGGGGAGCCACGGCCGTTTCCAGGGAAAGGCCCAGTTCCTCCAGGGCCTGAATGTGGATATCCGTCTCGCTGCGGGCCTGCAGGCCGGACTTGAACACCATGGCACCGCCCATGATGCCGACCTGCCCGGCGGTACGGGTACTGCGCGCATCGCCATCCTGAGCCGCGATGCCGGCGAGTACCATTCCGGCCCCGGCCACCATCTTGACCAGGGATTCCCGGCGCAATTCACGCAGGGCAACGGCTTCTTCATAGGTCATTTTGCGCCATTCCTGGTAGGGCGCGGTCATCTGGCTCTGGTAGGAGGAATAGTAGGCCTGCAGGGTGTCGATATACAGGTAATCGCGCTCGCGAATCCTGCGTACCCGCGACAACATGGGGTCCTCTTCCGCCGGCAGCCGCTGCACGCGGTAGTTGCCTTTGCCATCGACTGCAAGATGCTCGCCAAAGGCTTCGGGAGACATGCTTTGGGCAAAGCGCAATTCGCTGATAATGCGAATTTCCACCAGTTGTTCGGGCCTCAGCTTCTGGCGGGCCGACAACAAATCGTTGGCGACGTTGTTGTATATGCTCTGGAAAGGATCCTGGTAGGAACGGACGTGGGCCGAGTAACTGTAGCGACTGGCCACGCTCTCGTACTCCCGGTCCAGCCACACCCGGCCGCTGGCATCGCGGGCCACTATGTGCAGTTTCAGTTTCTCGCCGTGGGAGTTGAGGATGGTTCCCGTCACCAGCAGATCGGAAATCTGTTGCTGGTCGGGCACCACCCGCACCGCCCCCCAGGAGGCACTGCTCTGAATGGCTTCCGCCAGCAGCCAGGGCTGGTAGTGCGCTTCCGCCCGCCGCACCTCCGGGTACACCAATTCTTCTTCGTCTGCGTCGGACAGACCCGGGTCGAAGATGGCGACGCCCACATCGAGCAGCTGATGTTCTTCTACGTGTTCCAGGGTATGTACCCGCGGTACCGCGGTGCGGGTTACGGTCTCGCTGACGCAGGCGCTCAGCAGCAGACCGGTCAGCAACCAGCCGGCACCACGCAGGGTCGCGCCGATCATTTCTTCAGCCCTTTGTAGGTGCGGTATTCATCCCACAGTTTTTCCCTGAGTTGGGGGTCGGCTTCGCGCATGGCGGCCTCGCGCAACTGCCGTGCCACCACATCGTCGTCATTGCCGTCGGGGATGTCGTCCGGTGGGGGGTAGACCCGCGCCTGGGTTGGGAACGCGGTGCCCCCACCGCGGTTGCCACCGCTGCTTGCGCCGACCACGGAGCCGTCAGATGGGTCGGAATCACCGGAGTCACCAGTGCCGTATGCGCCGCCACCCGGGCTGGGCGGCATCACCCCGTATTCTTCCTGGCCGGGTGCGGTGCCGTAGGCCGGTTCGCTGTTGGGCTGCGGCAGTTCCGAACTCTTGGCGGTGTGCCGTATGACCTCCCGCTCCCGCAGGATGAGGTCGTCGAACTTGCCGGTCGATGTCTCCAGGCGCGCATCCAGGATGGCGACCTGCTCGGCGGTGGTGGCGGCACCGCCGGAAGCATTGGCGGGGGAAGCTCCAGGGCCGTCGGGGCTTCCGCTGGCGCCGGATGTCCCGCTGGCGCCGGAACCCGGTGCCTGGCCGGAGTCCATGATATCACTCAGGTCGGGCATGGAATCGTCGAAGACCTCCAGGCTCACTTCCAGCGACAGGTCGCCGTCGGAGGTATTGTCACCCAGTGTGCCTTCTCCGGGGGCGTCCGCTGCCCCGCTGTCACTGCCGTCATTGCCCCCGTCCTGGTAGCCGCCACCGGCGTCCGCTGTCGGCCCGCCCCCACCCTGTGGGCCCGGCATACCACCGGCCGCCGGGGGCTGCCAGACGTCTTCAGCATTGCCCCCCGAACCCTGACTGCCGCCCGTGGAGTTGCTGCCGGACATCCCGTCGTCGCTGCCCGGCATCCCGGCGCTGCTGCCGGGCATCCCGCCGGCGCTGCCGGGCATCCCACCGGCGCTGCCGGGCATCCCGCCGGGACCGGAAGAGGAGCCGCCGGATTGTCCGCCCGCGGAGGAGGAGCCGCCGGAGGAGCTGGACCCGGAAGTCGAGGGAGCCGTGGGTGTGCTGGCCGGGCAGGCAGTCAGCAGCAGGCTGCAGACGACTGCTGTCATCATCATCCGGAACGGGTCCGACAGCAGGCTGTTCCTCGATGGAAAGGGCTTGGCAGGGTGTCTGGATTCAGAAGGCATAGCGCATCACCATGTTCTCTGCAGTTACCGGTTCGCGCGCCTCGAGGCGCGGTCGCCACAGGGTTCTGCGTAACAGCCGCAGCAACCGGTCGGGGCTGGCCGAGGAATTCTCCTCGTTTACCCACTCGGTGTCGATGGTATCGAGGTCTTTCACGCGTCCCCGCTCGGTAATGGTAAAGGATACCTCAACATAGCCACTGATGGGGTCCGGAGCGTCAATTTTCCGGTGATAGTCGCCCAGGGTGGGTAGCCGGACCGGCTCGCTGAAGTGCTGCTGCAGCAACCGGGTGCAGTCGTCCAGCGATGTCAGTTCGTCCCAGGCTTGCCGATAGGCTCGTTTGCCGGCGTCCATCCGGCGATGCCACCAGTGCCAGTCGCCCAATTGCAACAGCGCTTCGGCGGGCAGTGAACTGCCGTCCGTTTCGGTGTGGCTAAGCAACTCGCGCAGGCTAGAGATGACGGCCACTCCTCGCCGATAGTTGGTGGAGCGCATGACATTGTACTGGTCCCGCTCCGAGTCGCCGGGGTGAATACCGGTGTGCAGGTTGATGCCGCCCTGGACATTCTCTTCGCCATGGACCGAGATCAGGTACTGGGTTTCGAGCAGGCCGCCCAGGGGTTCCAGCATTTGCCTGGAATAGTTGCCCTGACTGGCGGAAACATTGTCCAGCACACCAAGGTAGAGATTCCAGATCCGCAGCAGCCGCTGGTGGGAAGTAGCCTCATCATCGGGCAACAGCAGGTATGCCTGATGCTGCCATTTGGCCTGCTCCAACATGGCTGCAGACATCTCTGGACTCGCCGGTTCATAGTGCCGGCTCTGTACCCGATAGAGGTAGTCCTGACGTTGGTCGGCGCGCAGAAAGTCGCCGCTGGCGACCAGGTTGTCGATGAGATGAAAGAGGACGGGGATCTGCTCGGGGCTGTGGAGCCCGTGGTTGACCCGGGACAGGTGCAGCGCTCGCTTGTAGGCCCCGTTGGCCTGCAGGTACGAACCCTGTCGCTGGTAGGCGATACCCAATTCCAGCAATTGCTCCGAGAGCCCTGGGGCGTAGGTGCCGTGACGGCTCTCCAGGTTGGCTATGGCCGCGTGGAAGCGCGGGTCGACGGCGCCGGGCCGGGTGGTCGGCGTTGCGTTGTCTCCGGTGGTGGTGGCCGGGGGCGCTGCCGCCACCGACCAGCACACTCCCAGTAACATCAAACTAACTAGCGGTCTCACGGGACACCTGTTCGAGTCCAAACTTCCCGTAGGGGTTACAACTTTGACACTGTACCGGTTTATCGGTTTCCTGTCAGTTCCCGCTCCCTTCGCCACCATCCCTCCCGCCATTGACCTGCCGGGGGCTTTGCGCTCCCCAGTTGCTATACTGTACGCCGGTTTGAAGCGGGGCGGGACAGACGATGATCGAGCAGCCGCCGCCGGCGCAACCTGCCCGCAGCGATGCTGCCATGGCAGAGTTGGAGCGGCGCTGGCGGCATATCTTCAACACCTTGCACGGCGGAGGTGAGATTCCGCCCTCCCTGCGCCTGCGCACCGAGGGCATGATGGAGGCCTGCTGCCTGCTGGGCGTGGCTACCGAACAGACCCTGTCGGCGGCCATGGCAGAGTGTTACCTTTCCGCGTTTGGGGAGAGCCTGGCCCAGCGTTGGGGTGAGGACTGGAGCAGCCTGTTTCCGTTTCCCCAACTTCCCGCCTTCGGCCAGCGCGCCCCGGTCTATCCCTCTACCGGTGAGGGCAGCGAATGAAAGTGGATCGCCGGCGCAACCCGGGCAGGAGGTGGAACCTGTGCCGGTCCCTGCCCAACCCCTCGTCGATGGAGCCCCAGCCGAGTGGAAATTGATCAATTTCGGCGCGAATACCTGAGTGCCGGTCTGCGCCGCAAGGACTTGCGTGAAGACCCGGTCGAACAGTTTGAACTCTGGTTGTCCCAGGTGATAGCGGGTGGCATCACCGATCCCACGGCCATGGTCCTGGCCACCGTGGACACCCTGCATCGACCCTGGCAACGCATCGTTTTGCTGAAAGATTTCTCTCGGCAGGGCTTTGTATTCTATACCAACAGAAAAAGCCACAAGGCTCGTGACATCGCCGGAAATACCCAGGTGAGCCTGCTGTTTCCCTGGAATGTGCTGGAGCGCCAGGTCATTGTCGGTGGCCCGGCGGAACGGATTTCCGCAGCCGAGGAGGCCGATTATTTCCACACCCGTCCCCGCGAGAGTCAGTTGAGCTCATGGGCCTCCAACCAGAGTCGCCCCCTGGAATCGCGGGCACTGTTGGAGCAACGGATGCAGGAGATGGGCCTGCGCTTTCAGGGTGGCGAAGTACCGGTTGCGCCCGACTGGTGCGGTTTTCGGGTGCTTCCTGAGCGCTTCGAGTTCTGGCAGGGTGCCGGCCACCGCCTGCACGACCGGTTTCAGTACCGGCGCGGGGAGGAAGGTGGCTGGCTCATCCAGCGTCTGCAACCTTGACGCTGCGCTGGGTGAAATAGCTGGAATCGCCACCAATTCCCAGCAGGCTGCGCCGCATCAGGTCGAGACCGCAGGCGGCTACCAGGGTCTGGAACAGGCTGCGCTCCAGGGACCAGTGCAAACGGCGGCAGCGCAAGGTGTCCCGGCTGCCCCAGGCCAGCCAGACTGTACCCACCGGTTTTTCCGCGCTGCCACCATCGGGGCCGGCGATGCCGGTGACGGCGATGGCATAGTCCGCCTTCGCGGCGTTCATGGCACCCAGCGCCATTTCCCGGACCACCGGCTCGCTGACCGCACCGTGGCGGGCCAGGCTGTCCGGGCTGACTCCGAGCAGTGAGGTCTTGATCTGGTCGGCATAGCTCACGAAGCCGGCGTGGAAAACCGAGGAAGCGCCGGGGATTCGAGTCAACATGCTGGCTATCTGGCCACCGGTGCAGGATTCCGCAGTAGTCAGGGTCTTGCCCTGCCGGCGTAACAGCTCCACCACCCGTTGGGCCAGGGAACTGTCACCCTCGCCGATGATATGGTCCCCCAGCACCTCGTAAATGCGTTGTTTGCAGTGTTCCAGACTGGGTCGCAGGGCGGTATCGGTGATGGTGAGCTTGATCTCCACCTGTGGGGCGCCGGCACGAAAGCCCAGCGCTACCCCACTGGGCCAGGGAACGATGGTGTCGTCAATGAGTTGCTGGGCGGTGGATTCGCCAACGCCGAAAGTCTGCAGGCGGGTTACCTCTACCCTCGAATGCAAGCTGAAGCGCTGCGCGAGGGTGTCGACGATGGGGTCCAGCATCGGCCGCAATTCGCCCGGTACCCCGGGCGTGCAGAACACCAGGCACTGGTTCAATTCCAGTTGAATGCCCACCGCGCTACCCACCAGGTTCTCGATGATGGCGGCACCGCGCGGCAGCAGTGCCTGTTTGATATTGGCCGCATTGAGGGCCTGGTTGCGGCGCGCACACCACTGTTCGAGGTGGGCCATGGCCGCGGGGTGTTTCTCCAGTTCGACTCCCGCTGCCGAGGCCAGCACCTGCGCCGTGAGATCGTCCGCGGTCGGCCCCAGTCCGCCGTTGACGATCAGCACATCGGCGGTCTGGCTCAGGGACGCCAACTCCTCCTCCAGCAGGGACGGCTCATCGCCCACGGTGACCTTGCGCTGGATTACCAGGCCCAGTTCAGCCAGTCGATGGGCGATCATGGCCGAATTGGAGTCCACCGTGTCACCGCTCATGATCTCGTTGCCGGTCAGCAACAGTTGCACAATGGGATAGTGGGCGGTCATCGGTTCAACTCCGGTCCGGCACTCGGGGCAGGGGCAGCGGTGACGGCAGGCTTGCATTTTAGCACCGGTTCGGTGATTGCCAACCGGGACTGACCGCCGGGTACGGGGCTATGGGGCAGGCACGCCGGATGCCGGGTCAGGCCCGGCATGACGGTATCTCCCGCTTTCGATACAAGGGCAACCGAAATAGCGTATTCTTGGCGCTGGGGTTGACCTTCTACACGGTTCGGAAATGGGGAGTGGCACGGCCTTGGACAGCATTCTGATCGCACTGGTTCTGCTGGCTGCCGTGGCGGCTGCCGTGGTAGCTGCGGCGCTCTATCTGCAACGCAGCCTGCGCCGGGGGCTGCACGCTGATGCCGGGGGGCAATCTTTCCAGCGAGAGGTCATCGAGCTGCGGGAACGGCTGCAGGCCCGGGAGGAAAAACTGTCGGAGCTAGGTGGAGAACGGGACCAGGCGCGCCTGGAGCATCGCGCCGCCCTCACTGAAATTGGCGAATTGCAGGCAAAAATCGCCAGTCTGGAGGCCAGCCAACGGGAGGAAAGCCGGTCGGCGGCAGAAAAACTGGAAGTGCTGAAGGATTCGGAAAAGCGTCTGTCGGAGCAGTTCGAGAACCTGGCCAATCGGATCTTTGAGGAGAAGCAGGAGAAGTTTGCCGAGACCAGCAAGGCCGGGGTCAAAACCCTGCTGCAACCGGTGCGGGAGCAACTCGAGGGTTTTCGCAAAAAAGTGGAGGATGTCTACGACAAGGAATCCAAGGACCGAAACTCACTTTTGCATCACATCAAGGACCTGAAAAAGCTCAATGAGGCAATGAGCGACGATGCGCGCAATCTCGCCAGTGCCCTCAAGGGCGACAACAAGGCCCAGGGCAACTGGGGAGAAATTCAACTCGAGCGGATTCTGGAGGTCTCCGGGTTGGTCAGGGGTCGCGAATACGAAGTTCAGGCCAGTGCCCGCGATGAAGAGGGCAAGCGCTACGTCCCGGATGTCATTGTGCATCTGCCCGAAAAGAAAGACGTGATTATCGATTCCAAGGTGTCGCTGCTGGCCTACGACCGCTATCACTCGGCTGCGACCGAGGTTGAGCGGGAGGCGGCCATCAAACAGCACGTCGCCTCCGTGCGCGGGCACATCAGGAGCCTCAGCGAAAAGAAGTACCAGGATCTGGAAGGCGTCAACTCGCTGGATTTCGCCATCATGTTCGTGCCCATCGACGCGGCCCTGCTGCTGGCCCAGGAGCACGATGCCTCTTTGACGGACAGCGCTTTCAGCAAGAACATCTGGTTGGTGAGCCCGGTGAACCTGGTGGGGACCCTGCGCATCATCCACAACATCTGGCGCTTCGAATACCAGAACCGCAATGCCCTGGAGATCGCCACCCGGGCGGGCCGCTTGCACGACAAGTTCGCGTCCTTCACCGAGTCACTGATGGATGTCGGCAGGCACCTTGGCCAGACCCAACAGGCTTATGACAAAGCCAGCAAGCAGTTGAGCCAGGGCCGCGGCAACCTGGTCAACAGGGTGCTGGACCTGCAGAAGCTGGGCGCCAAAACCGGCAAGAGTCTGCCGCGGTCCCTGCTGCAGGAGGCCGAGTTGCTGCAGGAGGCCGACCCGGCCCCGGAAGCCAAACTCGCCCCTCCGGACGACGACGAGGGGCAGGTTCTACCGGGTAGCCGCTGACAGGTGCCCGCCGGCATGAACTTTTGTCCCGAATGTGGTACCCCGCTGCAACGCAGGACCACTTCGGGCATTGCTCGCGAGCGCAAATGGTGTGGGGGCTGCAATGCCTACCGGCACTGTCATCCCTCGGTCATGTTGACCTGTTTTGTCAGCCATGCCGACAAACTGCTGTGGATACAGCGCAACCTGGAGCCGCGTCGCGGTCTTTGGGCCATCCCCGGCGGATTCATGGAGCAGGGGGAGACGCTGGCGGAGGGAGCTGCACGGGAATTGCGGGAGGAAACCGGTATCTGCCTGCCGGCGGCAGCGCTGACAATTTACATGATCGGTACCATTACGTTCATCAACCAGGTGTATGTGTCCTTTCGGGTGTCGATGGACAGCGACTGGTGTGAAGCGGGTGAGGAGGCCCAGGCAGCCGCTTTTCTGTCCCGGCGGGAATGCCCTTGGGACCGGCTTGCCTATCCGGAGGTCAACGACGCAATCATCCGCGCCTATGAGGATCTGGAGCAGGCCAGGTTTGGTGTCTACCACGTCGAGATGACCGAGCACGGGTATCACCTCGACGAAGTTCTGCTGACCCCGTGACCCTGTGCGGGGCCTGGGTCACCGGACCGAACAGTACATTCATGCTGACTCATCCAGCCTCAGCGGCAGCAGGATGAGGGCGGCAAGCAGCGACAGGCCGGCGAATACGCCTATGCCGAGTTGGTAGCTGCCGCTGAGGTCGTACAGGCGCCCGATCACGACAAAGCCTGGCATGGTTGTCAGGGACAACACCGGCCCCATCAAACCCATGGCCTTGCCATAGCTGATCAAGCCGAACACCCTGGCTATGATCGCCCCCCACACCGGCAAGACGCCGCCACTGGCCAGCCCCATCAGCATCGTTGCCGGCACGATGACCAGATAGGGCGGTTGCAGTGCCAGCACCACCAGCGCCACGGTAACCAGGCCAATGCCTGTCCACAGGACGTGTTTCAAATCGAGCCGGTCAGCCAGATAACCGAACACAAGTTTGCCGACGAAGTTGAAAAGGGCCACGAGCATGATCAGCCTGGCCCCCTGTTCGGGCCGGTAACCCAGGTCGGTGGCATAGAAGCTGAGGTTGGCAAGCGTGGCGGTGTAGGCGCAAAACAGGGTGCCCAGGGCCAGGCTGAGGTACCAGTAGGCGGGCCTGGTCAGAATCTGCCTGGCGGTCAGCCCCCCCTCCGGCGTCGGCGGTGTCGCGTCAGCATAGCCCTGGCCCTCGATTTGCAGGCCGATATCTTCGGGTCTGCCGCGCACGCTCAAAATGACGATGGGCAGCACCACCAGGACCGCCACAAGGGCCACGTTGTCCATGGCCACGCGCCAGCCGTCGCTGACCACCCAGTAGCTGACCAGCCCCGGAATCAGGACACCACCCAAGGAGGTTCCGGTCGCCGTTATGCCCAGGGCTTTGCCGCGGTTGCGGGTAAACCAGCGGGAGACCACGGTCGAGCAGGTCATGCTCCCCGCGAGACCATTGGCGACGGAAAGAGTGAGCCCGAACGCCAGTACGTATTCGGTAATGCTGCCGCTGTTGCCGGTCCACCAAAGCCCAAGGGCACATAGCAGCAGGCCGCAACTGATCAACCAGCGTACCGGGTAGCGATCGATCAGTGCGCCGCAAACGGGCGTCACCAACAGGCCGAACAGGGTGCCCAGGGTCATGCTGTACATCACCTGTTCCAGGCTGACTCCGAACTCCTCCCGCACCGGGCCCACCAGCAGGCTGACCGAAAAGAAGAAAAAGCCCACTACCAGCATCTGGGAGGTGAAGGCGCCGGCAACTACATACCAACCAAAATACATACACGGATCTCGCTACACGCGGGTGACAGGCCGGCCGATGCCGTGGCTGCGGGCTGACCCTGCCCGGGACCGGTGAGCCACGGCTGGTCCAGAAATACTGACCAATAGCCTGTATTATACGGATTCAGTTTCCTTTGTCCGGCAGTCGCTTATAGTAGGCGCGGGAATGGGAGAGCAATTATGGGTCGATTGGCAAACAAGGTAGCCATTGTCACAGGCGCCGCCCAGGGCATGGGAGAGGCCACGGCACGGCTGTTCGTGGAACAGGGCGCCCGGGTGGTGATCGGCGATGTGCTGACCGAGGCGGGGCAGAAACTGGCCGATGAACTGGGTGAGGCGGCGGTATTTTCTCCCATGGATGTGAGCAGTGAGGCGGATTGGGATACGGCAATGGGCCGGGCGCTGGAATTCGGTCCGCCCACGGTGCTGGTCAACAATGCCGCCATCCTGCACATGGCTGCCCTCACCGAGACCACGGCCGAGGACTTCCAGCGGGTGCTGGAGGTCAACCTGCTGGGCAGTTTCCACGGTATCCGCGCGGTACTACCCCATATGAAGGACGCCGGTGGCGGTTCCATTATCAATGTTTCTTCCGTTGACGGCCTGCGTTCCTCTCCCGGTCTGAGTGCCTACTCATCCAGCAAGTGGGCTTTACGCGGCTTGACCAAGAATGCCGCCATCGAACTCGGCCAATACGGCATCCGCGTCAACAGCGTGCATCCGGGAGGCATCTACACGGCAATGGGTGGCAAGGGCCGGACTTCGGAGGAGGACATGAACAAATATACCTATTCCCAACTCCCCATCCCGCGTGTGGGCCATCCCCACGAGGTGGCCGAGGTCAGTCTGTTTCTTGCCAGCGATGAGAGCAGCTACTGCACCGGCAGTGAATTCGTCGCCGACGGTGGCTGGTTCGCGGGTTTGCGCCTGTCGGGAATGCCCTGTTCCTGAGAAGCAGCGGTCTTTTGGACCACCCGGCTTTCACGGCAGCTGCCGGTTGGCGATCAGATCATCGACCACCGAGGGGTCTGCCAGGGTGGAAGTGTCGCCCAGGCTGTCCAGTTCGTCGGCGGCGATCTTGCGCAGGATGCGGCGCATGATCTTGCCGGAACGGGTCTTCGGCAGGGCCGGAGCCCATTGAATGACATCGGGTTTGGCAATTGCGCCGATTTCCTTGGCACACAGCGCAGTCAACTCCCGCTGCAAGGCCTCGGTGCATGCCACTCCCTGCATGGGTGTGACAAAACTGTAGATGCCCTGGCCCTTGATCGGATGTGGGCAACCCACCACCGCTGCCTCGGCAATACCCGGGTGTAACACCAGCGCGCTTTCCACTTCTGCCGTGCCCATGCGATGGCCCGAGATGTTGAGCACATCGTCCACCCGCCCGGTAATCCAGTAGTAGCCGTCCTCGTCACGGGAGGCGCCGTCACCAGTGGTGTAGTACCCCTTGTGCTGGGAAAAGTAGGTGTCCACCATGCGCTGGTGGTCCCCGTAGACGCTGCGAATCTGGCCCGGCCAGGAGGCCTTGAGCACCAGGTAACCCACCCCCGGGCCTTCGATCTCGTGGCCCTGCTGGTCCAGCAGGGCCGGTTGTACGCCGAACAGGGGGCGGCTCGCAGAACCCGGTTTCAAGTCGGTGGCGCCGGGCAGTGGGGCAATCATCATGGCCCCGGTTTCGGTCTGCCACCAGGTGTCTACAATGGGACAGCGCGAGTCTCCCACTACCCGGTAATACCACTCCCAGGCCTCCGGGTTGATGGGTTCGCCCACCGTGCCCAGGAGGCGAATGCTGGCCCGCGAGTGACGCTGCACCGGTTCGTCGCCTACGGCCTGGAGTGCACGGATGACGGTAGGCGCTGAATAGAAGATGTTGACCTGGTGCTTGTCGCACACCTCCCAGAAACGGGAGGCATCCGGATAGGTGGGCACCCCCTCGAACATCAGGCTGGTGGCCCCGTTGGCCAATGGCCCGTAGACGATGTAGCTGTGGCCTGTCACCCAGCCCACATCGGCGGTACACCAGAAAACTTCCTGCTGCCGGTAATCGAAGGCGTATTGGAAAGTGACGGCGCACTGCAGCAGGTAGCCCCCGGTGGTATGCAGGACTCCCTTGGGTTTGCCGGTGGAACCGGAGGTATAGAGAATGAACAGCGGATCTTCCGCGTCCATGGATTCGGCCGGGCACTGTTCGGACTGCGTTTCCAGCGCCTGGTGATACCAGAGGTCGCGGTCCGCCTGCCAGCCGATGTCACAACCGGTGCGTCTGAACACCAGGCAGGTATGGACGTTCGGACACTGGGCCAGCGCCCGGTCCGCATTGTCCTTGAGGGGAATGGTTTTGCCGCCACGAATGCCCTGATCGGCGGTGATCAGCGTTCGACAGTCGGAATCGAGAATCCGGTCTTTCAGCGCCTCGGGTGAAAAACCACCAAACACGACGGAGTGAACGGCACCGATGCGGGTGCAGGCGAGCATGGCATAGGCGGCTTCCGGGATCATCGGCATGTAGATACAGACCCGGTCGCCTTTGGTGACGCCACGACTGCGCAGGGCGTTGGCCAGCTTGCAGACCTGCCGGTGCAGTTCCCGGTAGCTGATCCTGCTGGAAACGGTTGGGTCATCCCCTTCCCACAACAGGGCGGTCTGCTCCGCCCGGGCCGGCAGGTGGCGGTCGATGCAATTTACGCTGACGTTGAGTTTTCCGCCGCTGAACCAGCTGGCGTCGCCGTTGTTGAAATCCCACTCGCAGACCTGCTGCCAGGGTTCGTCCCATTGCAGGAACCGTTCCGCCAACTCGCCCCAGAACCCGGCCGGGTCTTCCACCGAGCGCTGGTACATCGCCAGGTAGGTGGAATTGTCGATGTGAGCTCCGGCCCGGATTTGCTCCGGTACAGGGTAGACTACGGTTGTGGACATGTCGGCGCGGACCTCCCTGGGTCGTACTGGGTGGTCGGCAATACTACAGGAAAATCAGAGTGCGGAGAGCATGCCCCAGTCGGAAACCGGATTCAGTGCCAGGCGAACATTGTCGATCAAACGGGGTTTGCCGAGTTTGGCCGCCGCCAGGATGGCCACTTCTTCGGTGTCTTCGGTAACCGGGCGCAGGGTGCGGGCGTCGCGAATCTGGAAGTAGTCCAGATCAAAACCGGCTTGCCGCAACACCGCCCAGGCGTGTCTTTCCAACTCCTGGAAATTGTCAAAACCGCAGGCGATGGCCTCCCGGGTCTCCATCAGTACCTGGTTCAGGCGGGGTGCGATTTCGCGCTCTTTGGGGCTGAGGAAACCGTTGCGGGAACTCAGTGCGAGACCGTCCTCATCCCGGACCGTGGCCACGCTGACGATCTCGATGGGCAGACACAGGTCGGCCACCATTTTGCGAATGATGGACAACTGTTGAAAATCCTTTTCGCCAAAAATTGCGATGTCGGGACGCACGATGTTGAACAGCTTGCTGACTACCGTGGCGACACCGGTAAAGTGACCGGGCCGGCTCGCCCCACAGAGGGTGTCGGCCAGTTCGGGTACCTGCACCCGCGTCTGGGTCGCCTGACCCTCCGGGTACATGTCGCACTCTTCCGGCGTGTAGAGGATTTGCACCCCTTCGGCGAACAGCTTTTCCTTATCGGCGCCCAGCGTGCGCGGGTAGCTGTCCAGATCCTCCCCGGCACCGAACTGCATGGGGTTGACAAAAATGCTGACCACCACGGTATCGGCAATTTCACGTGCGGTTTGTACCAACCGTATATGGCCCCGGTGGAGGTTGCCCATGGTGGGCACGAAAGCAATCCGATGTTGGTTCTGTCGGGCCTGTAGAACAGCCTGTTGAAGTGCCTTTCGGGTTGAGTAAGTCCGCATTTACAATCTCCAGTCACCACTAAAATACAGTGCGACGGCAATCAATCCGGTAACCAATACCAATTCCGCGATGGGGAGTATGCCTTAGCCAAGAGGGGCGTTCAACGCCAAAACAACACTTTTTTCATCTTTTTTGTTACTTATTGAAGCGAATTGGGCGGCTGACTCGAAAAAACTGTTACTGACCGTAGCGGGCAGGCGAGGTCCGTTATCCGCGTTCCGCATGGTTTCATCCTGGCCTCGTCAGGGCTTCCCTACTCCTGGTAGCAGTGTTCCGGAGCGGGAAAAGTTCCGGATTTGACCGCTTCAACGAAGGCTTTGAGCGCCCCGGCAATACTGTCCTGACCCGCCATGAAATCGGCAACGAAACGCGGAGGATGCTGGTTCAGACCCATCAGGTCATGCAATACCAGCACCTGGGCGTCGGTGCCCGGGCCCGCGCCGATTCCGATGACAGGGATCTGTAAGTTCTCGCTGACGCGGGTGGCCAGGGAACTGGGAATGCACTCCAGAACCAGCAGGGAGGCCCCGGCCTCCTGTATCGCCAGCGCGTCGTCCAGAATATTTCCGGCACTTTCCTCGCTGCGGCCCTGTACCCGGAAGCCGCCAAACACGTTCACCGATTGCGGGGTCAGTCCGAGATGCGCACAGACCGGGATACCACGCTCTACCAGTTGGCGTATGGTGTCAAAGAGCCAGGCCCCACCCTCCATCTTGACCAGGTGCGCGCCGGCCTGCATCAGCGCGGTGGCGGCCGCCAGCGCCTGTGGCTCGGTGGCGTAGGCCATGAAGGGCATGTCCGCGATCAACAGGGCGCCGCGATTGCCGCGGGCAACACAGCCGGTGTGGTAGACCATGTGTTCCAGGGTCACCGGCAGGGTGCTGTCGTGACCCTGCAATACCATGCCCAGTGAATCGCCCACCAACAGGGCCTCGGCGCCCGCGGTGCAGATCAAGCGCGCAAAAGTGGCGTCATAGGCGGTGATACAACAGAATTTTTCGCCCCGTTGTTTCATTTGCCGCAAGCTGTGCACAGTGATAGTAGTCATGACCTGTGTCCTCAACCACCAGCCGTGGTGCGGCACCATCCTATTATAGAAAAAAATTGCTGTACACAGACTGCGGCGCCGGGGCGGGGTGCGGACAGGGCCAGGGAATTGATCGGTGGTTCCCCGGCGCTCCGGTCGGGAAGCAGGGGCGGACGGATACCCGCTACGGCAGCGTCGGGCCGCAGATTTTCTGTAATTCCGGCCCCGGGCAGCGCGCCAGGAGCGATGCCACGGAAGTGCCGCAGGGCAGGGTCAAATCCGGCGCCAGTTCGTACAGGGGTTGCAACACGAATCGGCGTTGCCCCATGCGCGGGTGGGGCACCTGGAGCAACTCATGGGTGATGGATTGGTCGGCGTACAGCAGAATGTCCAGGTCCAGTGTGCGGGGTCCCCAGCGCTCTCTGCGCAGGCGTCCGTGTGCCGCCTCAATACTTTTCAGCATTCGCAGCCACTGCAGGGCCGGGACCTCGGTGGCCAGGGCCGCGACTGCATTGACATAATCGGGCTGATCTCCGGGTCCGACTGCCTCGCTGCGATAACAGGACGAACTTCCCAGAAACCTGGTACCGGGAAGTGCGGACAATTCCTTCAGCGCGGTGGTCACCTGCCGCTGGGGATGGTCGAGATTACTGCCCAGGGCAACATAGCTGACCTTCATTGTGGCCTGGGTGTCTGCCAGCGGCGTCGCCGCGCGGTTGTCTTGTCCGCTTTCCGCGGTGACTGATTCCGGTTGGACGGCCGGGATTCCTGCAAATCCGTCCAGTATTTTCCCCGCCCTCCCAGGTCTTCCCCCGCTTGCTCGCGCAACAGCAGTAAATCGTAGGCGGCGCGAAAACGGGGCCGTGACAACAGGGCCTGACTCCGGCGCGATGATGCTTTCTCCAACAGTCGCTGCAGGTCCCAGATCTCCATCATGGCGTCACTGAAACGGCGCGGTATGGCAATCCGGCGCACCTGCTCTCCGATTACGTTCTGCCCCGCCGCGGCCAGTGCCTCGGCCGGTTTCCTGCCGGTGGCCTCCAGATGCTGTTTGAGTTGTAGTGTGGGGGCCCACAACAGCGCCGCAAAGAGGAAGATGGGGGTAACGGTCTTGCCCTCGGCATGGCGCCGGTCGGTGCTGGCCATGGCTGCCTCGATCAGTGCGGCCGCTGCGGGCAGCTCGGCCAGGGTCGCCGCGGTAACGGGAAACAGCATGTCGAACAGCCCATAATCTCGCAACAGCCGGAAACTGCGCTGTGCGTATCCGCCCATCAACAATTTGATCAGTTCGTCAAACAGGCGGGCGGGTGGAATGGCGGACAGCAGATGGGCCAGTCGGCCGATAGGTGCCGCGGTATCCGCCTCGATGGTGAAATCCAGTTTGGCGGAGAAGCGGATCGCCCTGACCATGCGCACCGGATCCTCCCGATAGCGCTGTTCTGCCTCGCCGATGATGCGCAGTTGCCGCTGCTGCAGATCCGGCATGCCCTGCACATGGTCGATCAGGCAAAAGTCCCTGGGATTGTAGTAGAGGGCATTCACGGTGAAGTCGCGGCGAATGGCATCTTCTTCCAGGCTGCCGAACACGTTGTCCCGCAAAAGCACGCCCTGTTCCGATTTCTTCGATTGTTGCTCTCTCGTTTGCCGTTCGCCAACCTCGGGGTGATGCCCGCGAAAGGTGGTTACTTCGATGATTTCCCTGCCGAAACGCACGTGTACGATGCGAAAGCGGCGGCCGATGATGCGGGAATTGCCAAACAGGGCGCGGACTTTCTCGGGAGTGGCATCGGTGGCTACATCGAAGTCCTTGGGTCGATTACCCAACAGCAGGTCACGCACGGCGCCACCGACGAGGTAGGCCTGATAACCCCGGGAATTGAGGCGGCTCATTACCTTCAAGGCATTGTCACTTATGTTTTTGCGGGATATCGAATGGCCATCGCGGGAAATTCTGGTGGCGACCGCAGAAGGGGGTGTCATGTTGTGGGTAATCGAGCTGCGCGGGTGCGGGCGATTCTAGCACAGGGCGGGGACGGCCGGTAAAACCGCGCCCCGGTCCCGTCCCCAGAATACAGTCGCCGGTGCATTCGTGCCCGGCCGCGGCTGACAAACTTAAAAATCTACTGAAACTCAGCTACCATTCACCGGTTTTTTCTCTCGGTGGGAGAACAATTGGTACTGGTTTCCCATTGCATTTTCGGGCACGGAATTCGGGGCTTCCCCAATGGGGCAACGGCATATTCGGGGCAGATGATATGAACGATCGCGTAGAAATTTCGGTAGAGGGCGGTGTCGCCGACGTGCGTCTGGTGCGTGCAGACAAGATGAACGCAATCGATCAGCGAATGTTCGACGCCATCACCGAAGCGGGCGAGGTGCTGCGTGGCGACGCACGGGTGCGCGCGGTGGTGTTGTCGGGGCAGGGCCGGGCCTTTTGTGCGGGCCTGGACCGCGCCAGTTTCGCCGCCATGATCGAGGCCGGTTCGACTGCCGCAATGCCTGCGGTGGCGAGCAATTTGTCCCAGCGTACCCATGGCATTGCCAACCAGCCGCAGCACGCGGCCTTCCTGTGGCGCGAACTGCGGGTTCCGGTCATTGCCGCTCTGCACGGCGTGGTCTTTGGGGGTGGCTTCCAGATTTGCCTGGGGGCGGATATTCGCTTTGCCGCCCCCGATACCCGCCTGTCCATCATGGAAATCCGCTGGGGCCTGGTGCCGGACATGGGAGGTACGCAGCTCATGCAGCATCTGGCCCGGGATGACGTGATTCGTGCCCTGACCTATAGCGGGCGTATCTTCAGCGCCGGGGAAGCGATGGAATACGGTTTTGTCACCAGGGTGGTGGATGATCCTCGCGCCCAGGCGCTGCAACTTGCCAGCGAAATTGCCGGCCGCAATCCGGATGCGATCGGCGCCGCCAAGCGCCTGTTCAATGCGGCTGCCTATCTCTCGGCAGAGGAGGGTCTGCTCATGGAATCCGCCGAACAGGAACGACTGATCGGTTCACCCAATCAGCGCGAAGCGGTGCTGGCCGAGTTGGAACAGCGCTCTGCCAGGTTCACCTGATCTTTCCGTGTCGACGAACGACTCCCGGCACCGGCAGCGCCGGGCTTTCCTCGATCAAGGCAGTTTCGCGGGTGCCGAATTGACGGCATTGGTGGCGGACATGTCGCCGCGGCGATACTTCCGTCTGCGCGGGGGCCCCCATCCCGCGCTGCTCATGGATGCGCCTCCCGAGCATGTGGATACGCGCCCCTTCGTCCGCGTCGCCCGTCACTTGCGGCAGCTTGGTTACAGTGCTCCGGCCGTCTACGACTGGGATGAGGGGCAGGGTTTCCTGATTCTGGAAGACTTTGGCAATGACACCTACACACGCTTGCTGGCGGCGGGAGCGGATGAGCGGGCGCTGTACGAACTGGCCGTCGACACCCTGTGTGCACTGCACCGGGAGCGCCGTTGCGTGGACATCGAATTGCCCTCCTACGATGTGGATGCCCTGCTTGACGAAGCCCGCCTGCTGCCCGAGTGGTATTTGCCCTGGTTGCAGCAGCGCCCCGTAGCCGAGGAACTCTGCCTGTCCTTTGCGCAGGCCTGGCGAGAGCTGTTGTCCCGTTTGCCGGTGCCGCCCCCGCATCTGGTGCTGCGCGACTTCCATGTGGACAACCTGATGCACCTGCCGCAGCGCTCGGGTATTGCCGCTTGCGGTCTGCTGGATTTTCAGGATGCCGTAATCGGCCCTGCCGCCTACGATGTGATGTCTCTGCTGGAGGATGCGCGCCGCGACATCGCCCCTGAACTGGTGCGGCAACTGATAGAGCGCTATCGCCTCCAGCAGGGGTTGGATGACGCCGGCTTCTCCGATTTCATGAGTTGGTACCGGGTGCTGGCCGCGCAGCGCCACTGTAAGGTGCTGGGCATTTTCGTGCGCTTCTCCCAGCGTGAGGGCAACGACCGGCAGTTGCGGCATTTGCCGAGGGTGGCGCGATTACTTGCCTCGCACCTGGACTGTGATGAGCTGGCCCCGCTGGCTAGCTGGTTGCAGCGGGTCGGCTGGAGGCGATGAATTGCTGACGGCAATTGATTTACGACAAGCTATATCATGTGAAGCAAGGTAATCAACTTCAGGTTCCTTCACCTCAGTCCCATAACTCAGCCCACCGGCAATCTCCTGTCTCTCGGCATTCAGGAACTGCCATTCCCCGGATAGCCCCTTGCGGATGCTGAAACCACCCTCGTGCAACAACCGGTGATGCCGGGAACACAATAACAGGGTGTTAGCCAAACTGGTCTCGCCGCCGTCGATCCAGTGCATCACGTGATGCGCATCCAGCCATTTTTCGTGGCTGCAGCCGGGAAATTTACAGCTTTTGTCCCTGGCGAGAAGAGCCCGCCGCAAGGCGGGTTGCACCACCCGCCGCTTGCGGCCCGCGTTCAGCGGATTGCCTTTTTTGTCCCTGCTCACCGGCACCACGCTGCTGTCACAACACAGACGGCGCACCGATTCGATGGGCAGGTCACTCTTGGCGCCGGAAGTATCATCCTCCGCCGCCCCGCGCAAGGCGGCTTCATCCACCTGCACCAGCACCTGGTAGTGGTCTGCGCTGGAAGTGGGTTTTTCCGACCCACCGGCCAGGTACGACCGGGCGACGGCCACCAACCCATCCACCTGCCGGGCGTGAAAATTCGCTTCTTCTGCCTGTTCCGTTTCCCTGGTCTGGGTAGCCATGGCAATCTCGATGGCTTTCATCACCAGGTCTCCCGCTTCGCGCGTCAGTTCCAAGCTGATGCTCATGCTGCCATCACCGTGATAGGTCCGGTTCAGGT
Organism: uncultured Alteromonadaceae bacterium; assembly: GCA_964620555.1. GTDB lineage: Bacteria > Pseudomonadota > Gammaproteobacteria > Pseudomonadales > Halieaceae > JAPOQD01. Next base: position 48,594 of record CAZUGZ010000007.1, read on the forward strand.
AGCGGCGCTCATGGATGCAATTCACATCGGCAGTGGAGGCAGCGCGCTGGACATTGCGCAATTGACGGCAGTGATTTTCCACTTGGCGAACGTTGCTGTGGAGCGCGTGGTCGAGTAGACCGGCTTCGTTTTCCCGGGTCGCCAGACGCGTCAGCGCCCGGGCCTTGGAGTAGGACAGGTGGCCATCGCCAAACGCCGCCGAGGTTTTGGGCAAATCCGTCAAGGCATGGGCCACCCGCATTTTTTCCCGCGCGGCGCCATAGCTGATGCCGCATTTCATGTCCAGCCACTCGGCACAGTTATTGAAGTGCTCGGCCTTCCAGCCCTCACGCAGGTCGAACTCGCGAACCAGCACCAGGAATTGGTATTCAGTCTGATTCATGCGCCCGGCAACGGAGACGATTTCCCGTTCCAGTTGGTCCAGAGGTTGTTCTACAACAGGGGGTTTGGTCGGCATGGCAAGAGTCCTTTCTGCGTGCCCGGACGGGCGATGGGAGTGCGTTACACTATACTGTATATACGATCAAAATTCAATATATATTGATAATATTTTTCATCAATAACGGTCATAATCAGCACGCAGAACGGGAAGGAAAACGGATGGCCCCGTTTGATGGCGGTCCTGGGATGATCGGTCCTAGGATGTTCGTCGGATTGTTCCTTGGCCCGCGTATTTTACCAGGGTTTGTAGCGAGGACGTCGAGGCGCCGCTGTGGCAGGGTGCGCGGACCGGAAGACGCTGAAGGCATGGTTGACACTATGTCGAAGCGGCTGGAGGGAGCACGCCCTGTCACAGCGAGCGTATCGGCGTTCGCAGTAGAAGGTTGGTGAAATATGCGGGTTAGGCGTGCCCGGCGAAGAGAAGCTCGATCTCCTCCATTCGCTGCACGCTTCAAACATTCAGCTGATACTGACTCGCTCCGAGCGTTGCCCGGCGTTGACACAAATTACCGTGCAACGGTTTGCAGGAAGCTACCCGATCACCATCAGCGATAAAACTCCAGTTGGAAACGAACGCTACCGATGGGTTCCACCTTATGCAGCACTTCCGGTTCCACGATGCCGTCGGTGTCCGGGGCAAGCTCGATTACTTCGGTCTCCGGTTCAAGGATGTGATACCGCAGTTTCCCCTCCAGTATCACGATCCTTCCCCAGGTCTTCGCCTTGGTGCGGTGTTCATTCAGCAAGTTCTCCGGCGTGGATTGGTCAGTGAACTCACGGCTCGTGGAATACCTTTGAACTTCGATTGGCAGGGTCTTCATGGCAACACGCTTCTCATATGACAATTCTGAACATGGTGTATCGGATGGAACGCTCCAGGACGACTGTCGCGATGAAAGACAGACACGCGCCGGAGATGAAAACGGTACTGTACAGGTGCGGGTGAACTTTCTTCAACCCGTCTCCTGAACCGGCACCCGCAGCAAGGCGCCAACCGCCAACCGCCAACCGCCAACCGCAAAACCGGGAAAACCGTTAGCCGTGCTAAACTTGAGCGGAGCGGAAAGGACGTCCTGACCAGCGCGGGGTTTGCAGAGGCCCCATGGCCGAAAACGTGCTGGCGGGACCGGAAAATCACCCCCAATCGATAGTCCCGTATCGGGGCTACGGAACGGTTACGCGGCAGATGAACCAATCGAGTGCCTGGCAGGACGAGGGATTCGCCCTCATTCGTTGCAACGACACCGATGGAGAAGATTGTTGGCTGCACTGTATCCGGCCGGAGAGAGTACTTTCCGCCCGCTCCCTGGACGAAGTAACTCCAGCGCTGCTGGAGTTACAACGGGCCGTGGCAGCGGGATACCACGCCGCCGGCTACATTGCCTATGAGGCGGCAGCCGCCTTCGACCCGGCGCTCGTCACCCACGAACCGGCCGCTGGCCCACCGCTGGTCTGGTTTGGTCTGTATGCGGAAGTAGCAGTCCTGCAGCGTCTCGACCCGGTCGACATCGCCCCGGGCAGCCAGATCTGGACGCCATCGGTGACGCTCGAAGAGTACGGCAGGAAAGTCCAGCGGATAAAGGAGGAGTTGCGGGCGGGCAATACCTACCAGGTGAACTACAGCCTCAGATTCCATGCAACGGCGGACGCTAACCCATTCGCCGCCTTTGTCGCCCGCACCGAATGTCACTCGGCACCCTATGCCGCTTTCATCAACAGCGGTGACCATCTCATCTCCTCGCAGTCGCCGGAGTTGTTCTTTCTGCTGGATGGCGACGGGATCACCTGCCGCCCCATGAAAGGCACAGCCCCCCGCGGCCTGACCCGCGAGCAGGACGTCCAGAACAGGAGGACCCTGATCGAATCCGAAAAGGACCGGGCGGAGAACCTGATGATCGTCGACATGATCCGCAATGATCTGGGCCGGATCGCACAAAGCGGCAGTATTCAGGTCAGCTGCCCGTTCGCCATTGAAACCTACGAAACACTGTTTCAGATGACCACCACCGTAAGCGCCCGCACCGGAGGCGCCTCGCTCCACGATGTACTGGTCGCGCTGTTTCCCAGTGCATCCATCACCGGGGCACCGAAGGTCAATACCATGAAGCTCATTCGCGAGCTGGAACCGGAAGCGCGCGGCGTGTATACGGGGACCATCGGTTATATCAGCCCGGAGCGATACGCACAATTCAACGTCGCCATCCGTACCACCACCATCCATCGAGCCGATGGGCGGGCAGTGTACGGTAGCGGCAGTGGCATCGTCTGGGATTCGGACCCGGCTGGCGAATACCAGGAGTGTCTTACCAAAACCCGAATCATCAGTGAACCACACGCGCCCTTCGCACTGCTGGAAACCCTGCGCTGGACCCCGGAGGAAGGGTACTTCCTGCTGGAATATCACCTGGCGCGGTTGGCGTCATCCGCGCAATATTTCCTTTTCCGCTTCGATGAAGCATCGGTCCGCCGCCACCTGGCGTCACTATCCGACCGCCTGCTGGAAGGCGGTCCCAAAATCGTGAAGGGCGAGGCGGGCAGGTCACCCGGCGAAGCCGCGGACACTGAATCCGCGATCTGGGAGCAGGCACAGCGGATACGGCTGACCCTGACCAAACGCGGCCTCATCGAGAGCGAGGCCACGCCGCTGGACAGCCCCGGGGTGCCGCCGCAAAAATGGAAAGTCGCGATCAGCGAAAACCCGGTGGACCGGGAAGATCCCCGCCTGTATCACAAGACCACCCATCGCGAAATCTATCGTCACCAACTGGCGGCAAATCCGGGCCTCGACGATGTGATCCTGTGCAACGGCGCGGGAGAAATCACAGAGTCCTGCGTCGCCAACCTGGTGGCAGTCAAGGATGGCCGGCACTACACACCACCAGTGGATTGCGGACTGCTGGGGGGAACCTATCGGCAGTACCTGATCGACCGGGGGGAATTGACGGAGCGCCGCATCGCCGCCGGCGCGCTGACCGATTTCGATGAAGTCTATCTGGTCAACAGTGTCCGTGGCCGGATCGATATCGAGTTGGTGCCGCCGCCCGATTGACCACAGTCCCGTTCTGTCAACGGTGCGGCGGCAGGCCCAGGCCGTGGGTGGCCACCAGGCCGCGCAGTACTTCCACTACGCCACCGCCGAAGGTGTTGATCAGGGCGCGACGGTGTTCGTGTTCCAGGTCACCCAGCAGCACTGCTCCCTCGCTGGAGCTGGCCACCAGGGCATTGGGGCCGATCACGTCCATCAGCAGGCGGCAGATTTCGATGATGATCTCCGTGGAATACACTTTCATCGCCGAGGGAAACACCGGACCCGGTTCGCCCTGATCCAGTTGCCAGCTCATGCGGGCATTCATGATGCGCAGGGCCTCCAGATGACAGTAGACCTCGGCCAGATTGCGCTGCACCGGGGCGGCGTCGATCACCCTCTGTCCATCGGCGCCGCGCTGTTCGCGGGCCCAGTCGAGTGCGTAACGGAACACCTTCCAGGCGTGCACACCCCAGGCCGCCAGTCCCACGCGTTCGTGGTTGAGCTGGGAGGTGATTAACCGCCAGCCCCCGTTTTCCCTGCCGATGATCATGTCGGTGGGGACTTTCACGTCGTGGTAATAGGAGACATTGGTGCGCACGCTGCCCACGGTTTCAACCGGGGCGAAGGAGAAGCCCGGGTCCCGGGTATCGACGATCAGAATGGATATCCCTTTGTGTTTCGCCGCCCCGGGGTCGGTGCGGGCCGCCAGCCACACGTAGTCTGCGCCCTCGGCGCCGCTGGTGAACAGTTTGTTGCCGTTGACCAGGTAATGGTCCCCCTGTCTTACGGCGGAAGTCTGCAGGGCGGCGAGGTCGGTACCGGCCGAGGGTTCCGTGTAACCGATGCAGAAATGCAGTTCGCCGGCGGCTATCCCCGGCAGAAAGCGTTGTTTCTGGGCCTCGCTGCCGTGGCTCATGATCGCCGGTCCCACCGTGTTGAGGGTGACGAAAGGCACCGGTGCCCCGGCCAGCAGGGCTTCTTCGAATCGAATCAGCTGTTCGCTCTGGGTCAGGCCACGGCCGCCGTATTGTTGCGGCCAACCCACCGCCAGCATGCCGTCCTCTCCCTGCTGCCGAATGAGCCGCCGGTACAACTCGCCGCTTTCCGCATTGCGCAGCGCTTCCCGGTCCGCCGGGCTGACCAATTGCGAGAAGTAACTGCGAAATTCCTTGCGCAGGGCTTTTTGGGCAGGGCTGTGATCGACAAACATGGAGCGTATAATATGGACAGTGCGTTGCCTGCTGCAACTGGCCGGCGGGGATGTGGATTTTTCCACCCTGTTGTGCCGCGCCCCGGTGCAGTGCCATCCGTCTTTGGAAAACCTGGAATACACCCGCAATCCGGCCAGCATGGTCGAAATCGACTGAGAATTGAACGCATGGATTTTTCCTTTGATGAAGAGCAACTGGCGCTGCGGGAGCTGGCCGGCCGGATTTTTGGCGACCGGGTGAGCGACCGCTTTCTGGCGGAATTTTCCCGCGGCCAACAGGTATACGACGAAACGCTGTGGGCGACCCTGGCCGAACAGGGTTTGCTGGGTCTGACCGCTCCCGCCGGCCTGGGTGGCAGCGGACTGGGCTTTACCGAACTGTGCCTGCTACTGGAACAACAGGGGCGCTGGCTGGCGCCGGTGCCGCTGCTGGCCACCCTGGTGTTGGGCGCATTGCCCATTCAGCAGTTTGGCAGTGCCGAACAGCAGCGGCAGTGGCTGACACCACTGATCGCCGGCGAAGCAAAATTTACCGCGGCGATAGCAGAGTTGGGCATGAGCGCAGCCCTCGACGCGCCGGTGAGCGCCAGTCTGGTGGACGGGCAGTGGCTGCTCAACGGCAAGCGCGGCGTGGTCCCCGATGCCGTGGGAGTGGATTACATCCTGGTGCCGGCTCGTGATGGGGAGGGGCAACTCGGCATCTTCGTGGTTGCCGCCGCTGGCCCGGGAGTCACCCTGCGGCCCGAGCAGATCGGCATCCTGGGCCGCCGCGCCGCCCATCTGACCCTGACTGCCGCGACCCTGCCGGCCAGTGCCCTGTTGGGGTCGATGGGGCAGGGCGAAGCCATACTGGAATGGCTGGAGCAGTACGCCAACATCGCCCATTGCGCCCTGCAGGTGGGGGTCACCGAGGAGGCGATGAAACGCACCGCGGCCTACCTGGGCGAGCGCAAACAGTTCGGTGCACCGCTGGGCAGTTTCCAGGCGCTGGCCATGCGCATGGCGGACTGCTATATCGACGTGGAAGCCATGCGTTCGGTGTACTGGCTGGCCCTGTGGCGGCTCAGCCAGGGCCTCGATGCGCGCCTGGAGGTCCGGGCCGCCAAGTGGTGGGCCTGCGATGCCGCCCACCGTGTGGTATGCACCAGCCAGCACCTGCACGGCGGTATCGGTGCCGACCTGGAATATTCCATTCACCGGTTTTTCCTGTGGGCGAAACAGATCGCCTATTCGCTGGGTAACGCCACCACGCAACTCGATAAACTCGGTGCGCTGCTGGCCGCCGATGACACCCTCGGCTGCCGCGCTTTGGAGGTGTGAGTCTGTTTTCGGCGACTGACTCCCAGGGCTCAGTTTTGCAGGGCGGGAATGAGTTCGGCAAAGCGATCGATCATGGGCATTACCTGGTCCGGCTGGTCCCACATGTCCGTCGACACTCCCACCGTGGCCCGTTCGATGCCCAGATCCCGGTAGGTCTTCAGCTTGTCCAGGTCGGTGGTGTCCATGATCTGAATATTGATCTGCACCTCCGAACGCTCGCGCCCGGCTCGCGCCAGCAATTCCCGGAAGTGCAGCAAATCTCTGGCGACATCGACCATCGCCACATCGACCGGGTACCAACCGTCGGCCCAGTTCGCGGCGTGACGTATGCCCAGCGGGCCCATGGCGCCCAAAAAAATGGCCGGACCTCCGGCCTGCAGCGGTTTAGGCTCCGCCCACACCGGGTCGAAGTCGATGTATTGACCGTGGTATTCCGGTTGCTGTTCCCGCCACAGGGCGCGTGTTGCCGCTACCGTCTCGCGCAACACCGCGTAGCGCTTGTTGAAGGGATGGGGGTTGCTGTTGACGAACTCCTCCTCATTCCAGCCCACCCCGGTGCCGATCATGAGCCGGCCCCCGGACCAGTGGTCCAGCGTGGCGATGGTCTTGGCCTGGGAAAAAATATCCCGTTCCATCAACAGGGCGATACCGGTGCCGAGCTTGAGCGTGCTGGTGGCCGCGGCGGCGGCCATCAGCGAGACGTAGGGATCCATTATGCTCTTGTACGGGTCCGGCATCTCCCCGCCGGGTGGATAGGGCGTTCGCCGCGAACAGGGTATGTGGCTGTGTTCGCCGTACCACAGGGATTCAAAACCGCGTTCTTCCAGTGCTTTTGCCAGTTGCGGCGGGGCCGGGTCGTCGAGGGTATTCATGGAGCTGAAGGCGAGATGCATGTTCGGTTCCTCTGCACGCTGCTATTGGAGGCCCCTCGCGGAGCGGACCTCCGGGAGCCGTTTGACTTGAAAAAACCAGTCTGGATAAGGAGAATACCGCCTCCCGTACACTCGTCAAAGGATGAAATACCATGACCGTGCATACTCGCGAAGTTGAATATCTGCAGGGAGATACGCTGTTGGAGGGGTATCTGGCCTGGGATGACGCCCACCCGGGACCGCGTCCCGGGGTGTTGGTATGCCATGCCTTCCGCGGGCGCGAGCCCTTTGAGTGTGACCGGGCAGTGGCGCTGGCGGAACTGGGCTATAGTGGATTCGCCCTGGATGTATATGGCAAGGGGGTTTCGGCCGAAACCAAGGAACAGGCCTTTGAACTCATGGGTCCCCTGGTCGAGGATCGGCCCCTGTTGCAGAGTCGCTTGCAGGCCGCAGTCGACGCGGTGTGCGCCCAGCCGGAAGTCGACACCGGAAAACTGGCGGCTATCGGATACTGCTTCGGTGGGTTGTGCGCACTGGATTTGGCCAGAATCGGTGCGCCGCTACAGGGAGTGGTCAGTTTTCACGGTATTCTCGGCGCGCCCGGCAATACCCCGGACAATCGAATCGATGCCAGGGTACTGGTAGAGCACGGTTGGGACGACCCCATGGTGACCCCGGACCAGGTAGTGGCGTTTGCCGAAGAGATGAAGGCGGCGGGGGCCGATTGGCAGTTGCACGCCCACGGCAACGCGGTGCACGCTTTTACCAATCCCGAGGCCGACGACCCCGATTTCGGTACCGTCTACGATGCCGCGGCGGACCGGCGTTCCTGGCAGTCGCTGCGGGCGTTTCTGACCGAGTTGTTCTGAGCGCCAGGCCTGGCAACTCACTGTTCCGCCGTCTCCGGCGGGCCTGCGGCGCGCTGGTATCGCGCTGCCATGGTGATCAGCAACAGCACCGGGATGCCGATCAGTGCCGCCCCGAGAAAGAACCAGGTATAGCCGAAAGCATCCACCACCTGCCCGGAGTAACCACCCAGCAGCTTGGGAAAGAGCGTCATCAGTGAACTGAATATGGCGTACTGTACCGCCGTGAAGGAAAGACTGGTGAGGCTGGACAAATAGGCGATGAAGGCGGCGCTGGCCAGACCGGCGGTGAGGTTGTCCGCGCTGATTACCAAGTACAGCAGCGGCAGGTTCCCCGGCGACTGGGCCAGCAGGATGAACAGCAGATTGGTCGCCACCGTCAGCGCCGCACCGAGCATCAGGACCTTTATCACCCCGTACCTGAAGGTCAGCCAGCCACCGAAAAAGCCGCCGATGATGATCATCCAGATACCGAACAATTTGGTTGCCGTGGCGATCGCCTCCTTGCTGTAACCCATGTCGTAGTAGAAGACGTTGGCGATGACGCCGAGCACGATATCGGATATCCGGTAGAAGCCGACCAATAACAGAATCGGCAGCGCCGCGCGACCGTAGCGCTCGAAGAAATCCGTTACCGGTGCCACGTAGGTGTCGCGCACCATTCCCCGCTGCACCAGGCCCGCCGCCACGCTCAGTCGAGCCACCGCCAGCCCCAGTCCCAATGCTGCTCCGAGGCGCAGTGCCTGGCACACAAACCCTGCCAGCGCCGCCGATATTCCGGCCCGCTGGGAAAGCCACAGGGCAGTGGCGTCGGCCAAATCCCAGAGTGCCACGAAGGTCGAGACAAAGGCAGCCACCACCAGCACGAAAAGCAGCACAAAGCGGGTGTAATCGGCGGCGCCGTGGAAATAGGAAGATTGGTTGCGGAGTACCGGCTCCTTCACCAGCAGGGTGGTGACGACGCCCACCAGCATGGCTGCGGCCATGCTCAGGTAGGTCAATTTCCAGGCCCCGTAGACGTAGTTGCCCGCGCTGCTGCCGAGACCCGCTGCCAGGTAGAGCGCCAAAGCCCCGGCCACCAGCATGCCGCCGCGATAGCCGGCCACATAGGCCGAGGACAGCATGGCTTGCATGGTTTGGTCCGCCGCCTCGATTCGATAGGCGTCGACGACGATGTCCTGGGTAGCCGAGGAAAAGCCCAGTGCCACCGCGGCGACGGCCATCATCATCAGACCCTGGGAAGTGCTCGGGTCGCAGGAGGCCATCAGCGCAATGGAGCCCATGACGGCAAACTGCGCGGCCAGCAGCCAGCCGCGGCGCTGTCCCAGCCGTTTGGCCAGCAGCGGCAACGGCAGCTTGTCGATGAGCGGCGCCCACACGAACTTGAAGGAATAACCGAGCGCGGCCCAACTGAAGTAGGTGACTGCACCACGCTCTACCCCGGCCTCGCGCAACCACAGCGACAGGGTGGCAAAGATGAGCAGCAGGGGCAGTCCCGAGGAGAATCCCAGGAACAGCAGCGCCGCGACCTGTGGGTGGAGGTAGGCGGCCAGTGCCGAATCCGGGTTTCGCGCCCGAATGGGTGCCGTGGCCTGCATAATCGGCAATCTCCTCTGTTGTCCTGCTCGTCGGTTTCGCGCTACTGGTCCCCGTCCCCGCTCCGGAGCACGATGACGTGCAGGCGGCCGGGGCCGTGGGCAGCGAATACTTTTTCCATCCTGATGTCGGAACTGGAGGAGGGGCCGGAAATGAAACTGATGCCCCGGGGGTCATCCTCGTTGCGCCCCGTCTCGCGCAAGTGGCGCCAGACCTCTTCGTAACTTGCCACCAGGTCAGCTTCGTTCAGCAGCACGATGTGATCCGCAATCAGCCAATTGTTCGAGGCTGGATTGGAACGGTCGCAGTACACCACCAGGCTGCCGCTCTCGGCGATGGCGGCCCGGGCATAGCTGACTCCCACTCGCTCATCGGGGGTGGCCGCACCAAAGCGCACCAGGACCCCGCCTTCGAGCCAGGGCAACGCCGCCAGCCGGGAATCGAAGCCGGCCACCACCCTGCGATTCCGGTACCACTGGTAGACCTGGTCAGACAGCTCGCGCACCGCCTCACTGCGGTTTCCGACCAGGGTCGAGGTGGCCGTTTGCCTGGCCAGGTGGGTCAGGAACAGGTCGCGCAACTCGGATAGGTCGGATTTGGGGGCACTGCCCAGTTGTTTCAGCTCCAGTTCACAATCCGCAGCGGACAGCGTTTCGTGGGCTTGCAGCCGCGAGAAAATGGCGCTGCGCGCTTCCTCAGTCACCGCTGCGACCTCGCTGACGTCTCTTCCATTGGCCCATGAAGGTAAAGCCCTGGGGTGCAGGAAAATCCCTGACCTGCGTCCAGCCATTGGCCAGCAACAGTGAGCGGAAACGTCCGCGTCTGCGTCCCAGCAGGTGCAGCAGCCCCACTGCCACGGCACCAAGCCAATGGTAGAGCCGTGGCCTGCGCGACAACCAGCTGTGAATTTTCAGACCCCGCCGCCATCTCGTCGGGGACAGCTTTTGTCGATGTTCTTCGGCGCGCAAATCCCGCAACAGGTCCGGTAGCGGGATCTCCGCGGGACAGACTTCGGCACAGCGGCCGCAACTGGTACAGGCGTTGGGCAGGATATGGGATTGTTCCAGGCTGGTGAGCAGAGGTGTCAATACCGAGCCCATCGGTCCCGGATAGACCCAGCCGTAGGCGTGCCCCCCCGCCCCGACATAGACCGGGCAGTGATTGAGACAGGCGGCGCAACGCATGCAGCGCAAAATATCCCGATAGTGGCCGCCGAGCATCGCGCTGCGCTGGTTGTCCAGCAACACCACGTGAAACTGTTCGGGACCGTCCAGGTCCTGCTGAGCGCGGGCACCCACGTAAAAGCTGGTATAGGACGCGGCCGGCAGGGCGATGGAGGAGCGCGTCAGCAGGCGCAACAGGGCGCTGGCATCCTCCAGTCTCGGCAGTACCTTGTCGATGCTGGCACAGACGATCAACACCCTGGGCAGGGTGCACAACAGGTCACCGTTACCCTCGTTGGTCACCAGCATGATGCGCCCGTCTTCGGCGATCAGGGCATTGGCGCCGACGATGCCAACCTCGGCCTCGAGGAATTTCTGGCGCAGTACACTGCGGGCCTCCTGCACCATTGCGCTGGGGTCGGCCAGCACCCGCTCGCCCAGATCGTGATGTTGCAGAAACAGCTTGCCGATCTCTTCCCCGCTCTTGTGAACGGCGGGCCCGACGATATGGCTCGGGGGTTCGTCGGCCAGTTGCAGGATGTACTCGCCGAGGTCGGTCTCGACCACTTGCAGGCCTTGCTCCTGCAGATGCGCGCTCAGCCCGGTTTCCTCGGTGATCATCGACTTGCCCTTGCCCACCAGGCGAGCATCGACCTGGCGGCAGATATTCAGCACCAGGTGGTTGAGGTCGGTGGCGCTGGCGGCCCAGTGCACCCTGCCGCCGCGCAGCGTGACCTGGGTTTCGAAACGGCTCAAATAGTGGAAGAGATGGTTCAGGGTGTGGTCTTTGATCGCCCTGAAATGAGCCCGCTGCTCCGCGAAATTACCCAGTTCGTCCATGGCGGCCGAGCGATGCCGCGGCAACTCCCGTCCCAGCCGGTCCAGTTGGCCCCGCTGCCGGGGATTGGCCAGGTGTTGGCGGGCGACAGCGTGGAACTGGCTGCTGGTCTGCTTCAAGTCCGGGGGTCTCCGATACCTGCGGTGTCGGCCAGGTTGGCCAGTACCTCAACCACGTGGCGCACTTCCAGTTCCGCGCCGCGGCGGCGGGCGCGCCCGGCAATGTTCAGCAGACATCCCAGGTCGCCGCCCAGCAGTACGCCGGCACCGGTGGCCAGCACCTGGTCGAGCTTGTCGTCCACCATTTTTTCAGAGATTTCCGGCATCCGGGCACAAAAGGTACCACCAAATCCGCAGCAGACATCGGCTTGCTGCAATTCCTGGATGGCTATGCCCCGCATGGAGTGCAGCAATTGCCGGGGCTGCTGGCTGATACCCAGTTCCCGAAGGCCGGCACAGCCGTCGTGGTAGGTATAACTTTGATCGCCTGGAACGGCTTCCCTCTGCTCCGGCTGGAAGTGCAGGACATCGGTCAGGAAACTGGTGATTTCCCAGGTGCGCTGGGCCAGGTCCTCGCTGCGCGCGGCCCACTCGGGCTGCTCTGCCAGCAGTTTGGGATAGTGATGCTTGAGCATGCCGGCGCAGGAGCCGGAAGGAACGACCACCCAGTGGTAGTCGGCAAAGGTTTCGATCACCCGGTGCGCTATGCGGCGGGTTTCCGGGTAGGCGCCGGTGCTGTAGGCCGGCTGGCCGCAGCAGGTCTGCTGGCTGGGAACGCTCACCGTCAGTCCCGCCCTTTGCAGCAACTGGATGGTGGCAAAGGCGACACTGGGACGGAACAGGTCCGCCAGACAGGTAACGAACAGGGCGACGCTCTTGTTGGCCGACTCTTGCATGGCGCAAGGATACCATGGGCAGGGCCGTTCCCTCCTGTGAAGCCAATTGCAATCGGCCAGGCATTCCGTCGACGGGAACCCATGGCGACGGGACGACGATGGTCGGATGACCGACCCTGCGATGAAGCTGACCCGACACCGCTGCATGGGAGATGTTTGCCTGGCTCGACCCAAATGTTATTCACAATATAAATTGTCAACTGATTTTCATAAAACTTTCACAAACTTAGCTAATAAATCGGAGAAATAAGATAAATATAAATATTTATCTATTTGATTTTACTATATTTGTTTGGAAATCAACTATATTTTGAGCGATTCCTGACCATACCAGTGATTTCGGCCCTTCCCCGGGGGATCAAACATTTTATCCACTGACTTATCCACAGAATCTGTGTATATCGCAAACCTCGCGTGGCTTGGTGGACCGCCCGGTTCAGGACCCGAGCAACAGCACCAGGGCCGCCCCGACACAGGTCAGCAACAGACCGGCGCCACCCCTTGCCAGTGGGTGGCGGTGTTGAATCAGACGGAGACCGACGATGCCCCGGTCGACTTTGATCCCGGTTTGGAACAGTGGCTGAAAGCGTTGTTGCAGTCTGGTGTGGCTGAACCTCGCCAGCCGGCGGTTGCCCAGGTACACGATGACGTCGTCGACCATCACATAGTTGTTGAAATACTGAATCTGCGGACCTCTGCCGACCCGATAGGTGTTGGTATGATCGACCACGATGAGGCGATTTTCCAGCATCCCCAGGTGGCCGTTACATGCCTGTTGCAGGGCCGCATAGAGGCCGCCTGTGCCGACCAGCAACAGACTGACGGCGAGCCAGATCGAGGTACTTGAACCCAGCAGCAGGCAGCCGCACAGAGCCAGACTGCAGGCACCGGCCAACTCGTAGCCGAGCCGGCGCAGGCGAATGGGCAGCCCGGTCGCGGGGGGCAACCACTCAATTTTGTCGCTATTGATGTCCAGTTCCGCTTCGCCACCCGTGACCGGGGCGACATAGGTTTGCCGTTGCAGGAACTGCAGAGTGCCGACCAGCAACAGCACCGCTGTTGCGCCGGACAACAGCAGCAGGATGGAGAACTGCAGGCTCCTGGACCGTTGCCGTTCTGCCCGCTGCCCGGTCAGGGCGGCGGTGACAGCCGCCGGGGAAAAATCGGTCTTGCGGGCACCCGTGTCATCCAGCCGGTACATGTGATTGGCAGTCCGGTCCAATACCAGGGTAGTGTCCAGCCAGCTCTCCAGGCTGCTGGGCCAGGCCCCCCGGGGCAGGTTGATGCTGCGCTCGAATTGCCAGTGTGGGGAATATTGATAGAGGCCGACTTCGCCGTCAGCGGCCGACTGCAGGATGGTCCACCAGTGCCGCTTGTGGTAGAGCAGGGCACCGGCGAAGAGCTGCCCCCGGTCCTCCACCGTCGGCGGCAGCGGCAGAAGGATTTCCTCCAGGAGATTACCGAAGTCGTGGTCATCCGGTTTCAGAACGCTGACCTTGCGGGACTGGGACTGCGTCAGATAGAGCAGGCCTTCGGCAAACTGCAGGTGCACTGGAGCGTGCAGTTCCATGGAGGTCGACGCCACTAACCGACCGTGGTAATCGAGTTTCTCCAGTCGGTCGACATCCGACCTGGCCAGAACGATGGCATTGCTGCGACGCTCCACCTGGAAATCCACCGTCCCCGGTGCGGCCACGATGGTGATGCAGCCGGTGCCATCGCGACGGCAGCGTTGCAGGGAACCCCGCCGCTCCGACGCCGACCCCGGTACCGGTGGTTGCCAGCCGCGCCCTGCAGCGGGCCGCTCCCGGTCGCGCCGAAGCAGCAGCAGTTCTCCCGTACTGAAAAAATCCATCCCCAGTATCGGGTCGGTGCCTTCCACCTCCACTATTGCGGCGCCATTTCCGGCTCGGTCGTGCCAGTACAGTTTGCCACCGACCAGCACCACCGGTTGCCGCTGCGGATCGATGCCCAGCGCCTGCAGGCCGTCGCCCGATGGTTGCAGGCTCTGATTGTGGAAGCGCAAACCGGTCAGCAGCAGGACCAGCAAAGCGACACCGGCAGCCAGCAGGGCGCCAGTGCCCCGGCCCGTCGCCACGAACGAAGGTGTACGCTGGGCCGGGCGCAGGCTAAAGAAGTTGGGTGCGTCGTGGAACTGCTTGCCGGTACGTGCCCGGTCGCATTTCGTTTCTACTGACCTGTCGTGGGCCAACTGCCTGGGTCTCCGTTCACCGATTGCCGGCGCCGATGCTTATTGTAACCCGCGTCGGGTATTTCCGGCCGGGCATCGTCTTGCCCGCCGGCAGCCGTGGCGGGTAGACTTGTCGTTCGTATCCTGCCGGAATAGCTCAGTCGGTAGAGCAACTCATTCGTAATGAGAAGGTCGTAGGTTCGATTCCTATTTCCGGCACCAGATCCCCGGGTTTTCCCGGCAGAGTATTCGCACCCGGGCACGCTCAATGTACGCCATGCATCAGTTTCTTCATCAGCGGTGAGGCCAGCAACACCAGCCCACCGGCACCCACACCGACCCATAGCAGCAGGCTGAACAGTTCGTTGTAGCTCGCCAGTGCCGCGGCGATATCCGTGACGTTGCCGGAGACCGTCTCCACCGCGGCGATTTTTGCTATTTGCGCGGCGACGTATTCCGAGTAGGCGGTAGCCAGAAACCAGGTGCCCATCATCACCCCGACCACATTGGGTACGGCGAGCTTGGTCACCGCCGACAGGCCCACCGGAGACAGGCACAGCTCTCCCGAAGTGTGCAGCAGATAGGCCAGGATCATCCACGCCGCCGCGACCTTGCCGCTGTGGTCGGGCATGCTGGCGCCGAGTACCAGGGCTCCGAAACCGAGTCCCGCCTGGACGATGCCCAGGCCGAATTTTATCGGAGTGGAGGGCTCGCGGCCGGCACTGCCCAGCCTGGCCCACAACCATGCGTAGAGAGGGGCCAGGGTGAAGATGAACAGGGCATTGAGCGAGCCGTACTGGGAGGCGGTGAACTCCATGCCGAACATGCTGCGATCCATGACCCGGTCGGCGAACAGCGTCATCGAAGCGGCGCTCTGCTCAAACAGGGACCAGAACACCACGCTGGAGATAATCAGCAGGACCAGGGCGATCATCTGGTCGCGCTCGATCCGGTTGCAGCGAAAGAAGATGAACCAGGCCAACCCGGCCAGCACCGCCACCGAGAGCAGGTTGAGCGTCATCGACACCACGCTGTGAACTTGTAGCATCTGCCAGATCAGTACCACGCCGGCCAGCCCCGCCAGGTAAATCAGCGTTTCCCGGCTCAGACCGAACCAGCCCCTGTTCCGCAACAGCTCCGGGTCGTTGGGTTCCGCATGGCCGTGCAGATGTTTCTGACCGTGCAGAAAGGTCACCAGACCGACCAGCATCCCCACCCCGGCGGCGCCAAAGCCATAGGCCCAGCCAAAGCGCTCTCCCAGGTAGCCGCACAACAGGGTGGCGGTGAAGGCTCCCAGGTTGATGCCCATGTAGAAGATGGTGAAACCGGCGTCCCGGCGCGGGTCGTCGGGAGCATAGAGCCTGCCGACGATAGTGGAGATGTTGGGCTTCAGAAAGCCAACCCCCATCACGATCAGGGCCAGAGAGAAATACAGTACCTGCAGGGCGGCCTCGTCGCGGACGATGCCAGCCTCACCCGCCTGCGCCGGCTGGCCCTCGACGGCCATGCCCAGGTGCCCCAGCACCAACAGTATGCCGCCGAATACCACCGCCTTGCGCATACCCAGGTAGCGGTCGGCCAACAGGCCGCCGATGACCGGCATGGCGTACACCAGCGCGGCGTAGCCGCCGAGCACATCCAGTCCCATGGCGTCGGTGAACAAATGGTACTTGGTGAGGTAGAGCAACAGCAGGTACTTCATGCCATAGAAGGAAAAGCGCTCCCACATCTCCGTGGCGAAGCACACCATCAGACCGGGAGGGTGCCCGAAAAACGTATCGTCGGGGTGGGAAGCCAAGGCTGTGGTCATGGTTTTTGCCCGTATGGAGATGGTCCGGCGGTCAACTGCCGCGATGGAGGGTGTTATCGTTTGCGTGGAGAGAGTAAACTCTGTCGCCTCAGTGAACAATCCCCGCTATCGAAACAGCAATAGGGTCCGGCCATGAGTCGTTTGTCAGCGTGTATCCCGTGCAGTTGCCTGCTCAGTGCCTGCTCGGATCAGGGGACCGGAGTTGCGGATGGCCGGGACTTCCCCAATTGGAACCACAACAGTGAATTTCGCGCCAAACGCGACGAGAGCAGCGCCCAGCGCGCGCTGTTGATGCAGTGATGGGTGGGGAACTGCTGGCCCAGGGCGTGGAACTGATGCTGGTCGGCATGGGGGTGGTGTTGACGTTTCTGGGGTTGCTGGTGATCGCCATCAGTTCGATGTCGCGACTGCTTCGGCGCCATTCCGCCAAATCCGCGGCCGTGGCCCATGGTGCCAATGTCGAGTCCACCCGCTCGGCCATCATCGCTGCCGCCATTCACCGCTATCGGAGCAAATCGTGAGCCGGCTGGGCATTACCGATGTGGTGTTGCGCGATGCCTCGCAGTCGCTGCTGGCCACCCGTGTCCGCCTGGAAGACATGCTGCCGATCGCCGAAAAACTGGACCAGGTCGGTTACTGGTCGTTGGAGTCATGGGGCGGAGCAACTTTTGACGCCTGCATTCGCTACCTGGGGGAGGACCCCTGGGAGCGCATCCGGCAATTGCACCAGGCCATGCCCCGCACCCCACAGCAGATGCTGTTGCGGGGCCAGAATATTCTAGGTTATCGACACTATGCCGACGATGTGGTGGGCAAATTCGTGGAGCGGGCCGCAGCCAACGGCGTCGCGGTATTCCGCGTATTCGACGCCATGAATGACGTGCGCAACCTGGAAACGGCGTTGCGGGCGGTGAAAAGCGTGGGAAAACATGCCCAGGGCACCATCTCCTACACGGTCAGCCCGGTACACGACATCGAGTTGTGGGTGGAGTTGGGCAAACGCATCGAGGATCTCGGTGCCGATTCGATCTGCATCAAGGACATGGCGGGACTGCTGCG
>CAZUGZ010000008.1:0-58420 GCA_964620555.1 uncultured Alteromonadaceae bacterium
TATGAGGCGGAAGATTTTGGTTGGTCTGTACAATTGGCCGCACACTTGATCCGGATGCAGCCCGACAACGAGGACTATCGGCAGCTCAAGGCGTTTGCCCAGCGCAGTATTGCCTATCGGTCGCACTCAGCGATTGAACGACACTTCCTGCTGACCGATGCCATGGCGCTGGAGGGAAAAATTACCGCAGCGGATAAGGAACTCGTGGCTGGATTCGTTCAGGCCGACGTGCTCGGCATACCAGTCGCCACGATCATGGATGACTATTTGGGCGCCAGACTGCGCGCAGAAGAGTGCCTGGACTACGACGAAAGTATTACGTTTGAATTTACTGGTGAAAAACAGTTACATAGTGTGCGCATCCGAGAGGGTGTCGCAGTGTATACAGAGGGTGAGGCGCCGGGGGCAATCAATACCGTCCGGCTGAATTCCGCCGATTTCTACGATATTTTCCTCGGTAAACGTAGCTGGGAGGAGGCGATCGGTCAGCAGCGTGTCGAGCTCATTGGCGATGCAGATGCATTTTATGCTTTCATCAATCTGTTTGACTGGTGACTCTACCCCCTGACTTTTTCCAGCTGCAGCCAATGAAATGATGCGCAAATGACGATGATGGGGCCGGGATGGCGATGATGGGGCCGGGATGACATTACATTTTCCCCTGGTATGAGCTGGTAGGCGGCTTCCGGGGGTCGGCTGATACCTTTGTCCTGTGCAGGAATAGAACCTGGCCCCAATATTTCCTGGTGGAAGAATGAGAACTCCCGGTAAATTCATTACTTCGTGCCTTTTCTGTGCCGTCTCGGTTGCGGCGGGCGGAACAGCGCAGATGCCGGGAAGCACGTCCGGTATATCTGACGCGGCAGCCGGTCAGCCGCGGCCGTGCCGGATATTGCCCGGTGATGCCGGGGTAACGATTGTCATCGGCCAGCTTTTGCAGGGGGCCGAGACGGCGTCGACGGGCTTCATTCGCATCGAGAGAGGGGTCATCGCCGAGGTGGGCGGTGCGGATGAAGTCCATTCGAAGACCGACGGGGCCACGGTATTCGATTGCGAAGACTGGTATGTCTCGCCCGGCTTCGTCAATGCCCACGAGCATCTCGCGGCGAGCGGCGGTTTCCCCGATCCCCTGCTGAAGCCGGTGTACTCCCATCGCGAGCAATGGCAAGGTCGAGCCGGCCCGGGACACTATGTCATCGAGTGGGGCCGGCGGGATGACGAAGCGGGAAGGTTCTGGATCGAATTGCGGCATCTGTTCGGGGGCACGACCACCCTGGGCGGCAGCGACGCCGTGGCGGGCCTGCTGAAGAACGCCTATTTCCTGGATGAACCGGAAAACGAATATCGGGTCGATACGCAGATTTTTCCCTTTCCGAACGCAACGGCGTTGTTCGCGGAATATTCGTGTCCGTTCGGCGGTCCAGCGCCGGTCGCCCCGGAATTCCTGAGCGATGCGCAGGCGGGCATGCCCTTCCTCCCACACATCGCCGAGGGGACCAACTGTACGGCTGCGCTCGAAGGACAGTTTTACCTGGACTACGTCGAAGCCAATCCCGGCAGGCGGTTTTCCATCGTTCACGGCGTCGGCCTGCGGGCCGGCGATATCGAACGGCTGCGAGTCCTCGATGTCACACTCGTCTGGTCGCCGCGCTCCAACGTGGCGCTTTACAACACCACGGTGGACATACCGCGGGCGCTGAACGTCGGCGCGCGCATCGCCATCGGTACCGACTGGTCCTATTCGGGTTCGTACAACATGCTGGAAGAGTTTCGTTGCGCCGACCGGATCGACAACGAGGCGTGGGGTGATCGACTGAAGGGGATCGACTATTGGCGTATGGCAACGGCGCAAGCTGCCTACGCCATGGGACTGGAAGACGAGACCGGCCGCCTGGCGCCGGGTCATGCGGCGGACCTGATCGTGTACCGCAGGCGGAGCGCAAATCCCTACGACGACCTTATCGCTACGCGAACTCCGGATATCGCCGCCAGCTTCGTCGACGGAACGCTGCTTACCGGGTATGCGCCGTCGTTCGAAGCGGGGCAATTGCCGGCCCGATGCGCCAACCGCATCGGAGAATATTTCGTTTGTGCCGATTACTCGGACTATCCCTTCGACCACGCCGAACTGCTGGCCGCCAACACCGATGCGGTGCCGCTATTCTCGACCGAGCGCCAGGCGGGTTGCGGCGTGCATCGCTGACGGTCCGCTAGCGGGCGACGGGAGACTTCGGGAGGTATATGGAATTGTCCGGAATCAGGGGAGACGGCAACGGCTATCCCACACCGTATTGGGAAGAGGCCCGGCGGGCGCTTGCTGAAGCGGACGCGAAACTCGGTGGAATCATCGAAATCGCCGGAGAGTCGATGATGCGGCCGCGGCACGATCCCTTCTTCTCGCTGTCGCGCTCCATCGTGGGCCAGCAGATTTCAGTGAAGGCGTCGGAGTCGGTGTGGCAGAAGATGCTCGGCCACATGGGGGAAATCACTCCCGAAGCCGTCGCGGGAGAGAACCTGGAGAGCCTGCGAGGATGCGGATTGTCGCGGCAGAAGGTGAGTTACCTGCTGAGCCTGGCAGAGCATTTCATCGACGGCTCGCTGCAACAGGAGAAATGGAGCGAAATGGACGACGAGGCTGTGATCGAGCGCCTCGTCCAGGTGAAAGGAATCGGCCGCTGGACCGCAGAGATGTTCCTGATTTTCCACCTGTTGCGGCCCGATGTCTTGCCGGTCGACGACATCGGCATCCAGAAAGCGATCGGCAATCACTTCAACGGGGGCGTTCGCCCGAGTGCCGGGGAGATGGTGGCAATCGCCGAGCCCTGGCGGCCTTGGCGTTCGGTCGCCTCCTGGTACCTCTGGCGCAGCCTCGACGCGCTGCCGGTGGAGTATTGAAGGTGCACCCTGGGCAGCCGGACAGACAAAGAAGAACGGGCCGCCGAGGATTTGCGGCAACAGCGTGTCGACGCTGCGCCCCGTGAATGCGCCGCAGCCAACATACCGGATTCCGCCGATCAGCAACGCAATGGCAAATGTCGTTCCAGAATACCACTCAATTCCGGCGCGCCAGCCACCACGAGGCAATCCATACCGGCAGACTGACCACCACTGCGTAGATGGCGATGGCAAGTGGCCCGAGCAGCCCCGCCACCAAGGTCGTCGCCACGGTAATCGCACCGAGCCCGATTCCTGCCCACCAGGCCCCTCTTCGATAGCCCAGCCGCCACAGCCACCGGCAGCCCAGCGCCAGCGGCAGGCCACAGGGTGCGACGAAAATCAGCGACTGTAATGCCATCACGGCCATGGTTACCCACATTTCGACAGGTGGCGCTGACAGCATCCCTGGCAGAAAGCGCAACCCCGCGCTCGCCATGAGCCCGGTCGGCAGCCACAACAGTGCCAGTGCCCAGAAGCCGCGGTGCCGGTTGTTTTGCCCGATTTCCATAGGTGGGACTATCGCAGTCATTGCATGGGAGAGCAAGAGGGTGGAGTGGGCAAAATAAGTGTTTCGGGTACTATTGGCGGGTGGTATCGGAGTGCGCCCGTCGCCGGTCGGCAGGTTCCCGACCGGTTGGTGGACCCAACGTTGTGGTACATCGTCGAGCCGAGGGCGAGATGAACGGATGAGGAGAAGGCATTGATCCCGGACGCACTGACATGCAGTATCGAGGAGGCTGGGCTGCGGCCCGAAAAGGTGGAGCAGCTGCTTGCTCGGGCGTGCCGGGAGGTGGATGACGGGCTGCTCTCCGCCGTTCAGGTGGCGTTGGCCCGCAACGGCAAGCTGGCGCTTTCCGCCAGTTTCGGCGATGTCGGCGACGACGGCCTGATCTGCGTGTTTTCGGTAACCAAGGCGGTAACTTCGGCGGCGGCCTGGATTCTGATACAGGAGGGCAAACTCGGCGAGGAAGAAGCCGTCGCCGACATCATCCCGGAATTCGCGAGTCACGCCAAGGATGCGGTGCTGGTGCAGCAGCTATTCACTCACACCGCCGGCTTTCCCTCGGCACCGTTTCAGCCCGGGGACTGGGGCGACCGGGCTCGGCGCCTGCAGCGCTTCGCCGAATGGAGGCTCAACTGGCCGTCGGGGAGCCGCTTCGAATACCATCCCACATCCAGCATGTGGGTGATCGCCGATATCATTGAGCGCCGCTCCGGGCAGGATTTTCATCGCTTCGTGCGCGAGCGCGTGACCGGGCCGCTGGGCCTGGACGATCTCCACCTCGGCCTGTCTCTGCAAGAGCAGGGCAGAGCGGCACTCTGCGAGCACGCCGGCGAGGCCTTGACCGAGCAGGACTGGCGCAACCTGGGCCTGACGCCACCGCCCGTCACCGAAGTTACCGAAGAGGCGATCATGGGCTTCAATGATCCGGAAGTCCGCGCCGTCGGTATCCCGGGAGGGGGTGCCTTTGCCACCGCCGCGGCACTGGCCCTCTTCTACCAGGGTCTGCTGCACGGTGGCCTGAGGGGTGTGCGGGTCTGGGATGACACCATGCTGCAGCGCGCGCAAACGGTACTGAGCGGCGAACTCGTGGACTACGCAGGTACTCCCGCCAATCGGGGCCTCGGCATCGTCATCGCCGGCGACAACAGGCGTAGCATGCGGGGTTTTGGCAAAACCAATTCGGCGCAGGCTTTTGGCCACAACGGTGCCGGTGGGCAGATTGCCTGGGCCGATCCGGCCAGCGGACTATCCCTCGGCTACTGTACCCGCACCCATGATCGCAACGGCAATCGCCAGGAACGCCGGAGTGTGGCGATTTCCAGTATCGCCGCGGACTGCCCATACCAGGTCGCCGCCCGCGGCCACTCGCCGACCTCTCGATAGTTACCGATCTTCAGGGTGCGCTCGAAGGGCATGTGTGCCTGCCGGTGTTCGAGTTGCTATGATAGCGGCAACCAGGCCGTTCCCGATACTGCCGATGAAAAACCATGAAAGTCGTCACCCCCATGCTTCGAAATCTATGAAGCTGCAACTTCCTGGAAAATGGATTTTGCCCTGGTGGTGGCTGGCGCTCGTCGCCGGTCTGCCCGCCATCGCCGAGGAGTCCCTGTTAGACCAGTTCAGGCTTTTGTCCACCCAGGGTCGTGAGGTCTTGCTGATGCCCGCGGCCGAGACTTCCCTGCAAATGCCATCGGTACTCGGTACCATCGAGGCGCGCTCCTATGACATGGCCCACCGGCGAGTGCACATCGTCGTCTTCGACGGTCAGACGTTCCGGGCTTCGACCCCTCTCCAGGGCCCTTCCTCCCGCATTGCCTTCGATCCTTCCAGACGCCGGTTCGAGCAACTGCTTCCCAGCATTCGCGTAGAGCTTGCCGACGGCGTTGCCGTGCATGCCCTGGCGGAGGCTATCGGCGGGGCGGAGGTGACCCTGTTTGAATCGCTGGGTTTTGCCATCATCGATCTGCCCCCGGCGCTGCACCCGGCCGAGGCTCTCGCCCGCCTGGCCGCGCTGGCGGAACCGCCGAGTGCAAGTATCCGCCTGCGCGGGCCGAGAATCGAGTTGCGATGAGTTCGATACCGTCTCTCGCGTTGCCGTTGGTGCTGGCCGTAGTGCTGGCCCTGGGCGGCTGCGGCGGCGGTGGTGGCTCTGGTGGCTCCGCCGAATCGACGCCCCCACCCCCATCGGTCCTGTCCCTGGTGGCGCCCATGCCCGCCACCGTTCAGGAAGCGGAAAACCCCACCGTGCCGATCACCGTCTCGCTCGATTCTCCCTCGTCCTCCGGCATCACCGTGTCCCTGGAATTTTCCGGTTCGGCCACCCGGGACTTCGATTACACGGTCAGTGACGACAGCATCGAGGTGATGCCGAATACGACATCTGCCAGTGTGGAGATCGACGTGTTTCGGGATTTCGATGTGGAGGGCGATGAGACTATCACCGTGAGCCTGGGTACGATCGAGGGAAACGCTGAAACCGGCGCGACCACAAGCGTCAGCGTCACCCTGGCCGATGGCGGGTCGGTGGTGGTCGACAAGGCGATCGAGGATGCCGAGGCCGATGTCGTGGTCATTCCCACGCATTACCACGTGACCGATGCCTTCGTTGATTTTGGGGTCGTGGTTTGGAATTTCTCCAATGTAGGGGTCGCTGCCTCCCGGCTCTTCGCCGAATGGTCCAGTGACAGGGACTTCGCCGGCGATGTCAACTCGCTGGGCATCGTCGATATACCGGCCTTCGAACCCGATGTCTTCGCATTTCCGGACATGCATCGATTCTCTTTACCCCTGAACCAATTGGCGCCCAACCAGAGCTATTTCATCCGCGCCTACCTGAGCGAAATTCCGGAGGAAACCAGTTTCTGGCGACAAATAGATAACTCGTATGAGGCCGGCTTCGCGTTGACTGCCGAAGGGAAGGTTCGCACCAGTTGCGAAGCCCCGGTCAGGGCCGCCGACCCGGGCGGGTCGGACCCCCTGTTTGCGCACCAATGGCACTTGCGAAACACGGCCCAGGGTGGTCTTGCCAGAAATCCCGGGGTGGCGGGCAGCGATTTGCAAATGGCCGCAGCCCTGGATAACGGCCGCAACGGCGACGGCGCGAGACTGGCGGTGGTGGACAGCGGGCTGGAGATTTGCCATCCCGATTTGGCGGCCAACGTCGAGCCGGGAAAATCGTATAGTTTTTCGTCGGGGAACCGTGCCGGCTCGTCTGCCACGGACCCGTTCAACCACGACATCCTCGGCGACCACGGCACCAGCGTGGCCGGCGTCGCCGCAGCGGTGGCAAACAACGGCCTGGGCGGGCGCGGTGTGGCGTCGGAAGTGGCACTGCGAGGCTTCACTCTGGACTTCAGCCTGAACTTTGATCTCGAGGCCGGTATGCTGAAAAGTCTGGGCGGCAGCAGCAGTCAGCCGGATTCGGCCAGCGCCCATATATTCAATATGAGTTACGGCACGACGCTACCTCCCGCAAATTCGGAAGAATATTTTGTCAGGCTGGTGAAAATGGGGACCAGGGAATTGCGGTCGGGCCTGGGCGGACTCTATGTGAAAGCAGCGGGCAACGAGTTCGGCGTCTGTGTGAATGAGCATCCTCTCAACAGTGAAATCGGCTGTATTGGCAGCAACACGGACCCGGATCAGAATCTGCCCTACCTGGTCACGGTGGGCGCGTTCAATGCCAATGACGTCAAGGCCTCCTATTCCAGCGCCGGCGCCAACCTGTGGGTGGTTGCACCGGGTGGAGAAGACGGGGTGGAAAACCCGGCCATCATCACTACTGACCAAATCGGGGTAGATGCCGGATACCACAACCTGGGGCTTACTCCGCTGACGGACGACCATCCGCTGAACCCGGACGGCGACTACATGGATGCCTTTGCGGGCACTTCGGCCTCCGCCCCCGCGGCGTCCGGTGCGATTGCCATCCTGCTGGGGGTCAATCCGAATTTAACGTGGCGCGATGTCAAACATATCCTGGCCGCCACGGCGCGAACCATCGACCCGGACATCGCACGGGTACGTGCGGCGTTCAATGGGCAGCCGTACATCGCCCAGCATGCCTGGCAGACCAATGCCGCGGGCTACACCTTCCACAACTGGTACGGCTTCGGTGCCATCGCGGTGGATGCGGCGGTCGCCATGGCGACCGACTACACGCCCAACAGCCTGGGTGAACTGGTTGAATCTCCCTGGTTCGGGTTGGCCGACGAGACGGGCATGGGAATAGACATTCCGGATGCGGACGGTGCCGGCATCACCGATACGCTTGAGGTCACCGGGTTGCCCGATAGCGCCAACATCGAAGCGGTTGTTCTGGAAATTACCGTCAATCATAGCTACGGCTCCGATCTGGGTATCAAATTGACCTCGCCCGGCGGCATGGAAAGCATTGTCAATACACCGTTCAACGAGGCCCTCGACGGATGGCCGGGAATGCACCAGTGGCACTTGATGAGTAACGCGTTCTATGGAGAGAATCCCAACGGTCGCTGGACTGTGCAAGTGGCCGACCTGGCCTCCGACGATACCGGTCAGTTGGGATCGTGGCGGCTGCGCTTTTACTACGGAGAGCATCCGTAACCCCACACCGTCCAGCAGGGCATTCAGCGGCGTACCGCAATCTCCAACAGGCACTGGATTCCGCCTTGCGCCGGAATGACGGTTGGGGGAGCTATCGTCCCACCGGGTCTGACCCGGAATTCCCAGCCTTTGGCGGAGAAGGGCAGCGGTAACCCGCTTTCGATCAGAACGCGGCAGGTGGGCCGGAAGCAGGTAGCAGGCCAGCGTGATGGCTGGTATATTCGACCGATCCTTTTTTCCTACACTTGCAGGTTCGCACATCGTGGACACAAGCGCCCCGTGGTTGCTGGTGGTTTATGGCGCTGGCATCGCCATTGCCTCACTGGTCGGCGGATGGCTGCCCACGTTCTTCAAAATCACCCACACGCGCATGCAAATGGTGATGGCTTTCGTCGCCGGCCTGATTCTCGGCGTCTCAATCTACCACCTGCTGCCCCACAGCCTGGTTGCAATTTCAGGCGCAGGAGCTGTTGAAACTGTCGTTGCATGGATGATGGCCGGTGTGGTTTTGACGCTGGTCCTGCTCTATCTGTTCGACTTTCACGAGCACGATTTCAGCGAAGAGCACGGGCACCAGCACGACAACGGCGGCCATTCCGACACCGTGGCCAGTCCATTCCGTTGGGTGGGTATTGCGTTGGGGCTCGGGGTACATTCAATAACCGAGGGCCTTACCCTTGGTTCGACCATGCGGCTGACGCAGCACGGAGAAGTCACCGCATTGGGGCTCGGCGTGTTTTTGGCCATCGCCCTCCACAAGCCTCTCGATTCGCTGTCCATCGTCAGTACCATGCAGGCCAACGGCGCCAGCCTCAGGACTAAAATGGCTGTGAACCTGGGGTACGCACTCCTGTGCCCCCTGGCGGCCTTTGCGACCTATTGGGGGGCTCTCCAGTTAGGCCATCTGGAGATGGCCGTGCTCGGCCGTGCGCTCGCCTTCGCGGCGGGCACATTTCTGTGCATCGCTTTGAGCGACCTGTTGCCGGAAGTTCATTTCCACAGCCACGACCGGTTGAAGCTCGCCGCCTGTTTCCTGATCGGCACCTGCATTGCCTATGCATTGCACTGGGTCGAGCCCAGTGCGTTGCATGGACTGGAGCACGGGCACTGAAGGAACCGTTACTTCGGAGACGTCGTCCCGGCGCCCTCGTCCCGTTCGAAGTTTCCATGTTCCAGGAAATGCAGGACCTGCGCCATGACCGATTCATTTTTCATGATGAAGGGATGGGTTACCGGCATTTGGATGTGGTCCTTCATGCCTTCGAGCCTGGTTCTCTCCACCGATACTTTTCCATCGTCTGTACCAGGGATGAGCAGTGACAGGAACAGATTGATGCTTCTGGTTCCGGCAATGATGCCCACGTCAAAATCCGCTCC
Organism: uncultured Alteromonadaceae bacterium; assembly: GCA_964620555.1. Classification (GTDB taxonomy): domain Bacteria; phylum Pseudomonadota; class Gammaproteobacteria; order Pseudomonadales; family Halieaceae; genus JAPOQD01. The sequence continues at coordinate 9,404 of CAZUGZ010000008.1, forward strand.
GCCAAGCTGGTTGGCAATACTCGATTCGTCGGTGCCGAGTTGCAGGCCGGCGTCGCCATTGATGAAACGAAAACCTGGAAAGCTGCCCAGTTTGTCGACAACTTCACTGCCTTGATTCGGGGGGGCAAGCATCACCACCCGGTTCAATGTGGGTATCTGGTGCTCGCTCAGGTATTGGCGAACCAATATGCCTCCCAGTGAATGGGTGACAAAGTTGATTTCCGCTTCCGTTGGACACTCATCCAGAGCGGGTTCGATGGCTCTACTGGCCAAAATCCCGATGGTGTATTCCCGGGATGGATATTTGACGTTGACGGTGTGGAAATTGTGACTGATGAGAGCGCTTTCCAGCTTTTTCATCGAATTGTCCGTTCTCGCGAGACCGTGAAGGAGTATCACGCACGAACTGCTGCTGTGCGGGGAGAACAGGGCCAGCAGAATGATCAGTATGGCTTTCATCGTTCCAAGGTACCGGGTTGTGGAAGGGTCGCTGGTCGACCAGACTCCCAGATTAAAGCGGCTGGATGCCGGGTCAAGTCCGGCATGATGGTAGAGAGGACACGGCGATGGCGGGGAGCAGGGCGAAGTTGTGAAAAAAGATGCTCGTCAAGGTGAAACCTGCCCTAAAGTCATTATAATTGTCTGGTTATTCCATTCGTAATCGGGTTCGGCTCGGCGTTGCCGTCGTTCGCACCCCCCAATGAAATTGTCAGTTAGGGAGTTTTTGTCAATGGCCGTGGAGCGTACCCTGTCGATCATCAAACCGGACGCGGTGGCGAAGAACATCGTCGGTGAGATTTACCGTCGTTTCGAACACGGTGGCCTGCGCCTGGTGGCCGCCAGGATGGTGCGCCTCAGCGAAGCGGTGGCAGCCGGCTTTTACGCCGAACACCGGGAGCAGCCGTTTTTCCCCAAACTGATCGAATTCATGACATCCGGCCCGGTCTGCGTACAGGTCCTGGAGGGGGAGAACGCCATCGCCAGGAATCGTGAATTGATGGGAGCTACCGATCCGGCGGCAGCACAACCCGGCACCATTCGCGCCGATTTCGCTTCCACCATCGATGCCAACGCGGTACACGGATCGGATTCCGCGGCCTCCGCCGCGCGCGAAATTGCCTATTTTTTTGCCGCAGCAGAAATCTGCGGGCGTGACGCCGGGTAGCTGGCGATGACCGGCGAAGCCGTCAATCTGCTGGGCCTGACCAAGCCCAGGATGCACGAATTTTTCGCCGATCTCGGGGAACCCGCCTACCGGGCACGACAGGTGCTGAAGTGGATACATCATGCCGGAGTAGCGGACTTTGAGCAGATGACCGATCTCGGCAAGTCCCTGCGGCAGCGCCTGCGTCAGATAGCCGAGGTGCGGGCGCCGCAAATTGCCTCTGAGCAGGTCTCCGCGGACGGCACCCGCAAATGGGCGATACGGGTGGACGGTGGCGGGCTGATAGAGACCGTATTGATTCCCGACGGCCAGCGCGCCACGCTCTGTGTCTCCTCCCAGGTGGGTTGCAGCCTCGATTGCGGCTTTTGTGCCACCGGCAAGCAGGGCTTTCAGAAGAACCTCAGCGTGGCGGAAATTATTGGCCAACTGTGGTTGGTGCTGCAGGCCAGTGGCGGCTTTCAGGCCGGTCAGCAACGCCGGGTCACCAATGTGGTGATGATGGGTATGGGCGAGCCGCTGTTGAATTTCGACAATGTGGTGGATGCCATGGAACTGATGCTGGACGACCTCGGCTACGGTATTTCGCGACGCCGGGTGACCCTCAGTACCGCGGGTGTGGTCCCGGCGCTGGAGCGCCTGGTCGGTCGCAGCCAGGTATCCCTGGCAATTTCCCTGCACGCCGCAAACAACGCGCTGCGCGACCAGTTGGTGCCCATCAATCGCAAGTATCCCATCGAAATGCTGTTGGCCAGCGCCCGCAACTACATCGAATCCCAGACCGACCGCAATCGGGTCGTGACCATCGAATACACCCTGCTGGCCGGAATCAACGACCAGCCCTGGCAGGCCCGGGAACTGGCGCGATTGCTGCGCGACTTTCCCTGCAAGATCAACCTGATTCCGTGTAACCCGGTTCCCGGTTCCGACTACCGCCGGCCCAGCGGCAACGCGGTCTCCCGGTTCTGGAAGGAACTGGTGGAAGCCGGTTGCAGGGCGATGGTGCGAACCACCCGCGGCGATGACATCGACGCCGCCTGCGGACAGTTGGTGGGACAGGTGGTGGACCGGACCACGCGCAGCCGACGCTATCTGGCGGCCGGAAACTTGCAAAACTCGCAAAACTTGCAAGACTTACAGAACTTGCAAGTAAAGGCACTGGGATGAACCCTTGTAGTCGATACCTGTCGGTCCTGTTGGTGAGCGGCTGGGCGCTGAGTTCACTGGTAGCCTGCGTTACCAGCGAGGGCCGGGTTTTCACCACCGAGGCGGCACCGGAGCAGGCGCTGGAGTCCCGTCTGCAGTTGGCGCGGGGCTATATCGGCAGGCAAAACTGGCAGGAGGCCAGGCGCAACCTCGAACTGGCGGCGGACATCGACGCCGATTCCGCCGAGATACAGGAGGCGTTTGCGTTGCTCTACCAGGGTATTGGCGAGCCGGAGCTGGCCGAGCAACACTTTCGTCGCGCCCTGTCGCGAAACCGCGGGTTTTCCCGCGCCCGCAACAACTACGCGGCGTTTTTGTACCAGCAACAGCGGTTTGTCGAAGCGGAACGGCAGTTGGCCATCGTGGTCCAGGATACGCACTACGAGTCGCGTTCCCGGGCCTTTCTGAATCTGGGGTTGTGTCGTCTGCGTTTGGGTGACCAGCAGGCTGCCGAACGGGGCTTTGCCCGCGCCCTGGCCAGCGACCGCGGCAACGCAATGGCACTGATGGAACTGGCCAACATCGCCTATCTGCGTGGACAATGGGATGCCGGTCAACGCTACTATGATCGTTATCGGCTGTTGGTTGCTCAGCAGTCTGCAAGGGGTTTGTGGTTGGGTTGGCGACTGGCCGGTCAGCAGGGGGATGCAACCGCCCAGGCGGACTTTGTTCGCAGCCTGCGCAGCTTGTATCCGCAGTCGCCCGAATACCGAGCCTACCGGGAGGTAGTGGGATATGGAGAATTCTGAAAACACGGAACCGACATCGAATAATACGGCACCGTCTCTGGAGAATCCTGGTGAAATCTTGAGTGAGGCCAGAAAAAAACTGGGTATTTCCCAGGCCAAGATGGCTGAACTCCTGAATTTGAGCCGCAGCAAATTGGTGGCGGTGGAAGAAAATCGCTTCGAGGAGTTGGCGGCACCGGTGTTTGCTCGGGGTTACCTGAGAGCCTATGCCCGACAGGTGCAGGTCGATGTCGAACTGGTGGAAGCAGCCTATGACAACCTGCCGTCGGTCAAGGAGGAAGAAGTCGCTGACCATCAACTGTTCCGGACGGCCACAACGCACCATTTGAACAAGACGGGCATGGCGGTACCAATCGGCATCGCCATTCTGGTGGTGCTGCTGATTGTAACCTGGTGGGCACAGGATGACGCCCCGGCCCCGGCCGCGACAGACACGGTGCAGGTGGAAGAATCCGCCGCGCCTGCACCCCCGGGAGGTCAGGCCACTTCCACGGCAACCGGCGACACGCCTTCCCCTGCCATTGGCGGGGAGCCGGCGGAACTGGTTGAGCCGAACCAGCCGGAACCGCTGCCAGCGCCGCAGATGCCCGAGGCACAGCCATCGGCAACCGTCGACGTGTCGACACCAGCGCCCACGCCGGAGCTCGCAAGCGTGGCGGAGCAGGGGGAACTTCTGGTGGACGATTCGGCATCGGAACCGGTGGAGCCCAGGGATGTCATTGTCGGTAGTGTGGTCGAGGCCGAGCTGCTGGAGTTCCAATTCAGCGGCGAATGCTGGTTGGAAGTGTACAACGGCCTCGGTGAGCTGATGTATAACGATTTGCATCAGGACGGTGACCAGGTAACGTTGCGCGGCGCCGGACCGTTTGATGTTCTGTTGGGCGATTCCCGCCACGTCGAGTTAAACTACCAGGGTCAACCGGTGGAGATTCAGCCGCGTCCCAACGACGTCATTGCCCGGGTGCGGGTGGGGGTGGAACAATGAATGCAGATTTTGTCATCAAACGCCGCCGCTCGCGCCAGTTGATGGTGGGGAACGTGGCGGTTGGCGGTGACGCGCCCATCAGTGTACAGAGCATGACCAATACCGAAACCTGCGACGTGGTGGCCACGGTGGCCCAGATTCAGGACATTGTGGCGGCCGGTGCGGATATCGTGCGCGTCTCGGTACCGACCATGGAGGCGGCGGAGGCTTTTCGTGAGATTCGCCGGCAGGTGCGGGTTCCCCTGGTGGCGGATATTCACTTCGATTACAGGATTGCCCTGCAAGTGGTTGACGATGGGGTGGATTGCCTGCGCATCAACCCGGGGAACATCGGCCGCGAGCAACGGGTACGCGCGGTAGTCGACGCCTGCAGGGAGCGGGGCATTCCCATTCGTATCGGCGTCAATGCCGGTTCCCTGGGCAAGGATTTGCAGCGCAAATACGGGGAACCCAATGCCCAGGCGCTGGTGGAGTCCGCCATGCGCCACGTGGATATTCTCGACAAGCTCGATTACCAGGATTTCAAGGTCAGCGTCAAGGCTTCCGAGGTGTTCATGGCGGTGGAAGCCTATCGGTTGCTTGCCGCGCAGATCGACCAGCCGCTGCACCTGGGTATAACCGAGGCCGGCGGCGCCCGCTCCGGGGCCGTCAAATCCGCCGTGGGCCTGGGTATGCTGTTGATGGATGGTATTGGCGATACCATCCGCATCTCGCTGGCGGCGGACCCGGTGGAAGAGGTCAAAGTGGCTTTTGATATCCTCAAAAGCCTGCGGTTGCGCAGCAACGGCATTAATTTTATCGCCTGTCCCAGTTGCTCTCGGCAGAACTTTGACGTGGTGAAAGTCATGAATCAACTGGAGCAACGGCTGGAGGACATCCGCACTCCCATGGATGTCGCCGTTATCGGCTGCATCGTCAATGGTCCCGGCGAAGCTCGCGAAGCGGATATCGGCCTCACCGGGGCCTCCCCCAATCACTTGATCTACATAGACGGCAAAGCGGACCACAAAGTCGATAATACCGCTCTCGTCGACCACCTCGAGCAGGTGGTGCGGGAACGCGCCAGCAAGCTGGAAGGCCGGAGCCGGGCGGACGTGGCGGATGCAGACCTGATACTCAAGGCCTGAGTATCCCCCAGTGAAAAAAATTCACGCCATTCGCGGTATGAATGACATTCTTCCCGCGGAAACCCCGGTCTGGCAGTACCTGGAGCAGCAGGTGGCGACTCTGCTCGCGGAGTACGGCTATCGGGAAATACGCCTGCCGGCGCTGGAGCAAACCGAACTGTTCGAGCGCAGCATCGGCGAAAATACCGATATCGTTGCCAAGGAAATGTACAGTTTTGTCGATCGCAACGGTGACAGCCTGACTCTGCGCCCGGAGGGTACGGCCGGTTGTGTGCGCGCCGTTTGTCAGCACCATCTGGCGCGCAGCGCACAGAAACTCTGGTACCAGGGCCCCATGTTTCGCCACGAGCGCCCCCAGCGTGGCCGCCAGCGCCAGTTCCACCAGGTTGGGGTGGAAGTGTTCGGTGTGGCCACCGCCGAGGCAGAGGCGGAATTGATTCTGCTCGGTACGCGGTTGTGGCGGCGCCTGGGTCTGGAGGGGAGCCTGCAACTGCAACTCAACAGCCTCGGCGACAGCCGGTCCAGGGAACGGTACCGGGCCGCACTGGTGGACTACCTGCAGGCACGGCGGGACCAGTTGGATGAAGACGCCCTGCAGCGCCTGCGGCACAATCCGCTGCGCCTGCTGGACAGCAAGGACCCGAAGCTGCAGAGACTGCTCCGGCAGGCGCCGCTGCTGACCGATTACCTGACCGATGAGGCCGCTGTCCACTTTGCCCGACTGCGGGAAATTCTGGACGGCAATGGCGTGGCCTACAATGTCAATCCGCACCTGGTACGCGGTCTGGACTACTACAATCGGACCGTGTTCGAGTGGGTGACCGAGGCGCTGGGAGCGCAGGGTACGGTCTGCGCCGGTGGCCGCTATGATATGCTGGTAGAGCAGTTTGGGGGACCGGCGACCCCGGCGGCGGGTCTGGCCATGGGGCTGGAACGGCTGGTGATGCTGCTGCGGGAACTGGAGCACCACTCCCTGGCCGAGGCTTCGGCCGATATCTATGTCGTGGCGGTGGGCGACTCGGCCCGACTTTGCGCCTTCGCGCTGGCGGAAGCATTGCGAGACCAACTGGTCGGCTGTCAATTGCAGCTCAATTGCGAAGGCGGCAGTTTCAAGAGCCAGATGAAAAAGGCGGACAGGAGCGGTGCCCGGCTGGCGGTCATCCTGGGGGAACGGGAAGTGGAGCAGTGCAGTGCCGGGGTCAAGCCCCTGCGCAGCGCGGGCAGCGAGCAGGTCAGTGTGCCCCAGACGGAATTGGCGGCTACGTTGCGGGACCGTCTGGAGAGAGAAGCGTAATGGTGGATTCCTACCGCACCGAGGAAGAGCAGGTAGCGGCACTGCGCGAATGGTGGCGGGAAAACCGCAATACCACCATTGTCACGGTGGTGCTGGCCCTGGGTGTGGGCTTTGGCTGGCAGGGCTGGCAGAATTATGGCGACGAACAGGCAGAGAGTGCCGCGTCAGTGTACCTGGACCTGCTGGATGCGGCTCACGCCGCGGCGCCACTGGATGAAACCCAGGCCGCAACTGCCCGGCACCTGGCGGCTACCCTGAAAACGGATTACCGCCGTTCGATCTACGCCCAGTTTGCCGCCCTGCAATTGGCGCGTCTGGCGGTGAACGGGGACGACCTGGAAACGGCGGAGCAGGAATTGCGCTGGGTGTTGTCCCAGGACCCCCGGGATGATGTCCGGCGGGTGACCCAGTTGCGCCTGGCCCGGGTGATGGCGGCGCGTGGCGAGGCCGAGCAGGCACTGGAAGTGTTGGCACTGGACGCCGGTGCCTACCGCGCGGCCTATGCGGAAGCTCGCGGTGATATCCACCTGCAACTGGCACAGCGGGAGCAGGCACTGGCGGCCTACCGGGAAGCTGCCGAGGACAATGAGAGTAACGGCGTCGGCACTTCCGAGGCGCTGAACCTGAAGTTGCAGTCCCTGCAGATGCTGGAGCCACGAGCGATGTCCGCCTTGCCCAGGGGAGAAAGGTAAAATGTGGAAAAACACCCTGATGCGAAGTATCGCCTGGATGCTGATTGCCGTCGGCACGGTGGGTTGCAGCACCATCAGAGGTTGGTTCGACTGGTCCGAGGACGAAGATGCCAATGAGCCGGCGCCACTGGTGACTTTTACCCCGGAGGTGAAAATCGACAGACTGTGGAGCAGCGGTGTGGGGCAGGGGCAGGGGAAGATCTACAATTTCCTGACTCCGGTCATTGACGGCGACCGCATCTACGCGTTGGGCAGCGATGGCGTCATGGCGGTGTTGAACCGGCACAACGGCAGACAGATCTGGAAACGAAACCTGAAATTGCCTATGTCGGGTGGTGTCGGCCTCGGTGCCGGCCTGCTGGCGCTGGGCAGCAGCAATGGCGAGGTGCTGTTGCTGGACGCCGACAACGGTGCCGAATTGTGGCGGGTTGCGGTGAGTGGCGAAGTGTTGTCGCCGCCTCAGACAGACGGCTCGGTGGTGGTGGTACAAAGCTACGACGGGAAACTGCGCGGCCTCAGTGTGGCCGATGGCAGCGAATTGTGGGTATACGAGAACCCGGTTCCGGTGTTGACCATTCGCGGTACCGGCACACCGTTGATCGACGGCCGCCTGGTAATGGCCGGGTTTGCCAACGGCAAGGTGGTGGCGTTGAATGTGAAGACCGGTGTCCTGCAGTGGGAAGCGCGGGTGGCCATTGCCCAGGGTCGGTCCGAGATAGATCGGATCATCGATGTGGACGGCGAGATGTTGCTGTTCAACGAGGTGTTGTATGCGGTGAGCTACCAGGGACGCCTGGTCGCCATCGAGGTCGGCTCCGGCCGCAAGCTCTGGCAGCAGGATGCCTCCAGCGCCGTGGGTATCGACCAGGGTTTCGGCAATGTATACGTCTCCGAGGACAGTGGTTCGGTGGTGGCCTTCTATCGTACCGGCCAGGGGGTGCGCTGGGAGCAGCCGCGCCTGGAAAAGCGTCGCCTCAGTGCGCCCAAAGTGATCAAGGGTTTTGTGGCGGTGGGTGATTTTGAAGGCTACGTTCACCTGCTGTCCCAGACCGATGGGCATTTTGTGGGGCGCAAACAGGTGGACGGAAAGGGGGTGCGTGCCAGTATGCTGGCGGTGGACGATGTGCTCTACGTATTTGGCAATAGCGGGAAACTGACCGCCCTGCGGGTCAGTGGCTGAGCGCGGCCGGCGGTCCGTTCGGAACCCATGCAGCGTGCATGCTACCCGTCATCGCCCTGGTGGGGCGCCCCAACGTAGGTAAATCGACGCTGTTCAACTGCCTCACCCGCACTCGGGACGCACTGGTGGCGGATGCCCCGGGTTTGACCCGCGACCGCAAATACGGCCTCGGGCGGATCGGCGCAAAGGGTTTTATCGCCATTGATACTGGCGGCATTGAGGCGGCTCAGCAGGGCCTGGCGGCGCTGAGCGCGCAGCAGGCGCTGCTGGCGGCCGAAGAGGCGGACCTGGTGTGTCTGCTGGTGGATGCACGCGCCGGTCTGACCCCCGCCGATGTCGAACTCGCCGCCACTCTGCGCCGCCGCGGCCAGTCCTTCCACCTGCTGGCCAACAAGATTGACGGCGTCAACACGGAACAGGCCACGGCTGATTTCTATCGCCTTGGGGTGGATGTCCTGTACCCGCTGTCCGCCAGCCACGGCACCGGCGTCAAGGCGCTGATGGAGCAACTGTTGTTGCCCTTTGCCGACCCCGATACCGACCTCGGGCCGGACCAGGCCGGTGCCGCCCCGGTGCGGGTTGCGATTATCGGTCGGCCCAACGTCGGCAAGTCCACCCTGGTCAACCGCATGCTGGGTGAGCAACGGGTGCTGGTGTACGACCAGCCGGGTACCACCCGCGATAGCATCCCCATCGATTTCGAGCGCGGCGGCCGCCACTACACCCTGATCGATACCGCCGGGGTCCGGCGCCCGAAGAATGTCAGCCAGGCGGTGGAAAAGTTCTCCATCATCAAGACCCTGGAGGCCATTGACCACGCCCACGTGGTGCTGCTGTTGATGGATGCCGGTGAAGGGGTGGTGGAGCAGGACCTGCACCTGCTTGGGCACGCCGTGAACGCCGGCCGTGGGCTGGTCATTGCCATGAACAAATGGGATGGAGTGGATCGCGCCGCCCGCCAGCGCATTCGCTCGGAACTGGAGCGGCGTCTGCAGTTCATCGATTACGCCGATGTCCATTTCATCTCTGCGCTGCACGGCAGCGCAGTCGGCAAACTCTACCCGTCTCTGCACAGTGCCTACGATTCCGCCACCCGCAAGTTGAATACCCGTCAGTTGAACGACATTCTCAGTGCCGCGTTGGAGCGGCATCCACCACCCCAGATCAACGGGCGTCGCATCAAGTTGCGCTATGCCCACGCGGGGGGGCAGAACCCACCGCTGGTAGTGATTCACGGCAACCAGACCGGAAAACTGCCGGCCAGCTATCGACGCTTTCTGGAGAACTTCTTTCGCCGCAAGCTGGAGCTGCGCGGCACGCCGCTGCGCATTGAATTCCGCGGGGGGGAAAACCCCTTCGCCCATCGGCCCAACGTGTTGAACCGGCGGCAAATGCAGAGCCGAAGGCGGCTGCTGCGCCACGCCAGGGGCAGGCGGAGGTCCCGGTGAACGCGCAGCTCGCCGATATCGACAGCCGCCCGCGGGTCGAGCAATTGGTGGAGGCCTTCTACGCCAGGGTTCTGGTCGACCCACTACTGGCTCCCATTTTCCTCGACGTGGCGGCGGTCGATCTGGAGCGGCATTTGCGCCACATCGAGGATTACTGGTGCAAATTGCTTTTGGGTGAGACCGACTATCGGCGCCACACCATGAATATTCACCGCGAGTTGCACGGTCAGCGGCCGCTGCGTGAAGAGGATTACCAGCGTTGGCTGGAGCTGTTCGTGAGCAGCGTGGACGCCAATTTTTGCGGCCCCCGGGCCGAACGAGCCAAGCAGGTGGCCACCAACATCGCCGGCAATATGCAAAACCGGATGCCGCCCCCATGAGTGGCTGCCGCCCCAGTCAGCAAAATCAGCGGCATTTGGTCGTTTCCGCCATTGAGTTGCGTTGGTGGGTGGCCCATACTGCGGGGCGATTTTGTCTTCTGCCAGGAGGTCCGGTATGAGGCAGCCCACTGTTCTCAGTCAGGAGTTTGAGTTGGGCTTTACCTACACTCGCTCCACCGGCCCCGTGATCGGCCGCTTCCTGACCGAACTTCGGGCGAGGAAACTGGTGGGCACCCGCGGCAGCGATGGTCGGGTCTACGTGCCACCGATGGAATTTGATCCGGTGACCGCCGAGGCGCTCACTGAATTCGTCGAAGTCGGCGACGCGGGGGAGGTGGTGAGTTGGTGCTGGGTCAATGAACCGCGTGCCTCCCACCCGCACCAGCACCCCTTTGCCTGGGCACTGATTCGTCTGGACGGTGCTGATGTGCCCATGCTGCACAGCATTTGCGCCGCCAACGAGGCGGAGCTGCACAGTGGCATGCGGGTCCGCGCCCAGTGGGTGGAGGAACCCCAGGGTTTCATTACCGATATCGCCTGTTTTGTGCCCGCATCCGCCGCGCGGGAGACGACGCCCGGCGTAGTGGTCACGGACGGGACCGACGCAGCGGAGTCGGAACCGATCAACGGCATCGATGCGCCGGTCTACCTGAAGTACCGCTTCACCGCGGGCGAGGCGACCAGCCGTTATCTCGATGCCGTGCGCCAGGGGCGTCTGGTCGGGCAGCGCTGTCCCCAGTGCCGGAAAGTCTACATCCCTCCGCGCGGGTCGTGTGCAGCCTGCGGCGTGGCCACCGAGGAAGAGGTGGAACTGTCCGACAAATGTACAGTGGAGTCCTTTACCATCGTCCATATTCCCATTCCCGGCAATCCGGTCAAACCACCCTACGTGGTTGCCAACCTGATTCCCGACGGGGCCAACATTTCCTTCATTCACCTGCTCGGTGAATGTGTCAATGAAGAGGTGCGCAAGGGGCAGCGGGTGCAGGCAGTGTGGAAGCCCAGGGAGGAGTGGGATTACGCGATGGAAAATATCCGCTATTTCAAACCCATCGACGAAGCGGATGTGCCCATGGAGCAGATCGGCAAGCTGCCGGTTGGGGGTTGGGGAGGCGAAACATGAGAGAGATCGGCGTGGTTTCCTTCGCCCAACTGGACTGCAGGCGCAATGTGGGCGCCAACAATGAAGTGGAATTGATCATGCCGGTGGTCAAGCAGGCCCTGGCCGAGGCCGGGCTGAGCAGCGTGCAACAGGTGGACTTCACCTGTTCCGGCAGTTGCGACTACCAGCAGGGTTCGGCCTTCGCCTTCGTGCTGGGGGTGGATGCCCTGGGTGCGGTACCGCCGATCCCGGAATCCCACGTCGAGATGGACGCGGCCTGGGCCCTGTACGAAGCGATCCTGAAAATTCGCATGGGCGACGCGGATTCTGCGTTGATTTACGGTTTTGGCAAATCTTCACCCGGCGAGCTGCCGACCGTGCTGTCGCAGCAGCTGGACCCCTATTTCCTTGCGCCGCTGTGGGTAGACACGGTCAGCCTGGCCGCCCTGCAGGCGCGCCTGATGCTGGACCAGGGCGTCATCAGTGAGCGCGACATGGCAGAGGTGGTGGCCCGTTCGCGACGCAATGCACTGGCCAACAATCCCCACGCCCAGTTGCGGGGCGAAGTCAGCGCCACCGAGCTGCTGGAGGTCGAACCCTGGGTCTCGCCCCTGCGCAAGCACGATTGCTGCCCCATCTCCGATGGCGCCTCGGCCATGGTGATCTGCACTGTGGAACAGGCGCGCTCGTGGAATCGGCCCTGCGCCGTGATCAGCGGCATCGACCATCGCATCGAAAGCCACAACCTGGGGGCGCGCGACCTGACTCGCTCGGTCTCCACCGAAGGGGCTGCCAAACGGGCCGGCGTCGACCGGGGGCCGGTGGAGGTTGCGGAGTTGTATGCCCCGTTCAGTCATCAGGAAATCATTCTGACGCGAGCGCTTGGGCTGGGCGAGGACACCGATATCAACCCCTCGGGTGGCGTGCTGGCCGGCAACCAGATGATGGCCTCGGGACTGTCCCGCATCGGTGAGGTGGCACTGCGCATACTCGATGGCAAGGTTCGGCGCGGCGTGGCCCACGCCACCAGCGGACCCTGTCTGCAACACAACCTGGTGACTGTGCTGGAGGCGGCGTAATGGCGAATTTGGCAGCAGTGGTGGGCGTCGGACAAACCCGCTACCAGACCCGGCGAGGCGATGTCTCCATTGCCGGCCTGGTGCGCGAGGCCGCGGAGGCGGCCCTGCAGGACGCCGGCCTGGAGTGGGATGCCATTGAAGCGGTGATCGTCGGCAAGGCCCCGGATATGTTCGAAGGGGTGGTGATGCCCGAGTGCTATCTGACCGACGCCCTGGGCGCCAACGGCAAGCCGCTGCTGCGCGTGCACACAGCGGGTTCGGTGGGCGGATCCACCGCCCTGGTGGCGGCCTCCCACGTCCAGTGTGGCAGCTTTCAGCGAGTGTTGACGGTAACCTTCGAAAAGCAATCCGAGTCCAACGCCATGTGGGCGCTGTCCGGCAAACACCCGTTTTCACCACACCTGAACGCCGGGGCCGGGGGCTATTTCGCGCCCATCATGCGCGAGTACATACGGCGTTCCAAAGCGCCGTACGATGTGGGCATCAAGGTGGCTACCAAGGACCGTCTGCACGGTGCCCGCAATCCGCTGGCGCACCTGCAATTGCCGAACATTAGCATGCAGGAAGTGGAAGCCTCTCCCATGCTGTGGGATCCGATTCGCTTCCTGGAGAGCTGCCCGTCGTCCGACGGGGCCTGTGCCATGGTCATTGCCGAGCAATCGCTGGTGGCCGAGTCTACGAGCCGGCCGGCCTGGATCAAGGGGGTCGCCATGCGTTCCGAACCGACCCAGTACGCGGGTCGCGATGAAGTGGACCCGCAGGCGGGCCGCGATTGTGTGAAAGACGTGTACAGTCAGGCCGGTATCACCAATCCGCGTCGGCAACTCGACTGCGCCGAGGTCTACGTGCCGTTCTCCTGGTACGAGCCCATGTGGTTGGAAAACCTGGGTTTTGCCGAACTGAACCAGGGTTGGAAACTGACCATGGACGGAGCCACTTCCCAGGACGAGGGGGGCGACATCCCCTGGAACTGTTCCGGTGGGGTGTTGTCCTCCAATCCCATCGGTGCCTCCGGAATGATCCGTTTTGCTGAAGCCGCACGCCAGGTTCGTGGTGATGCCGGAGACTGTCAGGTGGAGGGTGCACGCACCGCCCTGGGCCACGCCTATGGTGGTGGCGCCCAGTTCTTTTCCATGTGGATTGTCAGTGCCCAGCGAGACTGAAGCCGTGCGTGGCGGTTACAATCCGGCCGAACCGGAACAGCGCACCAATCCACAGGCACACCACACAGAGCACGGAGTCAAAGCCATGGCGGAACTGGATATCAGTACCTCGGACTGTATCGTGGAACGGCAGGACGAGATATTGATCGTCACTCTCAATCGGCCCGAGGTCAAAAATGCCATCAGCCCGGAAATGCTGTTGGGCATGTACCGGGCCTGGCGCCTGCTCGATGAGGAGGACGGTCTGCACTGTGCGATAATTACTGCCAATGGTGGTACCTTCTGCGCTGGCATGGACCTGAAGGCGGGTGCCGAGGGAGAGCATCACGCCACCGAAGAGTTCCTGAAGGTGATGAGTGAAGTGCCGAATCTGCATTGGCAGGCGTTGTTGCGCGACGACCGCCCCTGCAAACCCCTGATTCTGGCGGTGGAGGGCTACGCCCTGGCCGGCGGCACCGAGATTCTGGGAGGTACCGATATCCGGGTTGCCGCCGAGGACGCCATTTTCGGATTGACCGAAGTGGCTCGCGGCCTGTATCCCATGGGGGGCTCCAGCATTCGCCTGCGGCGCCAGATTCCCTACTGTCTGGCGGCGGAACTGCTGCTTTGTGGTGAGCAGATCAGCGCGCGGCAAGCGCTGCAATTCGGTTTGATCAACCGCGTCGTGCCCAAGGGGGAAAGCTTGAACGAAGCGATCAGGATAGGACGGCGCATCTGTGCCAATGGCCCGCTGGCAGTGCGGGCGGTGACCCGCTCCCTGCGCGAACACCAGGAGTGCATGCCGGAGGCGGAGGCGATGCTGGCATCAGACCAACTGGCCCATCCGGTGCTCGCCTCCAGTGATGCGCGCGAGGGCATGCGTGCCTTCAAGGAAAAGCGCCCTGCGGCGTTTAGAGGAGAATGATCATGGCTGGACCTTTGCAAGGCCTCAAGATTATGGAAATGGCGGGTATCGGGCCAGGACCCTTTGCCGCGATGCTGCTGTCGGACCTGGGAGCCGATGTGATTCGCGTGGACCGGCCCGGTGCCTCCGCGTTTGCTGCCTCCCGGGACCCGGCGGATGTAATGCAGCGGGGTCGACGTTCCATCGCCATCGATTTGAAGAACGAGGCCGGGGTGGCTGCCGCCCTGGAACTGGCGGACTCCGTCGACGTGTTGACCGAGGGTTTTCGCCCCGGAGTCATGGAAAAACTGGGGCTGGGTCCCGAAGTGTGTCTGGCCCGCAACCCGCGCCTGATCTATGCGCGCATGACCGGCTGGGGTCAGCACGGTCCGCTGGCTCATGCCGCCGGGCACGATATCAACTACATCGCCATCACCGGTGCCCTGGCGTCCATCGGGCGCCGCGATTCCGGTCCGGTGCCACCGCTGAATCTGCTGGGCGATTTTGCTGGCGGCTCCATGTATCTGGTGATGGGTATTCTCGCTGCGCTGTTTGAGCGCCAACAGTCCGGGCGCGGCCAGGTGATCGACGCGGCCATAACCGACGGGGTGATTTCGCTGATGGCGATGATGCAGGGGTTTCAGGGGATGGGGAGGTGGGAGCAGCAGCGTCAGACCAATATGCTGGATGGCGGGGCACCGTATTACGATACCTACCAGTGTGCCGACGGCGAATGGGTCGGCATTGGCTCGATTGAGCCCAAGTTTTATGCTCTGTTGATGGAGAAACTGGGGATGGAGTCGGACGGGCACACCATGGAAGACCAGATGGACAGGCAACGGTGGCCGCAGTTGAAACGACGCATCGCCGAAATCATCCGGGGCAAAAGCCGTGAGGAGTGGTGCCGTATCATGGAGGGTACAGATGTCTGTTTCGCCCCGGTGCTGAGTATGACTGAAGCGGTGGAACACCCACACAACCGGGCCAGGGATTCTTTTGTCGAGCGTGGCGGTTGTTGGCAAACCGCACCGGCACCGCGTTTCAGCCGCACCCAGGGAGAGATTCAGCGGGATCCGGTAGCCGCCGGTGCCGATACCACGGAAATTCTTGCCGAACTGGGTATGGATGAGGCAGCAATAGAGGACCTCAGGCAATCGGGAGCGGTGTTCTGAGGATGACGGAATCGATGGCAGGCAGGTGTGGGATGTCGGTCACTCGCGACCGGCACAAATCGGTAACGGGTCTTCCTGGAGAAACGGACGCCGAAGTTTCGCTGAACTTCGCCACGCTGCGTCATTCTGGTGCGGCGTATGTCCATTGGATGTGAACTGTGTTCCGAAGGCGCTTGAGAGAGAACGTATGACAGTGATCAATACCCGGATCAATACCAGGAGCGCCGACTTTTGCGCCAACGCGGAGTCCATGCGGGCGCAGGTTGACGATTTAAAACGTACCATCGCAACGATTGCCCGGGGTGGCGGAGCCAAAGCCACTGAGCGCCATGTCAGCCGGGGCAAATTGTTGCCTCGAGAGCGTTTGCAGGGGCTGCTGGATCCGGGCCATCCCTTTTTGGAACTCTCCGCCCTGGCTGCACACGATGTCTATGGTGAAGAGGTTCCCGCCGCCGGCATCATCACCGGAATCGGTCGCATCAGCGGACAGGAATGCGTTGTCGTGGTCAATGATGCCACGGTGAAAGGCGGTACGTACTACCCGCTCACCGTGAAGAAGCATCTGCGCGCGCAGGCGATTGCCGCCGAGAATAATTTACCCTGCGTGTACCTGGTGGATTCAGGTGGCGCCAACCTGCCCCGTCAGGATGAGGTATTTCCCGACCGGGAGCACTTTGGTCGTATCTTCTTCAATCAAGCCAACCTGTCTGCGCAGAACATTCCTCAAATCGCGGTGGTGATGGGGTCTTGTACTGCGGGTGGCGCCTATGTGCCGGCCATGGCCGACGAGTCCATTATCGTCAAGGAACAGGGCACCATCTTTCTCGCCGGGCCGCCATTGGTCAAAGCGGCGACCGGTGAAGTGGTTACCGCCGAGGAATTGGGTGGTGGCGATGTACACAGTCGCGTATCCGGTGTCGCCGATCATCTTGCCAACAATGATCACCACGCCCTGGATTTGGCGCGCAGGGCGGTGGCCCGGCTCAACCGCGTCAAACCGGGTGGTGGTGATTTGAGCGAGGTGGTGGACCCGGTCTACGATGCCGGGGAGATCTACGGCGTGGTGCCGGCGGATTCCCGCAAGTCCTATGATGTGCGGGAGGTCATTGCGCGGATTGTGGATGGCTCCGACCTGGACGAATTCAAAGCGCTTTATGGCGCCACGCTGGTGTGTGGATTTGCGCGCATATTTGGTTACCCGGTGGGCATTTTGGCCAACAACGGCATTCTCTTTGGCGAGTCGGCGCTGAAGGGTGCACACTTTATTGAACTCTGTGCGCAGCGAAAAATTCCCCTGGTGTTCCTGCAGAATATCAATGGCTTTATGGTCGGCAGGCAATACGAAAATGACGGCATTGCCAAACATGGCGCCAAGATGGTGACTGCGGTTGCCACGGCCAATGTACCCAAGTTTACCGTAATCATTGGTGGTTCCTTTGGCGCGGGCAATTACGGCATGTGTGGTCGTGCCTATGATCCGCGCTTCCTGTTCATGTGGCCCAATGCCCGTATTTCGGTGATGGGTGGTGAGCAGGCGGCCGGTGTCCTGGCACAGGTAACCCGGGACAATCACGCGCGCGAAGGCAGGGACTGGGGTGCCGAGGAAGAGGCACAGTTCAGGCAGCCTATCCTTGACAAATATGAGCACCAGGGGCATCCCTACTACGCATCTGCCCGGCTGTGGGACGATGGCGTGATCGATCCCGCGGACACCCGAATGGTGTTGGGACTGTCGATTTCCGCCAGCCGCAATCGGGTCATGGGAGACACCAGGTTTGGTGTTTTCCGAATGTGAATTCCATTATCGGTGAAGATGCGAGCTGATCATGTTCAAAAAAATACTGATTGCCAACCGCGGTGAGATCGCCTGCCGAGTTATCAGGACTGCCAGGGCGATGGGTATTGCGACGGTGGCCGTCCACAGCGATGCCGATCGCGATGCCCTGCATGTGCAAATGGCCGATGAGTCCTATTCTCTCGGCCCGTCCCCCGCCAATGAATCCTATCTGGTTGCAGACAAGCTGATTCAGGCGGCTTTGCAAAGTGCTGCCGAGGCAGTACATCCGGGCTACGGCTTCCTGTCGGAGAACGCGGAATTTTGCCGTCGGTGCGCGGCCCACGACCTGGTATTCATCGGCCCTCCGGATGCGGCGATTGCAGCCATGGGGTCCAAGTCCGCGGCCAAAACCATCATGGCGGATGCCGGGGTTCCCGTGGTGCCGGGTTACCATGGCGATGATCAGGATTCCCAGGTGATCAAGCGGGCCGCCGGCGAAATTGGCTACCCGGTGTTGCTTAAACCGGCTGCCGGCGGAGGTGGCAAGGGGATGCGCGTGGTCGATTCGGAGGCCGGGTTCGACGAGGCTTTTGCGGCGGCCAGGCGCGAAGCGCAGAGCAGCTTCAACGACGACCGCATGCTCGTTGAAAAATACCTGCTCAATCCTCGCCACGTCGAAATTCAGGTATTCTGCGATAGTCATCGGAATGCGGTGTACCTGTTTGAGCGCGACTGCTCAGTGCAGCGCCGTCATCAAAAAGTCATCGAGGAGGCGCCCGCCCCCGGCATGGCGGAAGCCCTGCGCCGGCAAATGGGGGAGGCGGCTATCGCGGCGGCGCAAGCGATACACTATGAAGGCGCGGGGACCGTAGAGTTCCTGCTCGATAGCCAGGGACAGTTCTACTTTATGGAGATGAATACTCGCCTGCAGGTAGAGCATCCGGTCACTGAGATGATCACTGGTCAGGATCTGGTGGAGTGGCAACTGCGCATTGCCGCCGGTGAACCATTGCCCCGTTCTCAGGAACAGCTGAAAATCAATGGGCACGCCTTTGAGGTGCGGATTTATGCGGAAGATCCCGATCACGATTTTCTTCCCGCCACCGGTAGGCTCAAACATCTGAGGCCGCCCGCTGAAAACGCCAATGTCCGGGTCGATACCGGGGTCAATGAAGGGGATGAGATCAGTATCTATTACGATCCGTTGATCGCCAAGCTAATTGTTTGGGACGAGGATCGCGACCGGGCCCTGGAACGCCTGATCCGGGCTCTGAGTGAATACCGCATTGGCGGTCTGACCACCAATATCGGCTTTCTCTATAATCTCGCCACCAGCCATGCCTTTCGCAATGCCTCGGTCAACACCGGCTTTATCGAAGAACATGGGCAGGAGATATTCCGCCGGCGCGATTGTGATATCGATTATGCTGCGCCACTGGCAGCGGCGGCCATACTGCAATTGCGCGAACAGCGATCGCTGGATGCCGCCAACCGATCCAGCGACCCCAACTCACCCTGGCATTTGTCCAATAGCTGGGGGCTGCCGCGGCCAACACTTCAAATGCAAATACAGCAGTCCAAGGTGACTGTCGGTACGGATAGCCGGGCAGACCTGGTGAATGTGAGTATTGCAATGGCCGATTCCGGCTTTGATCTGTTTACGCCGGAAGGCTACTTTCACTGCGCCGAAATGCAGCCGGATCTCGGCCTGGAGACTCGTGGCCACAGTGATGACAGTTTCAGGGCACCGATGAACGGCACCGTGGTCGCCCTGTTATCCGGGCCCGGCAGGTCGGTGCGCAAGGGCGACACCCTGCTGGTGATGGAAGCCATGAAAATGGAACACGCAATTGTCGCTCCCGGCGATGGCGTGGTAAATGAATTTTATTTCGAGCCCGGTGACATCGTCGACGGTGGCGCTACACTGCTGAATTTCGAGTTCAGTTAAAAGTGAAATGCAGTCGAAAACAGCCGGTTTCCGCATTCAGGATGTGACGGCAACATGAAGACCCTGACCAGAGAATTACGGGACGCCATTACTCCGGATTCGGCGCTGGATTTATTGAAGGCGGGCAACCGGCGTTTTATCAATAATCTGCAGGCGGACCGCAACCTGTTACAGCAGGCAAGTGCGACATCCAGAGGTCAGTATCCCTTTGCAACGATATTGAGCTGCATCGATTCGAGGACCTCGGCGGAAATCATATTCGATCAGGGCCTCGGCGATATATTCAGCGTTCGGATAGCGGGCAATATCATCAACGACGATATTTTGGGGAGCATGGAGTATGCCTGCAAAGTGGCAGGTTCGAGGATTATTGTCGTTTTGGGCCACAGCAATTGTGGGGCAATCAAGAGCGCTTGTGATAGCGTCGAAATGGGGAATCTGACGGCATTGCTTGCAAAAATACGGCCCGCAGTTGAGGCTGAAAAGTCCGTACTGGAAAACCGTGACTCTGGAAATGATGAATTTGTCGAAAAAGTGGCGCTTCTCAATGTAGAGCGAACCATGCAGGGTATCGAGCAGGGAAGTTCAATTTTGAAAGATATGTTGGAAAATAATAAGATACTACTGGTCGGCGGCATGCACGACATCGCTACTGGAGAAGTTACTTTTTTCCGGTTCAACCGGAAAAACCAGGGCAGCAGTCCCCCATAGACAGGATTGAGCACGGCCTTTCTCCCGGTCGATGCCGGTACCTGAGCGATGGTGCTGCAAAGCAGGTGATTACTAAGCAGCTTTCGGTGCTCGGAAAAAAACGCTATTCCTGCGATGAAAAAATATTGGCAGGCAGTGTCCGGCAACCGCCCACCTCAGAAAGTGAACGCTTTTTGGGATACTACCCGGTCTATTACAGGTTTGTTATCCGCTAAAATGATCTCAGGAAAATATGATGTCTTGCGAGCGCTTGCCGTCAATAAAATGGAAAAAAAAGATTGATTTCCCAAATAATGGCGTTAAAATGCGCCCCCGATTGTTCTTTTGAAGACTGCGTATAGCAAGATGGATAATCTGAATTTCCGGAATGTATCGTCCAGCACAATGGAACGGATCGTGGCGTGAACCAAGGTTTACGTCGAAAATAAACAGTAACCAAAATACAGGAAACACCAAACATGAGCACACTTGATGAATTGTTAGACCAGCAAAAAGATCTGCAAAAGCAGATAAAGGAAGTATCCAGGGCAGAACGTGCCGCGGCACTGAAAACTGTCCGGTCCCTGTGCAAACAACACGGTTTTACCGCGTCCATGCTGAAGGGTGTACTTGCTGGCGGACGTACCAGAAGAAAGTAATCGCCAGCCGGCAAATCTCTAGAAGGGCTGGCACCCCCGGCATCATCGGGGCCTCAGCAATCTCCGCCAGTCCGCGCGTTGATCAACCCGCCTCTATTCGCGCTGAGGCAGAGTCGTGGAAGATCAACGAGACAATGAATGACATTCCTGCTGCAGAACGGCAGCACTGGATGAGTCGGGCGCTGCAATTGGCGCAAATGGCTGTCCAGCGCCACGAAGTACCGGTTGGCGCCGTCCTGGTGCGCGCCGGCGCAGTACTCGGTGAAGGTCACAACCAGACCATTTCCACCAGTGATCCCACCGCTCACGCCGAGCAGGTGGCGCTGCGTCGTGCCGCTGCCAGGGCCGGCAATTATCGGCTTCCCGCCAGCACCCTGTACGTCACCCTGGAACCCTGCACCATGTGTGTCGGCGCCTTGATCCATGCGCGCATCGAGCGGCTGATTTTCGCCGCCCGCGAGCCACGCGCGGGCGCGGTCTGCAGCCGGGCGCGGTTGCTGGACGAGGATTTCCATAATCATCGGGTGCTGTGGGAAGAGGGACCGTTGGCCGAGGAGAGCGCCACGCTGCTGGAGGATTTCTTTCGCGCCCGACGTTAGCCCAGGCTTGTCCCCCGGCGCTCGCATCCATTGGTGAAGTTAGCGGGTCGGGCACGTGATCCGGACCTTTTCGCCCGGGTCAGTGGGAGTCCAACAGACTGGTGAAGTGCGATGCTTCCGGAGAGAGCGCGGCGAAGCTGCCGGTGGGTTCGGTGGAGTTCCGGGCGAGATCCCACCAACTCAGAATCCGGTAGTAGTTGCGAATGTTGTTCACGTAGGTAACCGGTTCCGAACCACGGGCGTACCCATGGCGGGTATCGGCATAGTGGGACCGCTCCTGCAGCAGCGGCAGGTATGTGGCCACCTCTGTCCAGTAATGCGGATCACCACCCAGGCGTTCGGTGATAACCCGGGCGTCTTCCAGATGACCCCGCCCGATATTGTAGGCGGCCAGGGCAAACCAGCTTCGGTCGGGTTCGACAATATCGCCGGGCAACAGGTTCTTGACCTTGAGGAGGTAACCTGCCCCGCCACGCAGGCTTTGCATGGGGTCCAGGCGGTCGTCTACCGCCATCTCCCGAGCGGTGTCTCGGGTCAGCATCATCATTCCGCGCACCCCGGTGTTGGACCGGGCGCGCGGGTTCCAGTGGGATTCCTGGTAGGCCATTGCCGCCAGCAGCCGCCAATCCAGTTGGTATTCCCCGGCTACCTGACGAATTTCAGCCTCATAGCAGGGCAGGTCACGTCGCATGTTGCGACTGAAGGTCTGGAAATTTTCCGGGTCGAGTGGGGCGAAATCGGCAAACTGCTGTTCCCGGAGCAACGCCAGTTGCCCGCTCTGCTCCAGGTGCCGCAGAAATTTGTCCGCCCGCTGCCTCAGGTGGCCCTGGGCCGCGCCGGGCGCGAATAACCAGACCAGTTGTCGCCCGCTGCCATCAACTTTGTGGTAGGGACGGCTGTGCGGAAATCTTCGGTCCGGATGTGAGCCACGGGTAACGGCGGCAAGGTCGAGGCGACCAAGGCGAAGGTTGCGCAGCAGACCGGGTTTACTGTCGTCGGAGTAGGCCTCCAGCGTCACGCCCAGTTCTTCCGCGAAACGGTAGGCCAATTGATATTCCAGCCGATATACTTCCGGATGGGCACTGACCGGGCTGGTGTGAATGCCCAGGCGCAGCACCCCGGCCTCTTCAATCAGCGCCAGGCGGTCCCTCGCGCTGCAGCCGGTCAGAATCAGGAGAATGGCCAATACAGCCAGTTTCCCCGATCCGCGTATTTCGCGAAGGTACGCGGCGGGAGGGTGCTGAACCATGCGGGCTAAACCAGTCACTGCGTTAGTCGCCATGCTGTCAGTCTAGGAAAAACGGGACGGTGAGTTAAGGTAAATAAATACCTTGACCGGCTGCAGGAATTCGTCCAGCCAATGGGACGCGGCTTTGATTATCCATTACAATGGCGCGTCTTTTTTTAGGGCCCGCTTACGGCGGTTCATCTCATGCTCATCCTGCGCGGCGCAGCCGCTCTGTCGGATTTCAGACTCGATAAACTGGCGGTCAGACTGCGCGGTATCGAGGCCGGGATCGGTGGAATTCGCGCCGAGTTTGTGCACTTTGTCGCCGGGGTGGAGGAACTGGACAGCACCCAGACCCAGCGTCTTCACGCCCTCCTGGATTTTGACCCGCAGTGCGCTGCGGAGACCTCCTCCGACAGCCTGTTCCTGGTGGTACCACGCATCGGAACCATTTCACCATGGTCCAGCAAAGCCACGGATATAGCCCACAATTGTGGTTTGCCGCAGTTGCTGCGGATCGAACGCGGCATCGCCTATTACCTGGAACTGCCCGACGGCAGGCAGGACTCCCTGCGTTCGGAAGTGGCTGCCTGCCTGCATGATCGCATGGTGGAGGAGGTATTGCCTGAGCTGGAAATGGCGGCAGGGCTTTTTCAGCAGCAGGCGCCACGGCCGCTGCGCCACATCGACCTGCTGGGTGGCGGCGCCCGGGCGCTGGCAGAGGCGAATCGCGAACTGGGGCTGGCCCTGGCCGAGGAGGAAATGGATTACCTGCTGGACAGTTTCCGGCAACTGCAGCGCAATCCCACCGATGTGGAGTTGATGATGTTTGCCCAGGCCAATTCGGAACACTGTCGGCACAAGATTTTCAATGCCGGTTGGCTGGTGGATGGCGAAAGGCAGCCACGTTCGCTGTTCCAGATGATTTGCAACACCTGTGAGCGGGGCGGTGAGCAGGTGTTGTCGGCGTATTCCGACAACGCCGCGGTTGTGCAGGGCAGCCGGGCGGGGCGCTTCTATCCGAACCCGGAGGACGGCCAGTACGGGTATTCACGGGAACCCATTCACCTGCTGCTCAAGGTCGAAACCCACAACCATCCCACCGCCATTGCACCCTTTCCCGGGGCGGGTACCGGGGCAGGCGGGGAAATTCGCGACGAAGGCGCGGTGGGCCGCGGTGCCAAACCCAAGGCGGGCCTGACCGGATTTTCCGTCTCCAATTTACACATCCCAGGGTTTCCCCAGCCCTGGGAGCAGCACTACGGCAAACCCGCGCGGCTCGCCTCGGCCCTGGAAATCATGCTGGAGGGCCCCATCGGCGGTGCCGCCTTCAATAACGAATTCGGGCGGCCCAACCTGTGCGGCTACTTCCGCACCTGGGAGACTCCGGTCATGGGTCCCGACGGACTCGAACTGCGCGGCTACCACAAGCCGATCATGATTGCCGGCGGCTACGGCAATATCCGCCAACAGCACGTCGCCAAGGGCAAATTTGCGTCCGGCGCCAGACTGCTGGTCCTGGGAGGGCCCGCCATGTTGATCGGTTTGGGCGGGGGTGCAGCCAGTTCCCTGGCCAGCGGGCAGAGTGCCGAAGACCTGGATTTTGCCTCGGTGCAGCGACAAAACCCGGAACTTCAGCGCCGCTGCCAGGAAGTCATCGACCGCTGTTGGCAACTGGGGGAAGACAATCCCATCGCCTTTATTCACGATGTGGGGGCCGGTGGTCTGGCCAATGCCCTGCCCGAACTGGTCAAGGACGGTGGCCGTGGCGGTTGCCTGGAATTGCGCGCGGTACCCAGCGCCGAGTCCGGTCTGTCGCCGCTGGAAATCTGGTGCAATGAATCCCAGGAGCGCTACGTGCTCGCCCTGGCAGCGCAGGACCTGCCTCGCTTCGATGAAATCTGCCGGCGCGAGCGCTGCCCTTACGCGGTGCTGGGTGAGGCTACCGAAGCTCCGGACTTCGAGGTACGCGATCGTCACTTTGACAATCGGCCGGTGGCTCTGCCCCTGTCTGTGCTGTTCGGCAAGCCGCCGCGCATGCATCGGCAATTCCAGCGAAGGTCACTGCAACTGCCCGCGCTGGCACTGCCGGAGTCAACCCTGGGCGAGGCTCTGGAGCGGGTTCTGCGCCTGCCGGCGGTGGCCAGCAAACAATTCCTGATCACCATCGGCGACCGCAGCGTAACCGGTATGGTGGTCCGCGATCAGATGGTGGGCCCGTGGCAGGTTCCGGTGGCCGACTGCGCAGTGACGACCGTGGCCTATGACAGTCGTGCTGGTGAGGCCATGGCAATGGGGGAACGGACCCCGCTGGCCCTGGTCGACGGGCCCGCCTCCGGGCGCATGGCGGTGGCGGAGGCAATAACCAATATTGCCCCGGCACGGATCGGCGCCCTCGGCGACGTCAAGTTGTCGGCAAACTGGATGTGCGCCGCCGGGCATGGCCGGGAGGACCAGGTTCTGTTCGATACCGTACACGCGGTGGCCATGGAATTTTGTCCCGCCCTGGGCCTCACCATCCCGGTGGGCAAGGATTCCCTGTCGATGCGCACTACCTGGCAGGAGGATGGGCAGGAAAAGGCAGTTACCGCCCCGGTTTCCCTGATCGTCTCGGCCTTCGCACCCGTGCTCGATGTCGATGCCACCCTCACGCCCCAGTTGCAGGTACCGATCGAGGAGCACCCGCTGTTCCTGTTTGACGTGTCCGGGGGCCAGCAGCGCCTGGGTGGTTCTGCCCTGGCCCAGGTCTACGGGCAACTCGGCAACGAGGTGCCCGACGTCGAGCACCCGACTCGACTTGCCGGTCTGTTTCAGCTGGTGCAGCAGGCGATGCAGCAGCAGATGCTGCTGGCCTACCACGACCGTTCCGACGGTGGCCTGTTCACCACCGTACTGGAAATGGCCTTTGCCGGGCACTGCGGCTTCCATCTCGATATCGAGGCACTGGGAGAGGACGCCGTCGCCGCTCTGTTCAATGAAGAGGCGGGGGCGGTCCTGCAGGTGTGCACCGACCAGGTCCAGCGCTTTACCGAGCTGGCCCGGCAACTGGGCGTATCCTCTTGCCTGCTGCCCCTGGGGCGCGTGCTGGCCGGCGATGAAGTCCTGGTCAACGCCGGAACGCGCTGTCTGTGGCGGGATTCCCGCTCGCGATTGCAGCAGGTGTGGAGCGAAACCAGCTACCGAATGCAGGCGCTGCGGGACAATCCACAGTGTGCCGAGCAGGAATTCCTCGGCCTGGCCGACCCGGACCCCGGTCTCAGCGTTCACCTCAGCTATGCGGTGGATGAGGATATCGCCGCACCCTATTTGAACCTCGCCAGGAAACCCCGCCTCGCCGTGCTGCGAGAGCAGGGGGTGAATGGACAGGTTGAAATGGCAGCAGCTTTCGAGCGGGCTGGTTTCGCCTGTTACGACGTACACATGAGTGACCTGCTGCAGGGACGTTTTCACTTGCGGGAGTTCCAGGGATTGGCGGCTTGTGGTGGCTTTTCCTATGGTGACGTGCTCGGCGCCGGCCAGGGGTGGGCCAGGACCATTCTCTTCAGCACGCTGTTGCGCGACCAGTTTCAGGCCTGGTTTGAACGCCCGGACAGTTTCACCCTGGGGGTGTGTAATGGCTGTCAGATGGTCTCCAATTTGCGGGAATTGATCCCTGGGGCGGAGTGCTGGCCGCAATTTATCGGCAACCGTTCGGAACAGTTCGAAGCCCGTTTCTCCCTGGTCCGTGTCGAAGAAAGCCCCTCCATCCTGTTGGCGGGCATGGCCGGCTCCCACCTGCCCATCGCCGTTGCCCACGGCGAGGGCCGGGCGCAATTTGCCGACCCGGCCAGCCAGGCCGCCGCCAGCTCCCTGGTCGCCATGCGCTTTATCGATCATCAACTCGCAGTTACGGAAACCTATCCGGCCAACCCCAATGGCTCCCCGGAGGGCATCACCGCCTTGTCCAGTGCCGATGGCAGGGTCACTGTCATGATGCCCCATCCGGAGCGGGTGTTTCGCAGTCAACTGTGCTCCTGGGCCCCCGCCGAATGGACCGGGGACGGCGGCTGGATGCGTCTGTTCCGCAACGCCCGAGTGTGGCTGGGATGATGGCGAACCCATCGGAACCGCTCCCCACTGGACATGTTCGGCGGCTGGGCCAATAATGCCGCGTATTTTTCGTTGAGCCGCGCATGCTGAACCGTTATCCGACGTGGAAGAATCTGTTGATCCTGGGTCTGGTGACCTTTGGCTTCCTCTATGCCGCCCCCAATCTGTACGCTCCCGATCCCGCTTTGCAAATCAGTGGCGAGAGCAGCGCTCAGATCATCGACGGTCGCATCCTTGCGCGGGCAACCGCGGCCCTG
This sequence comes from uncultured Alteromonadaceae bacterium, assembly GCA_964620555.1. Lineage (GTDB taxonomy): Bacteria > Pseudomonadota > Gammaproteobacteria > Pseudomonadales > Halieaceae > JAPOQD01. Next base: position 36,273 of record CAZUGZ010000008.1, read on the forward strand.
GAGGCGGGCAACATCGCCTATTTTGGTGAAACGGTGGGCGCGCGAGGAGCCAGCGGTTTGATTCGCCTGCACCAGCGGGACGCTCAGCTGCCGGCGCAGCGGCTGGTACAGCGCGCCCTGGGGGATGCCTATGTCGTGGCGCTCAACCTGGCCCAGAATACCCCCCCGTGGCTGACGAAGCTCGCTGCGCAACCGATGAAATATGGCCTGGACCTCAGTGGGGGTGTGCATTTCAAGCTGGAGGTGGACACCGAGGCGGCCGTTGCCCGGCGGATGGAGTTCTACCTCAGCAGTATCAAGAAGCTGATGCGGGAGGAAGGCCTGCGCGGATTCCTCAGCGACACCGACAATGGGGAAATCGAGGGCCGGTTCCGCACCGAAGCGTTACGCGAGCAGGCCCTTGAGGCGGTTCGCGAACGCTTTCCCGAATTGCAACTGAGCCGGCTGGACGGGCAACCGGAGTGGGCTTTTCGTGCCGCCATGTCGGAGGCCAGCCGCAGGGAAATCGGCAGGTACGCGCTGACCCAGAACCTCACTACCCTGCGCAACCGGGTCAATGAACTGGGCGTGTCCGAACCGCTGGTGCAGCCCCAGGGCGCCAGCCGCATCGTCGTCGAATTGCCCGGCATTCAGGATACGGCGGAGGCGAAGCGCATTCTCGGCAAGACCGCCAACCTGGAATTTCGTCTGGTGGCCCGTGCCGACGCACCGCTTTCGTCCAAACAGGAATTCGGCTATCGCGGCCAGGCCCGGGCCGGTGCCAGCGAATGGCTGGAGCGGGAGGTGATCATCAGCGGCGAGCAGGTCTCCAACGCCCAGGCCAGTTTCGATCAGAACGGTCGCCCCAATGTCAACATCGATCTCGATTCAGAGGGTGGGGCCCTCATGCACCGGGCCACCCGCAACAATATCAAACGGCGGATGGGCGTGTTGTTTATCGAGCGCAAACACCGCACTCGCTACCAGCGCAATGAAGCGGGAGAGGAAGTGGTAGTAAAAACGCCCTACGATGAGAGGAAGGTAATCACCGCGCCGGTGATCCAGTCGGCGCTGGGAGCGCAGTTCCAGATTACCGGTCTGGACAGCCCCCAGGAGGCCTCGGAACTGGCCCTGTTGCTGCGCGCCGGTGCCCTGGCGGCACCCATGGATTTCGTCGAAGAGCGCACCGTCGGGCCGTCGCTGGGAGCGGAGAACATCGCCCAGGGCCTGCGCTCGGTACAGGTGGGGCTGCTGCTGGTAATGCTGTTCATGATAGCCTACTACCGCATGCTGGGAGTGGCCGCCGTGATTGCCCTGAGCTGTAACCTGGTGTTGCTGGTGGCTTTCATGTCGCTGTTGGGTGCGACACTGACCCTGCCAGGCATCGCTGGTATCGTGTTGACAGTGGGCATGGCGGTGGATGCCAACGTGTTGATTTTCTCTCGCATCCGCGAGGAAATCAGGAATGGAATGTCACCGCAGATGGCCATTCACTCCGGTTTCGAACGGGCGGTAGTGACCATTCTCGATGCCAACGTCACCACCCTGCTGGTGGCCTTGATTCTGTATGCGGTTGGCACCGGGCCGGTCAAGGGGTTCGCAGTGACGCTGTCGATCGGCATCGTCACCTCCATGTTTACTGCCATCCTGGGCACCCGCGCGCTGGTAAATCTGTACTACGGGGGGCGCAGCGTGAAACGCCTGCAAATCGGCTGGGTGCGGACTTGAAAACCATCAACTTCATGGGGCAGCGCCGCCTGGCAGCACTGTTTTCGCTGCTGGTGGTGGCCGGCTCGGTGTTTTCCCTGGCTACCCGGCAACTCAATTGGGGGCTGGATTTCACCGGCGGTACCCTGGCGGAAGTCCACTATAGTGAAGTCGCACCCCTGGCCGCCATCCGCGAGACCCTGAACAATGGTGGCTTCGCAGGCGCCAGTGTGGTGCGCTTCGGCTCCGACCGCGACGTCATGATTCGCCTGCCCCAGGGTTACTCGGACGAGGATGGAGCGCAATTGCTGACGCTGTTGCAGGATGCCTATGCCGGTACCGTGGAATTGCGCCGCAGTGAGTTTGTCGGCCCCCAGGTTGGCGACGAATTGCGCGATCAGGGTGGTCTGGCCCTGCTGCTGGCGCTGGGTCTGGTGATGCTGTACGTGGCCTTCCGCTTTCAGTTGAAATTTTCGCTGGGCGCGGTGGCGGCGCTGGCCCACGACGTGCTGATCACGCTGGGATTCTTTTCCGTGTTGCGCCTGGAATTCGACCTCACCGTGCTGGCCGCGCTGCTGGCGGTCATCGGTTATTCGCTCAACGACACCATCGTCGTGTCGGACCGCATTCGCGAGAACTTCCGCAAGATTCGCAAGGCGGAACCAGTGCAGGTAATCAACATTTCCCTGACCGAAACGCTGGGCCGTACCCTGGTTACCTCACTGACTACCCTGATGGTCCTGTTTGCCCTGTTCCTGTTTGGTGGGGAGATGATTCACGGCTTTGCCGTCGCCTTGATCGTGGGGGTGATGATCGGTACCTACTCCTCCATCTACGTAGCGGCCAGCACCCTGATGTGGCTGGGTATCGACAAGGAAGACCTGCTGGTCCCGGTGAAGGAGGGTGCGGAGGTCGACACCCGGCCCTGACGCAGTGGAGATACGAACCGCAGAGGTGTCGACTACCTGTGCAGAGCCTCCGCGGTGGGTACTCCCAGTCTGGCATGGGCGGCCTGCAGAACCGCCTTGAAACACTTCGGATTGCCGCAAACCACCTGGCCGCTATCCAGATAGCCGCTGCCACCGTCGAGGTCGGCGATCAGCCCTCCGGCCTCCTGAATCAACAGTGCCCCCGCTGCAATATCCCAACTTGCCAGGCCGGTATGCCAGAAGGCGTCGAGGCGGCCGGCGGCCACATAGGCCAGGTCCAGCGCCGCCGAGCCCATGGTGCGCACCACCGCGCCCTGGGTGCCCACCGCCGCGACGGTATCGAGTTGGGCCGTCAGGTGGTCGGGATTGCCCTGCCGAAACGGCAGCCCGGTACCGAGCAGGGCGTTGAACAGGCTGTCGCGGCTGCTAACCCGGATTCGACGCCCGTTGAGGTAGGCTCCACGACCCCGGCTGGCAGTGAATTCCTCGCCCCGTATGGGGTCCAGTACCACCGCGTGTTCCATACTATTCCGATACTCACAGGCGATGGATACCGCAAAATGGGGCAGGCCATGGATGAAATTGGTAGTGCCGTCCAGGGGGTCGACGAACCAGCGGAATTCGCTGTCCGGGTCGCCGCTGAGACCGCCTTCCTCCCCCAGAAAGGCGTGGTCTGGATAGGTTTTGCCCAATTGCTGGAGAATTTCCCGCTCCACGGTGCGGTCCACATCAGTCACGAAATCGTTGAGTCCCTTGGCTTCGATAGCGATGCGGTCGAGGCGTTCGCCGGCTTTCGCTATCAATTTGCCGGCCCTGCGGGCGGCGCGCAGGGCCATGTGGGTGGTCGGCTCCATGGTGTTTTCCAGTGCGGGTAAAAGCGCTGCACAAAAGTATAGCAGGTCTGCCAAACCCGTACTCTGTAACCGGGACAAAGCTGGATAGACAAGAATAACTCTCTGATAAACATAAATTTTATTATCAATTGATGGCGATTTGGTGCAATATGCGGTCTACACTACGCTCCACCCAATGCTGCCCGCAATCATGGATTCAGTCCGTATCGTCCTGGTCAATACCAGCCATCCCGGTAACATCGGGGGGGTGGCACGCGCCATGAAAAACATGGGCCTGTCCGAACTTTTTCTGGTGGCCCCCAGCAATTACCCCGATCCACAGGCGGTCTGGCGAGCTGCGGCGGCGGTGGATGTGCTGGATTCCGCCACGGTCGTGGACAGCCTGGCCGAGGCGCTGGCCGACTGCCACTTCGCGGTGGCCAGCAGTGCCCGCGGGCGGCGCATTCCCTGGCCCACCCTGGACCCGCGTCGCTGTGCCCGGGAAATTCTCACCCGGGCAGAGGCGGGGGCCAGGGTGGCGGTGGTTTTCGGGCCGGAGCACAGTGGTCTGAGCAATCGGGAACTGCAACTGTGCCAATTGCATCTGCAAATTCCAGCGGCCGAGGACTACCCCAGCCTCAACCTGGCCATGGCGGTGCAAATCGTTGCCTACGAACTGCGCATGGCGTCAATGGCGGCGGACTTGCCGGCGTCGTCCGAGGCCCACTGGGACAGCCCCCCGGCCAGTGTGGAAGATATGGAACGCTACTACCTGCACCTGGCATCCACCCTCGCCGAAATCGGTTTTCTCGACCCGGCGGCGCCGCGCCAGTTGATGAGCCGCCTGCGACGCCTGTATTCCCGAATTCAACCCGACCAGATGGAACTCAATATCCTGCGGGGCATTTTGACCGAGACCTCAAAGGCCATTGCCGACAGCAGGAAGTAGGGTACGGATTCTTCATCGGTCATCCAGCACAAAGTAAAACAGGCAATCACTGCTGGCGACATCCGGTCGGGTAGTTGCCATGAACAGGCGCAGGGCCTGTCGTGGATAGAGTTGCCCGTCCTCTACCCTGAAAAAATCCTCTACCCGATGCGGGTGAGCGGCATCGCTGGTCACCTGCAGTCGCTCGAGAGCATCGGCCTGCAACCAGCCAATCCTGTCCAACTCTCCCAACGGCGTGGTGTTGAACTTCTCGATATCGACCCGTACGGTAAGCTCGCAGTCGGGCAAGGGGTGCTCGGCAAAGCGGACCTGCGTAGGCCGGCGCAGTTCCAGCCGCATCGGATGGTGAGAGATTTCCAGCCTGGCCTGGACATCGAGTACGTCCCGAGCCGTGAAATATCGATGGATTCCTGCGTCTGCCACCCGTCGGGACGACTCGTCCGCAGCCCCACCCACTTCTATGGTCACCTGTGGGCAACCCAAGGCCTGTTCCATCAGCGAGCCCAGTTGCAGCTCGGTCACGATCAAATGCCGCACAAACAGGCTCACCAGGCTGCGCTGCTCCCGGGAGCCGCCCACGGCGATGGCAAAGGCCGGGCTCGAGCCGGAGGTATTGTGCAAATCCACCAGCGCCTCGGGCCGCAGTTGGCGAATGTGTTGCAGCATGTTCGACGCCAGTTGCCCCTGCCTGTCCCCGCCGGGCGAACCGAAACAACGGTTGAGGTCGCGCTCGCCAGGAGGCTGACGAAAGGAGAACCGCGGTTCCAGCAGGGCGGCACGCACCCCGCAGATCAGCACCACCACGGTAACCGCCGGCCTTGTGCCACGTCGCAACCAGCGGTGAACCGCCTCCAGCCCCGACGGTTCGTTGCCGTGAGACAGGGTCACCAGCACGCGGCTGCGCGAACTGTCCTCGCCGGTGAGCTGAATCGCCGTCGGACCACCCAACTGCTGCAGGAAATCCTCGATTCCCGGTTTCACCTCCCAGGGCTGCGGGTCACACCAGGTCCGGATCACCAGGTCGCCACCGGGTTGCCTTCCATCACGTGCTCGGTGTAATCGGCCAACATGCGGCTGCAGGCGACCGCCACGTCGTGCCGTTGCCGATAGTGCTCGAAGCGGCGCAACTGCCAGGTCGCACCGGTGGTGCGGGTTTCCAGCCGCTGTTCAACAATCTGCCACAGGGGGTCACTGTCACTGGCAGCCACTCCCAGTTGCTCCAGGCCCCGTTGGCCGCGGGGCAGGAACTCTTCAATCAGTTCGGTCACCGGCCGTTCCTCCAGTCCACCCCGGAATCTGCGTGGCCAGAGTAACCTGGCATCCAGGCCGTGTTGCGCTGCGCGATAAAAATTGTATTCCGCCATTTTGAAAGGCAGGCGGGCGATGTATTCGTCCACATCCGAGGCGATGGCCACGGTCCAGCCGATGGACAGGGCCGCATTCGCCAGCATGTCGAATATGGTGGGGCCCGCCGGCAACGCCCGAAACTCGATGCGCAGATGCCCGCCCTGCTTGGGTTCGTATACCGCCCGGTGCCACGACCACACGGTGCCGTGGTGCATGCACAATTCCGGCAGCAGGGGCGGAGAGTGCTGTTCGGTGTCGAAAAGTACCGGCAACAGCGGATGGAACAGGGCTACGTTCTCGGCAAAGAGTTCCCATGCGCTGCGCCGCATCCAGCCGCTACCGAACCAGACGCGGGCCGGCTGTTGCCGGACCGGATGGTCCCGGGTACGAAAATCCACACTCTGCTTGAACAGGGCGATACGCGATTCCTGCCACAATCTCTTGCCCGCGATGAGCGGGGAGTTGGCCGCCAGCGCCAGTACCAGCGGCGCCATCAACTGCGCCGCATTGTAGTAGCGGGCGAAGCGCTCGGCGGTCACCCGCAAGTGCACCTGGAACGAGGTATTGGCCCCTTCCACGGTCAGGCCCTCTCCCAGAATCTTCAGGCGGTCCCTGCCATTGATGTCGATCCTGGTGTGGCCACCACGCAGACCGCACAGGTTCCGGGTCAGTGCGTGATAGCGGGGCCGGTCCGTCATGTACTGCTGATTGAGATGTTCTTCGGTCAGGGTAGGCAGGATGCCGATGGGCAGGATATTGGCATCGATGCCACGCGCCAGGGCCTGTAAATGGTCGAGAAAATCTCTCAGTTCCCTCTCCATGGTGCTGAAGGGCACCCCGGAAGCCGCCACGGGGCTGAGGTTGAATTCCAGGTTGTAGCGATTGAGTTCCGGGGTCAGTTGCGGATGATCGGCCAGTACCAGCAGCTCTTCGTTAACCGCCGCCGGGCGGAAGTGGTCGTCCACCAGGTAGAGCTCCAACTCTGCGCCGATGCTTGGCTCGTCGCGGTTGAAAGGGGGCGTCTCCAGCAATTCCTTCTGCACCGCCAACTGCTGCTCCAGGCGCACGCTGAATTCCCGGTATTCCTCTTCGCTGAAGGTATCCTTGTAGATTACTTCGCCCATGGTGGTGTCCACCCGGTGGAACGCCTGCAGTCTAGTGTAACCCTTGCGATATCGCGAGGGGGCCGAATGGCCGTCTCTACAGGGGTTTGAAAAATACTTGATTATTTTGCTTGGTTATTGCATACTGAGCTTCGGAATTTACTGAGGATCGGCCATGCGCCTCACCACCAAAGGTCGTTACGCCGTTACCGCCATGCTGGATCTGGCGATTCACGCAGATTGTGGTCCGGTGAATCTGGCGGCGATAGCCGGGCGGCAGAACATCTCTCTGCCCTACCTGGAGCAACTCTTTTCCCAGTTGCGCCGTGGCGGGCTGGTGCAGAGCGTGCGTGGCCCCGGCGGAGGCTATTGCCTGAGTCGGCCCGGACGGCAGATACGCGTGGCAGATATCGTCGACGCCGTAGACGAGAAGGTGGATGCCACCGAGTGTGGCGGTTCCACCGATTGCCAGCATGGCAAGATTTGCCTGACCCATCACCTTTGGTGTGACCTGAGTGACCAGATTCGTGGTTTTCTCAACGGCATCAGCCTCGGCAGCCTGGTGGAACGTCGTGAGGTACAGAGTATCGCCGTCCGCCAGGAAGCCGCCTGGGCTGAGCAGCTTGGGCCGCCATTGCGGGAAATGACGGCTTGACGGGGCCGGCGTGGCAAGCGAGAGGGAGGCGAAGAAAGTGAGTGCAGTGAGAGACGCAGCGATACATCTTCCGATTTATCTGGATTATTTTTCCACTACCCCGGTAGACCCGCGGGTGGTGGAGAAGATGACCGCCTGCCTTTCCATGGAAGGCAATTTCGGCAATCCGGCCTCGCGCTCACATCAGTATGGCTGGAAGGCGGAGGAAGTCGTGGAGAACGCCCGCCGCCAGGTGGCGGAACTGATCAACGCCGACCCCCGTGAAATCGTCTGGACCAGCGGGGCTACGGAATCCGACAACCTGGCGATCAAGGGGGTGGCACTGTTCAACCAGCGCAAGGGCAAGCATATCGTTACCTCGAAAATCGAGCACAAGGCGGTGTTGGATACCTGCCGCCAGCTCGAGCGCCAGGGCTTTGAGGTCACATATCTCGATCCGGCCCCGAATGGCCTGATCAGCCCCGACGCAGTACAGGCCGCGCTGCGTCCGGACACGGTGCTGGTCAGCATCATGCACGCCAACAACGAAATTGGTGTGGTCAACGATGTGGCCGCCATCGGCGCCATCGCGAGGGCCGGCGGCGTATTTTTCCATGTCGACGGGGCCCAGGCGGCCGGCAAGATTGCGGTGGATGTGGAGGCGATGCAGATCGACCTGTACTCCCTTTCGTCCCACAAGATGTATGGTCCCAAGGGTATGGGGGCACTGTACGTGCGCCGCAAGCCGCGGGTGCGGCTGGAGGCCCAGATTCACGGCGGCGGCCACGAGCGGGGCATGCGTTCCGGAACCCTGCCGACCCACCAGATTGTCGGCATGGGGGAAGCTGCCGCCATTGCCCACCGGGAAATGGCAGAGGAGTCCCAGCGATTGCTGCGCTTGCGCCAGCGTTTTTGGAAGGCGATCAGCGATATTGAAGAGGTGCATCTCAATGGCGACGAAAGACAGCGTTTGCCCGGAGCCCTCAATATCAGCATCAACTATGTGGAGGGGGAGTCACTGATCATGTCCCTCAAGGATCTGGCCGTTTCCAGTGGCTCGGCCTGTACTTCAGCAAGTCTGGAGCCTTCCTATGTGCTGCGCGCCCTGGGGCTCAGTGACGAACTGGCACACAGTTCCCTGCGCTTCTGTTTTGGCCGCTACACCAGCGAGCAGGAAGTGGATTACGCCGCCGGGCAACTGCGCCATGCGGTGGAGAAATTACGTGAATTGTCACCCTTGTGGGATATGTACCAGGACGGTATCGATCTGAGCAAGATTGAATGGGCGGCTCATTGAGCCTATCAGGAGGCTATTATGGCTTACAGTGAAAAAGTGCTTGACCACTACGAAAACCCTCGCAACGTCGGCAAGCTGGACGATGGCGATGGTGCAGTGGGCACCGGTATGGTCGGCGCCCCGGCCTGCGGAGACGTGATGCGGTTGCAGATCAAGGTGGGTGAAGACGGTGTGATCGAGGACGCCAAGTTCAAGACCTACGGCTGCGGCTCGGCAATCGCCTCCAGTTCCCTGCTCACCGAGTGGGTCAAGGGTAAACATCTGGATCAGGCAGAGCAGATACGCAACACCGAAATTGCCGAGGAACTGGCCCTGCCACCGGTAAAAATCCACTGTTCGGTGCTGGCTGAAGACGCCATCAAGGCGGCGGTGGCGAATTTCCGCGAAAAGCAGGAAGGCTGATATGGGCATTTCTCTGACCCAGGCTGCCGCGGACCACGTGCAGCGACAACTTCAGCAGCGCGGCCACGGGCTGGGTATTCGCGTTGGTGTTCGCACTTCGGGTTGTTCCGGCATGGCCTACGTACTGGAGTTTGTCGACGAATCCCAGCCCCAGGACGAGGTCTATGAGGGCGCGGGAGTACGGGTTTTCGTCGACCCCAAGAGCCTGGCGTACCTGGAGGGGACCGAACTGGATTTTGTCAGGGAGGGCCTCAACGAGGGCTTCCAGTTCAACAATCCCAATGTGGCCGCGGAGTGTGGTTGTGGTGAAAGCTTTACCATTTGACCCCGGCCCGCCCATCCCACCGGGCTGGTCCTGCGGGTGTCGCCGTGCACAGCGGGGCGGTTCCGGTTAGCCGGTATCGGGGCGGTGCCCACGGTGCCGCCAGCCACAGGGTGTCAAGCTTGGATCTCTCTCAGTCCTATTTTGAACTCTTCGACCTGCCCCAGCGCTTTGCGCTGGATACGGACGAGTTGGCGCAGCGCTATCGGGAGCTGCAGACTCTTATGCACCCCGACCGCCATGCCGCCGACGGAGCGACCCGGCAGCGTTTGGCGGTGCAGTACTCGGGCTTCGTCAACAGCGCCTTTCACACCCTCAAACATCCGCTGGAACGGGCGCTGTACCTGTTGGAACTGGCGGGATGGGATAGCGAGCGGGTGGCTGCCCAGCAGGTGGCAGGTGATTTCCTGATGCAGCAAATGGAGTTGCGCGAAAGTCTCGACCGCCTTGCGGATCTGGTGAATCCGGAACAGGGGCTGGAACACCTGCAGCGGGAACTGGCCGCCGACTGGAACGTATACAGTCGGGAACTCGCCGCCGCCATGGACGGACAGAACTGGGCCGACGCGGCGACTGTGGTCGTCAAGATGCAGTACCTGGACAAGTTTCGCAGCGAACTCGCCGCCATCGAAAACTCGCTGCTGGACGCGGAGCGGACCTGAGCATGGCGGTAATGCAAATTCTGGAACCCGGGCAGAGGGCGTCGCCGCAGCGGCAAAGGCTGGCCCTGGGTATCGATCTGGGTACCACCAACTCCCTCGTTGCCCGGGTGCGCGACGGTCGCGCCGAACCCCTGCCGGACACCGAGGGCAATCTGCTGTTGCCCTCGGCGGTCTACTATGGGGGCGATTCGGTGTTGACCGGACGCGAGGCACTGACCCGGGTCGGTGACCATCCCCAGGATACCCTGCAATCGTTCAAGCGCATGATGGGCCGCGGCCGCGGTGACCTGTCACACAGCGGATACCGGGTGGTGGAATCGGATCGGGGCATGCTGCGATTTGTCACCAGTGCGGGGGAGATCAGTCCGGTGCAGGCCTCGGCCGAAATACTCAAGAGCCTGGCCGAGCGCGGCAGCGGAGAGGACCCAGTGGAGGGGGTGGTCATCACCGTTCCCGCCTATTTCGATGAAGCGCAACGCCAGGCCACCAAGGATGCCGCCACGGTGGCGGGTTTGACCGTGCTGCGGTTGCTCAACGAGCCAACCGCGGCGGCCGTAGCCTACGGGCTGGACAGCGGCCAGGAGGGGGTGGTCGCCGTCTATGACCTGGGTGGGGGCACCTTTGACATCTCCATCTTGCGCCTGCATCGCGGCGTATTCGAAGTACTGGCCAGCGGTGGTGACAGTGCCCTGGGCGGGGATGATCTGGATCGCCTGATCGGAGAATGGGCAGTCGGGGAACTGGGGCTGGAGCAGGTGAGCGATGCGGATTTTCTCAAGGTGTTGGCGCTGTCTCGACAGGCCAAGGAAACCCTGTCCAGCCAGCAACACGCCACTTTGTCGCTGTTCGGCCAGACCCTGCGCCTCGACCGCAAGCAATTCGAAACTCTGGTTACACCGGTGCTCAAGCGCAGCCTGCGTAGCTGCAAACGGGCCCTGCTCGATGCCGGGGTGAGCGCCGCTGAAGTACAACAGGTGATCCTGGTCGGGGGCTCTACCCGGATCCCCCTGGTGCGAGCAGCGGTGGGGGAGTTGTTTGGCCGCGAACCGCTGTCTTCCATCGACCCGGACACTGTGGTGGCTGTGGGGGCCGCAATCCAGGCCAATATCCTGGTGGGCAACAAGGCGGATCAGGAAGTACTGCTGCTGGATGTGATTCCCCTGTCACTGGGACTGGAAACCATGGGCGGACTGGTGGAGCGGGTGGTCGCCCGCAACACCACCATTCCGGTGACCAAAGCTCGCGAATTTACCACCTACCAGGATGGTCAGACGGCCATGGCCCTGCACGTACTGCAGGGCGAGCGCGAACTGGTGGCCGATTGCCGCTCTCTGGCGCGTTTTGAATTGCGGGGAATTCCCCCGATGGTGGCTGGAGCGGCTCGGATTGTAGTGACCTTTCAGATCGATGCGGACGGTTTGCTGGAGGTGAGCGCACGGGAACAGAGTACCGGGGTGCAGAGCAGCATCACTGTCAAACCCTCCTATGGCCTCGGCGATGAAGAGATTGCAAGCATGTTGAAGAGCTCCTGGGATCATGCCGGGGAGGATCTGCGGGCTCGCCAACTGGCCGAGCAACGGTTGGCGGCGGAGCAGTTGTTGCAGGGGCTGCAAGCGGCGATCGACGCCGACGCCCGCCTGTTGAGCGCGGCCGAGTTGCAGGCCCTGCGGACGGAGATGGAACAACTGGAGCGGCTGGTGGGGGAGTGCGAGGATTCGGCCGAACTCAAGCGGGCCAGCGAGGCTCTGGGCCGTCACAGCGAGTCCTTTGCCGCTCGCCGCATGGATGCCACCATCAGCAGGGCGCTGACCGGGGTGGCCATCGATGAACTGGAAGCGGCAGCGGAGAAGCGCTGATGCCAAGTCTGGTGGTGTTGCCTCACGAACTGGTCTGCCCTGGTGGCTCGGTGATCCAGGCGGAGAGCGGGGAGAGCGTCTGCGAGGCACTGTTGCGCAATGAGATCGAGATCGAACACGCCTGCGAGATGTCCTGCGCGTGCACCACCTGCCACGTCATCGTGCGCGAGGGCTACGACTCCCTGGAGGAGCCGGATGAATTGGAGGACGACTACCTGGACAAAGCCTGGGGCCTGGAGCCGGATTCCCGGTTGAGTTGCCAGGCCATCGTGGCAGATCAGGATCTGGTAATCGAAATTCCCCGCTACACCATCAACATGGTTTCCGAGCGACATTGAGGGAGAGTTGGGTATGGAAATGCGTTGGACTGACAGCCTGGATATCGCCATTGCGCTGCTGGAGAAATTTCCCGAGCAGGACCCGCTACGCCTGAATTTTGTGGACCTGCGTCAAATGGTGCTCGACCTGGAGCAGTTCGGTGACGATCCGAACCGCTGTGGTGAGAAAATCCTGGAGGCGATCCAGGCAGCATGGATTGATGAAATGGATTAAGTATATTCTATAACTAATTGAATATATAATATAAATTAAATAAAGTTAGTAGGCCACGGCGCGGCGGCAAGTCCTGCAAGACGCGGCCAGCACCACTCATCTGCCTGGTTGTGTCCCCCGTCGGGGACACGCAGCCTTGTGCTTTGGAACACGCCTCGCAGCCCCACGCTGCAGCTCACACAGAAGTGCCGTGGAACGGATCAGAGGTTCCCAGGGTCGAATTCCGCTATTGACGCAACTGCCCGAAGCAGTCGCGCAGTTCCTGCACCAGCAGTTCCGGTTGTTCGAGTGCCGGGAAATGACCGCCCCGGGGCATGTGATTCCAATGAATGATGTTGCTGAAGCGTTGCTCGGCCCAGCGTCGGCTGATGCCAAAGATTTCACGCGGGAAAATCGAAATGCCCGCCGGCATGTGAATGGGCTCCATGGAGACCTTGTCAAAGCTCTCCCAATAGAGGCGGGCAGAGGAAGTCGCGGAATTGGTGAGCCAGTACATCATCACGTTGTCCAGCAGTTCGTCCTTGCTGATCACATTCTCCGGGTGTTGCCGCCCCGCTGCGCCGCAATCCGTCCAGGCCCAGAATTTCTCGACGATCCAGGCCATTTGCCCGACCGGGGAGTCGGCCAGACCGTAGCCCAGGGTTTGCGGGCGGGAGCTCTGCTGTTTGGAGTACCCGGAATCCCAGCGCTGGTAGTAGTTCATTCTCTCCAGCGCCGCTTTTTCCTGTTCGCTGGGATCTTTCAGGCTGTCTTCGGTGGGAGCCGCGATGGGCATGTTGACGTGGATGCCGGCACAGTGCCCGGTCTGACTCTCACCCATGGCCAGGGTCACCAGGGAACCCCAGTCTCCGCCCTGGGCCACGTAGCGCGAGTAACCCAGCCCGGCCATCAATTGGCCCCACATCCCGGCTATTCGGTCCACCCCGGTACCCGGACTGACGGGTTTGCCGGAAAAACCGTAACCGGGCAGGGTGGGGAGTACCAGGTGAAAGGCATCTTCCGCCCGACCCCCGTGGGCGGGCGGGTTTAGCAGTGGCCCGATGATCTTGTGAAATTCGACGATGGAGCCGGGCCAGCCGTGGGTCATCACCATGGGCAGGGCCCCCGCATGGGGGCTGCGCAGGTGCAGAAAGTGAATGTCGATACCTTCGATCAGCGCGGTGAACTGTTCCCAGCCGTTCAGTTTCCGTTCCCAGCGCCGCCAGTCGTATTGGTGTTGCCAGTAATCCGCCAGCTCCCGGGTATAGGCCAGGGGGATGCCCTGGCTCCAGTCCTCCACCGTTTCCCGTTCGGGCCAGCGGGTATTGGCCAGCCGCCGGCGAAGGTCCTCCAGTTGATCTTCACCAACATTCAGTTGGAAGGGTTTGATGTCCATGTGCGCTCCTCGTCAGGGTCGGGCGCCACCCGGCTCGCGGGGGCGGCGGCGGTTTGCTCTCAGGCCGGGGCGCCATGGGCGCCCAGGTAGTGGGAAGACAGCTCCGGCTTCACGTCCAGGCGGTTGATCTCGTAGAGGCGTTCATAGCATGTTTTGCGAATCAGCCAGCGCCCGTCCTCCTTCACGTAGCGGTCCCAGTAGATGGCGGTGCCGGTGGTGTGCGCATTGTGCTGGAGTATCCACATGTGGTCCGCCAGGTACCAGATGCCGGTGGCCTCGGTGGCACTGAGGATCTGGATTTCAGGCTGGTGCCCGTTGTGATGGCCCACCGACTGATTGTTGAAGGATGCCCCGATGGCATCCAGGTACTCCTGTTTCCCCTGCAGTTTCCACTCGTAATTGCCGCCGATGAAGTGTACCTCTACCCGATCGTGAAGGAGAGTGGCCAACTCCTGCAGGTTGGCGGTGTCGATACAGCGAAAGTAGCTGTGCTTCAACTGGCGGATGGCCTCCATATCCATCAGCCGCTGGATGTCGGCCCGCAATTCCTCCATGCCGCCGCTGCTGGCCTGCAGGGGCAGACCGTCCCGGATTCCCATACCAGCCTTGCTCAATACCCGTCTGCTCGTGCCCATGGAACGACTCCATTCAATGCTTGCCGAATCTGTATTTTACGCGTACCGGGGAGTGAAAGGCAGCCGCTGTGGAGGGGGGTCTCCGGTGTCCTGCTCCCGCTGTGGTGATTATCCCGGAAAAAACAGCCGATAACTGTTGTGGCGAGCCTGTTGCAACAGGGTCTCTATCTCGCAGCCCTTGGTCCGGGCAACGCATTGGGCGACCAGGGGCAGGTAGAAGGGTGCATTGGGCTTGCCCCGGTAGGGTTCCGGGGTCAGGTAGGGGGCGTCGGTTTCGAGCAGGAGCTGCGGCAGCGGTGTGGCCGCGATGACTTCCCGCACGTTGTCGGCTCCCCGGAAGGTGGCGATGCCGTTGAAGCCGAGCAGAAATCCTTCCCCCAAACAGAATTCTGCCAGGGCCAGACTGGAGGTAAAGCTGTGAATTACGCCCTTGCGCCGCAGTTGGCGGGAAAAGTTTGCCAGGATGTCGCGGGTGTCGTCCTCGGCGTCGCGGGTATGGACCACGATGGGCAGGTCCTGGTCGACCGCGATTTGCAGCTGTCGTTCGAATACCCGGCGCTGCACCTCCCGTTTGGCGTGGTCGTAATAGTAGTCGAGGCCAATCTCGCCCACCGCCACAATCCTTGGCTGCTGCAGGCCGGTGAGGATTCTGGCGGCCACCGCGGCGTTGAAAGTTCCGGCTTCGTGGGGGTGGATACCCTGGGTGCCCCAGACTTGCGGGTAGTGCCGGGTCAGCCCCAGTACCGCGTCGAGATTGCCGGGGGATACGGCGATGCTGATGATGCGCTCGATACCTCCCTGCCGCGACCGCTCCAAAATCTGCTCCAGCAATTCCCCGGACAGGTAATCCAGATGGCAATGGGTCTCGACCAGCGGCGTCTCGAACCGCGGTATGGGTGGCCTTGTCTTCTTTTTCCTGCTCACTGGCTGGCTGACTCACCTGATTGGGGCGGTGGGTAGTATGCCACGCCGGCAGTGTCAGGCGCGTACAAAGTATCCAGCAGGTCAATGATTTCCTGCCACAGCCAATTGTGCAAGGGTGATTTTTCGGTACGGCAGTGACGCACCAACAGGTATTCGACCTGGTAGTCGACCTCCTCGGGAAAGGGCAGGCCCTGGATTTTGTGACTCGCCGCCGGGTTGTGCAGCAGCAGCGGAGTGGCCGGCATCAGGGAGTCGGTCTTGCGCAGTACCTCCAGGGCCGTCAGCAAGTGTGTGGTTTCAAAACTTACTGCCTGCTGGTAGCCGATCTGCATGAAGCGCTGGCGGCTGCGAAACATATCGAGTTGTTCCAGGTCGGGCAGATACATGCGGATCAGGGGATAGCGGGCAATCCGTTCCCAGGTTATGGGCTGCCTGCCCAGGGGGTGGCCCTGACGGCCCAGCAGTACCGGTGTGAAGCTGCCCAGGCTGTGGCAGATGAAATCCCCCCTGTAGTCTGCGTGCCTGACGTGAATAGCCAGGTCGAGATTGCCACTGGCGAGTTGCTGCAACTGGTTTTCCAGCCGGGTGATGGTGCGCACGGACAACCCGGCAGCGCTGCCTTGCAGGCGGGCCATCAATCGGGGCAGCAAACTGAGGCCGATGGTTTCGGTGAGGGCAACAGTGATTTCCCCCTGGAAGCTGGCGGGGTCGAAACTCCGGTTGCTGACCAGGTGCTGGATGTTGCGCAATACCGATTCCAGTTCGACCTGTATTTGCAGGGCCCGCGGGGTCGCCTGCATGCCGTGGGAGGTGCGGGTGAACAGGGGGTCGTCGAACACCTGGCGCAGCCTGGACAGCGTCTTGCTCATCGCCGGCTGAGTGATGAAGAGCCGCTCGGCCGCTCGCGAAACATGCTGTTCTTCCAACAGAACCTGCAATGAAGTCAAAAGGTTAAGATCGATTCTTGCAAGTTGTTTTATGTCCATGACAAGTTGCCGTATTCCATGATATATCTCCGAGTAATTATTATTATGATACTAATATATTTGAAATATATCAAACAGACCCTATAGTGGAATACAACATCGATGAGTAACGCACAGAGGAGGAACCATCATGTTCATTGCAAGCATGTTTGGCCTGTATGCGGTGCTGCTCTTTGTCATTGCCTGGGACAATTGCCGGCAATGCTGATGAAACGCCGTTCAGGTCTACGCTGACAGTATGAAACCCGCCATTTTGGCGGGTTTTTTTTGCTCAGTGAATTTCGCCCAGGGTTGCGTCCCGACTCTGCTGGTCCAGATTCCCGGCGCTGCTGTTGTCGATACTGGCCGCGGTGGCCTTGCCATTGCTGCTGCGGGTCTTGTCCCGGGTTTTGCCACCGGTACTGCGCTGGCCGCGAACTGCTCGTCCACTGGACTTGCCGGGCCCGGCCCGGCTGGCGCGAACCTGGCTCAACAGTTCATCGAAGCAGGCTTGAATGCACTCCATGTAAAAAGCCGGGTCCGGCATGCATTCGCGGTCTGCCAGCACCGTGATGTTGAGGCGGCCGGCGTGGGAGAACACGGTGTGAAACAGACCGAGTCCGGGGGACAGGACCCCTATTCCGTGGTAGCGCACCAGCTTCGCGCCGGCGCAATACAGGTCGAAATCGGGCCCCGGCACGTTGGTGATCACGGTTGAAGTGCTGAGTGGCGCCCACCGGGACCAGTGGCCATCCGCCCACCTTCTGGCTACCGGCTTGGTCAGTGCCGGAGAAAATATTCCGGCGACCTTGAAGGCATCGATCATGGGGCTGATCTCACCGAAGCGCTTGGCCTCCAGGGTGCTGGCATGAACCGCCCGCAAGCGTTGCAGAGGGTTTTCGATATCACTGTGCAGGGAAGCGAAAATGGATCCGACCTGGTTGTTGGCATCGGTTGTAGCCCGATGCCGGCGCATGTCGACCGGTAAACTGACCGCCAGGGATCGTTCCGGGGTCTCGTCCTTGGCAGCCAGGTAACGCTGCATGGCGCCACCGATCACAGTCAGCGCACAATCGTTCAGCTTGACCTTGGCAGCGTCCTTGATTTCCTTGAATTCAGCCAGTGAGAAATCCAAGGCATCGACTACACGATGTGGTCCCACCGGACCGTTGAAGCGGGTTCTTGGCGACTCTATTTTCGGCAAGCTGGTTTTCCTGGTGGCCACGGCCAAGGCAAATTCACCCATCTGTCGGGCCAGGTTCACACTTCCCCTGGCAGTGGCTGCCCCGTCCCTGACCCGGTTTATCAGGGCCCTGCCCAGCAACTCGGCGGACGAGGGAATGTGGTCGACCAGCACGGGATCCGGGTTGCGGAGAGTCTCGTCATTCGCCTCCGGGGTCAGGTCGTGCAGTGCCGACATGAAGGAGGCACCACCGGCGCCATCCACCAGCGAGTGATGCATTTTGGTGTAGATCGCGAAACTGCCCGATGGCAGGTTGCCGATGTTGTCGAGTCCCTCGATGATGTAGGCCTCCCACAGTGGGCGCGACATGTCCAGCGGCCGGGCGTGCAGCCTTGCCACCTGAATACAAAGCTGGCGCCAGTCTCCCGGCTGCGGCAGGGCGATGTGGCGCAGGTGGAATTCCACATCGAAATGGGCGTCCTTGACCCAGTAGGGACGGTCGATGCCGCCGGGGACTTCAACCAGGCGGGTGCGAAACAGTGGTAGTCGCTGCAGACGTCGTTCAAAGTTACTGATAACCTGTTTGAAGCGCACCAGACCGTCCGCTGCAGTGGAAGGGTCGTAAATACCCAAACCACCCACGTGCTGGGGAGTATTGCCCACCTCCAGGTTGATGAAGGCGGAATCCAGAATGCTGAGCTGTTTCATCTTGGTGCCGAACCCCTGACTGCGAGCGGCAACCTGCCGCGCTTCCCGATCTGCTGCTTGCGGGAGGCGCGAGGGTTGGCGCTGGAATGAATTTGAACAACCCAGCAGTATAGCCTTTTTCACTTGCTGAAATCGACCCCTGGTGTCGGTATGGTCAATCCAATTTTAAAATGTCCCCTTTTCTCCCAGTTTAAAGTGTCCCCTTTTGGCCTTCTTCGAACGCTGCGCAGCGTTGCCTGCGCGATCTTCACCGACGACTTCCCCGGCCTGACCGGGCACGGTTCGGTCGAGGACTTGTACTGCATTGCGTGCGCCAACGTCTGGCCCACCGGTTCGAAAGGCTTGCGTTATCGTGTTCACAGGTTGCCCTTGCGCGCTGCGGCCACCGCAACCGCACGACGCGCCATCTGGTTCCACGGATGATCCAGCGGTGGTTTGTAGCGCGGCCGCGCACATTGCTTGCCCGTCTCGGTCAGGAATTGGAGATACCGGTTCCAACAGTGACATCATTACGTGCGCTCTATCGCCGTCGTCGTACCTTGTATGAGCATCAACGTTGGGCCGCCGATATTCTGGGTTTCCAGAACGCAACCGGACGCCAACGGCGTTCCCTTACTGGTCTGATCAAGAAGGAATCCCATAAGGCATTGACCCGGCGCCAGCTTGTTAGCTTCGCCCGGAGTTGGTGTTATGAGCACAAACTGCTTATCCCGGCGATCGCACGCTGAATGATCTCGTTCGCAATGCAATTCAACAAGCGGAGCATGATCTTCTGGCTGCGATAGAGGAAGCCATTCCGGAATCGATCAGGCGTGAGTGACTGATCGCCCTGGGGTCAATACGTACGAAAGACCGAACTGTCCTTGAATGGCTACAGGGTGAGGCCGGCAAACCTTCTCAAGCGACACTGAAGCGACAGATCTCATATATCGAATACCTTAAAGAACTTTCCGTGCACGAGTATCCACTCGAGATGCTACGCCTGGAGCACCAGAAACAACTGGCGCAACGCATTCGAAGAAGGCGGCCAGCGCGCTGGAAGACCCTTAGGGAACCCCGAAGATCCCTGGAGTCCGTCTGCTTTCTTCGGGTCACCCTACTGCAAAAGACGGATGTGCTCATCTCCCTGGTCGACCGCGAGATATTAAAACTACGGCGGGACACCATCGAGCAGGTCAAGACAGTGCATGCGAAGCTGGGAGTGTCACTCCGGGAGAAGGTCTGACCTGCCCCCACCAACGAGTCCAGGTTGTCAGTTAGGGTTTAGTTGAACGTGCCATTGTAATTGATCCGGTATTGGCTGCACATAGGCAGGCAGTTTTGGTTTGGTTTTGATGGTTTGTGGCGCGTAGTGGTGCTACGTAACGAAAAAGAGCGGAAAAATGGGCCGCTGTGCCGCGTTCGCAACAGGATTATTTTCTACGGCGCAGACTCCTAGCTTCACCGATCACCTCAAGGTTTCGAATTACCGCGTCCTGAGCCATCGCATTCTGCAGAAAAGCTACGTCGTCGAGTTCTTCCGTGTAATTCTGAATACGGTCAATAGCCTGGAGAATATGTGTGAGATAACCGAACAGACGCTCGGTGCCTGATTCCTTCATACCGGCACGGCTTCGGCCAACACAGCTTCCCGAAAGGTATCGGGTAGTGCCATGGGCGTGACAACGTCAACCGGCACACCGAGCAATGTGCTCAGTTCATGACGGAAAATGCCCGATTGGTGACCGAAAACGATGGTCTCTCCGGGCAGGTGTCCCGCATGGAAAAAGAACACAAGACCGCGATTCAGTCGACGAACAATGAGCAACGCGAGTTACTAAAACAGCATGCCGAGGAGCGGTCGCGAGTAGCGGAGGAACACACTACAGCAATTGCAGCTCAGCGTAAGGAACTGGCGCAGGAAGCTGAGCAGGCTGAAAACCGACTGATGGTATCAATGGACTAGGAGAGACAGGAAGCCAAGGCAACCGAATTAAAGTTGTCCGACAGCTTAGAGAAGGCAAAGTTAAAGCTTCAGTCACACCGAGATACGATACTTTCACGCCGGGTTTTTGCTGCTGCTACCGCTGTGGAAAGGGCGGAATTTGCCTGTAATTCACATTCTATCTGCAGATTCTGGCCAATTTTATCGTCGGCTCTATTCACCGCACCAACAATCCTGTGACTTTTTTTAGCGCTACTCGTGCAGCGATCGACCCGTATTGGCCCACACCATAGATAATAATTGTTTTGAATCTAGCCCGACAGTCATAATTTACTCATTTTTCTCCATTGCGCCAATAACCTCTAAGTCAGCCATTCATGGTTTCATGGCTGGGTAAGAAAGTTTGCTAAGAACCAACGATCACCTCACGTCATCGCTGATTTGATTCTGTGCAACTACTAATCATCACTTTAGCTGTATTAAGTGCCCATATTCGAAATCAGCTTTTCAACCAGCTTGCGACTGTCGTCTATTGACATGTAGGTCGGCACGCCGTTCAATCCATAGGATTCATTCACAGCCTGCGCTGCAATCGTCGGTATGTCCTCTGGACGCAGCTCTTTAACATGCTCCGGTATTCCCATCTCGCGGTTCATATATCGAATATGCTCAATGAAACGTTCCGCCAATCGGTATTTACCTTCCTTCTTTTCTCCCAGTCCACAAACGACTGCCAAGTCAGCCAGCTGGTCTTGTGCATCTTTAATGGAGTGCTCCAGTACATAAGGCAAGACGATGGCTATCGCCAGCCCATGGGGCAGGTGGTAGAGGGCACCAATGGCATGGGCAATAGCGTGTACATAGCCCAGAAGCGTGCGATTCAGGGCAATACCAGCATAAGAGGAACCGATAAGCAGCGATTGCCTGGCTGCTAAATCAGATCCATTGTTATACGCTCGTTGCAAATTGCCCACAATAAGTTTGACCGAGGTGCGACTGTAATTCAGGGATTCGGCCGTAGCATTCACGGATACGTGTGATTCTATCGCGTGAGTTAGGGCGTCCATGCCGGTGATAGCGGTCAGGTGAGGCGGCACACCGACCGTCACTTTCGCGTCCAGAGCAATCATGCCGGGAATGAGCTTGCCATCGGCGAGCACCGATTTTTCCCCTGATGGGGATGTCAGCACCGAGGCCAGGGTTACTTCACTCGCGGTACCGGCTGTTGTTGGCACACAGTAGTGGGGCGGTGTTACGCTCCGCACCTTGAACATTCCTGCGAGTTTTTCCAATGGCCTACCGGTGGCCGCACAGGCGGTGATTCCCTTGGCCGTGTCAATCGTGGAGCCGCCGCCGATAGAAAGCAGAGCATCGCAGCCTGCTGATTTGAACAGCGCAAGGCCTCGCTCGACAATTTCATAGCTCGGATCCGGTTCGACCTCATCGTAAATCACATAGTCAATGTCATTCGTTTCCAGGCGCTCTAGCATAGGTGCAGCAACGCCCAACTCAAGCAGCACTTTGTCGGTTACCACTAACAGCTTCTGCGGAGACATTTGGATGATGGCGTCGCATAGCTGAAGGGAAGAATCGGCGCCGCAAAACGTAAATGGGCGTGGCAATTTGACGGCCGCTACGAGTGCGATTGTCAATTTTGATAGTACCAGGTGTATCAGTTTATGTTTCATGCAGCGGCTCTTGTTCTAGTTTGTTTTAGTGTGAGCCAGAGCGCAGAATTATAGAAATGCGAACCGGGTGACAGAATTACGCAATAGAGCATTACTGAAAAGACCTGTTAGCACCGAGACTGTTTACCCGAAGCATTCTGATGCCACGGTTTCGAATTGGCCGTAGCTGCCCTG